>DATJMG010000065.1:0-43180 GCA_035508835.1 Puia sp.
CCCTTCCTGTTGGGCGGCCTGCGAGGCAGCCTGCTAGGTAGCGTGCTGGGTAGCGTGCTGCCCGGCGTATTAACTGCACAGGGCCTGCAGTTAAGCCCGGATGTCTATCTGGTCGCGACCGGGACGCCCAATGTCGTCCTGAATAATACCGGTATCGTCAATAACGGGCTTTTCATTCCCGGCAACAGCACTCTGTTGCTTACCGGCGATGACCTGACGACCGTTCAGTATCTCGGAGGGAGCCGGACGCTCTCGCTATACAATGTGGTCATTGCGACGGCTTCCCATGCAGTTCGACTCGACAATGATGTTCTGCTCAGCCATGCGATCACGTTGGATAGCGGCAACCTTGACCTGAACGGTCATTTGCTGGACCTGGGATCGACAGGCAGCATCTTCGGCGAGCGGGACGGCGCCTGCATCACCGGGATAACCGGCGGCCTTATCCGAAGAAGCGCAGAGATGAATGCACCGCAGGAGTTTAATCCGGGCAATATCGGGGTGGCCATTTCCAGTCCCGCCGACCTGGGAATGGTGACGATCATCCGCGGCCATGTCGCACAGCCGGTTGCGGGCGGCATCACCGGCATCCAACGCTATTTCGATATTGAGCCGGCTGCCAACAGCGGGCTTCAGGCCACACTACGTTTATACTACTTCGACGGCGAACTCGCGGGTAACAGCAAGCCGGGATTGACCTTGTTCTCTACCACCGATGCCGGGACCGACTGGCAAGCCCTGGGCGCAGCGAAGACCAATACAGACAGCAACTGGGTAGTACAAACCCGTCTCGACCAGCTGCATCGGTTCACGCTGGCGACCGGCACTTCGGGCGCGGCCGACAGGATATCGGTGGAAGCGTATCCCAATCCGATCCGGGACGGCTTCCAGCTGAAACTGACGACCTCCGTAGAAAAAGACGCGACCATCGGCCTGTACGACGCCACCGGCCAGTTGCTTGAAGTAAGGCAAGTGCATTGCCTGGCTGGTACGACCATCGTCCAATGGGGGGTGACGCGCTATGCAGCCGGCATCTACTACGTGGGGGTCCGGGGGCTGGCGCCATCCTATATGAAGCTGATCCGGCTGTAGCGTTCATCTATTCTTCACTCCTTAAACTGTTGGAAAATGAAAAAACATTTGCTCCTGTCAGCCTGTTGGCTGCTTTTTCTCCTGCCTGCTTTTTCCCAGAACATTGCCATAAATGCCGATGGCTCTCGTCCTGATCCTAACGCCATCCTGGACATCCAGTCTGGCACCAAAGGCCTTCTGATCCCGCGGATGGGCTCCGCCGCGCGCATGATGATCCCCAACACGCGGGGGCTTCTGGTTTTTGACACGACGACCAATACAGTATGGTACAATACCGGGACCGCGTGGCAGAACCTGCTGGTGGGGGCGCCGGCCGTGAGCGCGGGCCATTCCGCGTGGCTGCTGATGGGAAATAATACGACGGCCGCCAGCTTCCTGGGAACTATCAATAATGTGCCGCTGAATATCCGCGTGAACAACCAGCCGTCGGGGCACATCGACTCGTCGAGGGAGAATACATACTGGGGATATTTTACCGGGGTCGTCGATTCGGCCGGAAAGGACAATGCGGGGTTTGGCGCCTTTGCATTGCAGAGCACCGTAACCGGCGGATTCAACACGGCTACGGGTGCACGATCGATGATCTTCAATACCTCGGGAGCCGGCAATACGGCCAGCGGGTATCAGTCGTTGTTTGCCAACCAAAGCGGGTCTTATAATACGGCGATCGGAACCCAGGCGTTGTTTGCCAATACAACCGCCGGCGGGCTGACGGCCATAGGGTATCAGGCTCTTTATAACAACACCACCGGAACTCAGAACACCGCCACCGGCTATCATGCAATGATCCTGAATACAACGGGGATACAGAACGTGGCGACCGGCTATCAGGCGCTCAATTCCTGTACCGTTTGCGCCGACAACGTAGCAGCGGGTTATCAGGCGATGTATAGTACCAACGGTGGCTGTTGCAACGTGGCGCTGGGTTCCGGCGCCTTCTACAACTCGGATGCCAGCGCTTGTGTGGCCATCGGCTTTGGCGCGATGTATAACAGCCGGGGCTCGGCCAACACCGCCATCGGGTATCAAAGCATGATGAATAATACGACGGGTGAAGACAATGCGGCGATCGGACTTTACTCGCTGCTCAACAATACCACCGGCGTTTCTAACTCAGCTGAAGGATATGCGAGCCTGGAAGGCAATACGACGGGTAACTACAACTCCGCAGTGGGCTATCTGGCCCTGGAGTTCAGCACCACGGGTTCCGGAAATACGGCCATGGGCCTGGAAAGCCTGGGCAACAACGGTGCGGGCAATGAGAACACGGCATTTGGCGCGGTATCACTGATCAAGAACACAGGTAATGACAATACGGGCATCGGCGATTCTGCGCTGGTCAGCAATACCACCGGAAGCAACAATACAGCCCTGGGATTTATGGCCGATGTAGCATCGCCCAACCTGACCAACGCAACCGCCATCGGCAACCAGGCCATTGTCGACGCTTCGAACAAAGTCCGGATCGGCAACGCAGCAGTTACCGTGATCGAAGGCCAGGTCCCGTTCACTACACCGTCCGATGGGAGATTCAAATTCAACGTGCGGGAAGATGTAAAAGGGCTGAATTTTATCCTGAAGCTCCGGCCGGTCACTTACCAGTTCGATGTGCGGCGTTTTGACGCGCAGCTCGCGCACGGGAACGGGCAGTCGAATTATGTGGTCCCGGCTGCATATGATGAGGCCACACGCATCCGACGCAGCGGGTTCATCGCCCAGGAAGTCGAAAAGGCCGCCGCGGAATCAGGCTATGACTTTAGCGGGATCATCCGGCCGGTTACCGACCAGGACCATTATAGCCTCAGCTACGACGCCTTCGTCGTACCATTGGTCAAAGCGATACAGGAGCAGCAACAGATCATCGACCAACAGGACGGGAAGATTGCGGAACAGAACAGGAAGATTGCGGAACAGAACAGGAAGATCGCCCGGCAGGATCGCCGGGCCATCGGGCAGGAGCAGAAGATCGCCGATCTGCAGCGGCAGATTGACGAGATCAAAAGGTTGATCAGAAAATAATTAGTACAACAGGTGTTCGGTCAGACCCGGTTTTTATCCTACATTCGTCGGTATCACGCGTAAACAATACTGCTTATGAACCGCCGTAATTTTCTCCGGGCCGGATCCCTGACCGGCTTCAGCATTTCCGCCTTTAGCCTCGAGTCCTTCTTTTCATCTCCCGCGCGGCGGCCGGGCGCGCGCGGGGTTGACAGCATTCCCGACGCGGGGTTTCCTTTGCTCGAAATGACCGTCGACCAGCTTCAGGCGAAGATGACCAGCGGCGAATACAGTTCGGTATCGATCACCAGACTTTATTTGAAGCGCATCGAAACCATCGACAAAAGGGGGCCGGCGCTCAACTCGGTCATCGAGATCAACCCCGATGCACTCATGATTGCAGCGGCAATGGACGCCGAGCGGAAAGCCGGGAAGGTCCGCGGTCCGCTGCACGGGATACCCGTGCTGATCAAGGACAATATCAATTCCGGGGACAAGATGATGACAACCGCGGGATCGCTTGCGCTGGAAGGACATCATGCGGCCAGGGACTCTTTCATTGTCGGTCAGCTTCGTTCTGCCGGCGCCGTTCTATTGGGAAAAACAAATCTCAGCGAATGGGCGAATTTCCGGTCGACACGCAGCACCAGCGGCTGGAGCAGCCGTGGCGGTCAGACAAAGAACCCCTACCTGCTGGCGCGCAATCCTTCCGGGAGCAGCGCCGGTTCGGGCTCAGCAGTTTCCGCCAACTTATGCGCCGTCGCCATCGGCACCGAGACGAACGGATCCGTTGTCTCCCCATCCTCCTGTAACGGGATCGTCGGCATCAAACCAACCGTAGGGTTACTCAGCCGCAGTGGTATCATTCCCATCTCCGTTACGCAGGATACGGCCGGGCCGATGGCCCGGACGGTCAGGGACGCCGCGCTCCTGCTGGGCGCACTGGCGGGCGTCGATCCGGAGGACGCGGTGACGCTGGAAAGTAACGGGAAGACCCATTCAGACTATACTTCCTTCCTGGATCCGGACGGGCTGAAAGGAAAACGGATCGGTGTCGAAAGATCTTTTCTCAGCAACGGTCACGAAGGCGTACTGGCCTTGTTCCAGGATGCGCTCGCCCTGCTGAAAGGGCAAGGCGTGACCGTCGTCGAAATCGAGCTGCAGAAGCAGCTGAGCGACGCCAACCAGGCGGAAGGTCTCGTACTGCAATATGAATTTAAGGATGGGCTGAACAAGTACCTCGCTACAGCCACCGATGCCCCGGTCCGGTCTCTCACCGACGTGATCGCTTTTAACCGGCAAAACGCCGCAAGGGCCATGCCCTACTTCAAACAGGAGATGCTGGAACGGAGCGAAGCCCGGGGCGGGCTGGACAACCCCGAGTATACCGACGCGCTGAAGAAGCTCCTGACGGCGCGGACCGTGATCGATGACCTCATCCGCCACAACCAGCTGGACGCCATCTGCGGCACGACCAACGGGGTGGCCTGTTGTATCGACCTGATCAGCGGCGACTACCGCACCGGCCCCGGGTTCTCCGGACCGGCGGCCATGGCCGGGTATCCGCATATCACCGTACCGATGGGCACGGTGATGGAACTGCCGGTTGGTATCTCCTTCGTGGGCGGGGCATATACGGAGCCGCAGCTGCTCGCCATCGCCTATGCTTACGAACAGGCATCGAAAAAGCGCGTGGCGCCGGCGTTTGTCTACGGGGCGATGAAAAACGCTTAACCCTTCAGCCGGCTGCTGAAAAAGGTCAGCGTGTGCGCCCAGGCCTCTTTGGCTGCCGCCGGGTTATAACTGGGGCGTTCATCACACGAGAACGCATGATCGGCATCGGAGATCACGACGCTGGTATAGGACTTCCCGGCGGCTTGCATCGCGCCGACCACCTTGTCTATGACCTCTTTCGGAATATGCTGATCCTTTCCGCCCCAGAAGAATAGCTGTGGCGCATGAAGCTGCGGCGCGATGTCCGTCAGCTTGTCCATATAGCCGCCATAGTAGGAGACGGCGGCGCTTAGCGGCAGGATGGCATTGGCGAGGAAGGAAACCCGGCCGCCGAGACAGAACCCGACACTGCCCATCTTGTCGGTGCGAATGTTGGGCTGCTGCTGCGCCCATTGGTAGACCGCTTGCAGGTCGGCGGTCATACCTTCGGTAGTTATCGCCTGGAAATGCGGCGCCACTTTGCTGAAGTCATTGTACGGAAGATCGAGGCGGCGGCCCGTGCGGTGAAAGAGATCGGGCGCGACGGCGGCATAGCCTTCATAGCTGAGCCGGTCGGCGATCCGGCGGATATGACCGTTGACCCCAAAAGCTTCCTGCAAAACGATGACCAGGGGAAACGGGACTTTGTCGGCGGGTGTTGCTACGTACAGATCCATTTCGGTGCCGTCGGTGACGGAGAGGGGGTTGAACTCGTGATTGACCATGTGAAAGTATAATTTGTGTTTTAATGCAATACGTCCAGTCCTTCGATCCGCCGATAGGGCTTCGCCAGGAAGTCACCGACCACCTGGTTGAATAGATCCTTATAATAGATCGCCACCGAATGGCCCGAGTTGGGCACGATCCAGAGATAGGACTGGGGGATATGCCGGGAGATCAGCCACAGATGATAGGACGGGATGCCGTCATGATCGCCGCCCATCACCAGCGTGGGGCAATGGATCGTCGCCAATTGATCGAGCGTCATATGCTTTGGCTCCTTCAGATTGAGCTCGACGATCTTCAGTTGATTCTTTACCTCCGGCGTCTGCGGCTTGTGCTGCAGCGTGTCGGCCAGGCGTTCGAGATAGTGGTAAATGAACGGAACGAGCCCGGTCGTATCGGGATAGATATTGGGCCCGCTGACCACCAGCTTTTTCACTTTCTCCGGGTGCCGGATCGCCAGCTGAAGACCGCTGATGCCGCCGTCGCTCCAGCCGATCACATAGCAGCTGTCGAGGTGCAGGCTGTCGAGCAAGGCATTGAAATCATCGGCCATTTGTTCGAAGGACAGCGAGTCGCCGGGGTCCACCGACTTCCCGTGGGCGCGAGTGTCGACGGCGATAACCTGGTAGCGCGTGGCAAAATAAGGGATCTGGTTCGAAAAATTGTTGATAGAGCCGCCGTTGATATGCAGCATCAGGAGCGGTGCGCCTTCACCGTAAGTCTCGTAGTAAAGGCGGATGCCCCTGGTGTTGAGATAATGACCGGCGGCGGGATTGTCGCCGTATACCACCGGGTTAGGGGGCTGAGACTGGCGGCAAGCGTAACATTCCAGAAGGAGGAGCATGACAATCGAGCGGGCCTGCATAGTAGTAGATTGTCGGCTAAAGATAAACGAAATCGCCATGAAGATACCATATTTCGGGTTATGGGATCGCCACTTTCCGGTTATGGGATCGCTGCGCGGGTCGCGGCGACAATCTGCCCGTTATCGTCATGCTGGACAAAGGCAATGAGTTCTCCCCCGCCTGCCAGTCCTTGCGGAAGAGGCAACGCTCCCGACCCGTTCGCGCCCGTACCTACCTCAGTGACTGAAAGGTTCCGAACGATCTGCACGTGCGAAAGGGTGCGGCCGCTGTTCTCGCCGGCTTTTACATCGGTTGAAGCCGAACGTTGGACGAGCGCCACGATCAGGGAACTATTGGCGGCGGCGTTTTTGACATCGTAATGGTAATGAATGTTACCCTGGTCAAGCCGGATATCGCCGAGCGTCAGCCGGGCCGACGGCGTCTGCTCGAGACCGCTGTGGATAGCGCTGCGGAGGGTGCCTTCCTGCGACCCGACAAATTCCTTCCGGCCGTTGACGACGATCTGCGGCGTATAGATCGACCCGAGATTGAGCCAGGTGGCGTACCGGCGCTGGCGTTGGGTGTACCGGCTGTCACTGAAGCCATCCTTCCAGCCCAGCCGGTCCCAGTAGTCCACGTGGAAGGCCAGGATATAAACCGGCTGGTCCTGGTCCTCCCGTTGAATGCGGGCCACAAGCTGGTCGGCGGGCGGGCAGCTGGAACAACCTTCGGAGGTGAACAGTTCGACGACGGCAAACCCTTTGGCGGGCCCGGTCAGGACGGAAGACGGTGCCGAATGAAGGAAGGCCCGTGCTGCCAGAAAGGCTATAATAAAGCCGCCCGAAAGAAGGGCTATTCTGAGGAGATTTTTCATGACTTAGGCGCTTTTACCAAAGGTACGCACGGAATGGATCCTACACTTACGCGGGAAAAAAAGGACAAAAATGTTATATTTATATCAACCAAAAAAGCATCTTATATGATAGTCCTTTACATTATTCTGGGTCTTATCGTGCTCTTTCTGGTGGTGGCTGCATTCGTGGGAACGGGATGGAGCTTTGAAAAGAACGTTTTAATCCAGGCGCCGAGGTCCAATGTTTGGGGCCATGTCAACTCGCTCGGTGCCATCAATACCTGGAATCCCTGGCTGGACCGGGATCCGGCCGTTACTCAATCCATTACAGGGGTCGATGGCACGCCCGGGGCAACATACTCCTGGGACAGCAAGGAGAAAAATGTGGGCGCAGGCCGCCAGACGATCCTGGGCGTTACCGCGCCTACCGAAATGACTACCCGGATCGAATTCCTCCGCCCGTTCAAAGCTCTTGCGGAAGCCTATATCCGGCTGGAAGAGGAGCGGGGATCGACACGGGCCATTTGGGGGATCGAGAGCTCGACCCCCTACCCGATGAATATCATCAAAATATTCGGGGTCATGAAGAAGAATATGGACCGGGACTTTGGAAAGGGGTTGAACAAATTAAAACAATTGTGCGAAAAATAATATGGACGGCGGCGGGAAAAGCCGGCGGGAGAAACCTATCTTGCGCAACCAAATGACCGTATGCGTAAAATTGCTCTATCCCTTTTCTCGCTTGTCCTTTCTGCCGCCCTGCTTTCCTGGGGCGTAACCGGCCACCGGACGATTGGCAAGATCGCTGCGAACCATCTGACCCCGCAGGCGACAGCAGCCGTCCGTGAATTGATCGGCGACACGACGCTTGCCGAGATCAGTACCTGGCCCGATGAGGTCCGGAGCCAGCCGGCTTACCGGAATACCGCTACCTGGCATTACATCAATCTGCCACTCGGCCTGAGCTTTACCGAATTCGAGGCGAAGGTGAAGGGTATGACCCGGGAGAATGTCTATAGCGCCTTGCTTCGGCAGGAGCAGATCCTCGGCAGTACGGCATCTACCCGCCCGCAAAAGGTCGAAGCGCTGAAATATATTGTCCATTTCGTCGGCGATCTTCACCAGCCGATGCATGTCAGCCGCGAGGAGGACAAAGGCGGCAACACCATCCAGCTGAATTATGACGGGAACGGCACCAATCTGCATGCGCTTTGGGACAGTAAGCTGATCGATCATCAGGGGCTGACGTACGAGCAGATGGCGGAGAAATACGATCACGCGACCGCCGCGCAGATCAGGCAATGGCAAAGCGAACCGCTCATCCAATGGATCTGGGAAAGTTACCAGGTCAGCTCCCGATTATATGCGGAGGTCGATGCCATGAAAAGCCGCACTATCGACGACAGCTATTATCAGGCCCATATCGGGATCATCGGGGACCGGATCGAAAAGGCAGGCATCCGGCTGGCCGGCGTACTGAATGAGATCTTCAGGAACGGCCTGGCGGCAAGTGCGGCACCGGCGCCCGTGACGAATGCCGGTAATGCTCCCGCCGGCGCGCCTGCTTCCACACCGACCACAATTGCCGTCCGGGACGCCGCCCGGCATTACAATGAATACATAAACGTCTGTGCCAGGGTATATGGGATCAAAGCGCTTGACAACCTGACCCTGGTCGATCTCGGCGCGGCTTATCCCAATCAGCAGCTGACCATCGTCCTGCGCGACGCCGCCAGGGATATGGGTTCGGCCCTCGACGGGAAAACGATCTGTGTGACCGGGACCGTGGTCAGTTACCGGGACAAGCCGGAGATCGTGGTGACGGACCCCGGGATGATCGTCGTGTCGGGCCAATAGGCAGGCAGCAATGGTGCGGCAAAGGAAAGAAACTGCTGCTCCGTCGCGCCCAGGAGTTGCCTTTCGATCCGTATCTTTGGTCATGGGCAAAAACTATTGGCTGACCGGCCTACTCACGATCTTTCTTTCCTCTTTACATGCTCAATATGGTGAATGGAATACCGGCTGGAAATGCCAGGCGATCGGCAAAGTGCACGCCGAAGGCAGCCGTGTATCCCGACCGGATTTTAGTACCAAAGGCTGGCTCACTGCGACCGTGCCGGGGACAGTGCTCACAACGCTCATCAATAACCACCTCGAACCCGATCCGTTCTATGGGATGAACAATCGGCAGATCCCGGATATCTATACGGCAGGGAGGGATTATTATACCTACTGGTTTGTAAAGGATTTCAGGGATAGCGGGGCATATGGCCGGAGCAATTTTGAAAAGGCGCGGGAACAGGTTTGGCTGAATTTCGACGGCGTGAATTATAGCTGTGACATCTGGCTGAACGGGCATCGCCTCAACACCTCAAGACACTACGGGATGTTTCTGCGCCAGACCTATAATATCACCCGATGGCTGAATCGTAACGGGAACAACCGGTTGGCTGTCATCGTCTATCCCCCGGACCCCGTCGGCAATCCTAATGGGGGGCAGGGCGGCGACGGCGAGATCGCGCGTAGTGTAACGCATCAATATGTCGCCGGCTGGGACTGGATCCAACCTGTCGCCGATCGGAATACCGGCATCTGGGACAAAGTGTGGATGGATGTTACCCGCCCGATCCGCATTACCAACCCGCACGTGGTGACGCTCGTTCCGGGAATCCGCTATCCCGACGATTCCGATCAGGCGCCGGCCGTCCTCAGGATTACCGCTGAAGTCGAGAATCCGGACACGATACCCATCAGGGGAAATGTCTATTTCTCGTTGAGTGACAGCAACATTATCCGTGGTTCCGTTGAATCGTTGACACTGGCGCCCGGAGAGAGGAAGCAAGTGACGATCCCCGATATTACCATCACGCATCCGAAGCTATGGTGGCCCAACGGTTATGGAGATCAGGCCCTCTATCATGGCCGGATATCATTCGCCGTAGAGGATACCGTGAATCCGGGCGAGCGGGAAAAGATCTACCAGGACATCGCCGTCATTCCCCTCGATTTCGGCATCCGCCAGCTGACGACCAGCTGGAACCCGGTTACTGGTAGCCGTCAGCTGGAAGTCAACGGTCAAAAGATCTTTATCAAGGGCGGCAACTGGATCGTCTCCGACGAGCTGTTGCGGCTCAGCCCCGGGCGCTACGACGCCGAGATCCGCTTCCACCGCGACATGAACCTTAACCTCATCCGCGTCTGGGGCGGGGCGCTCACCGAAAGACCGGAATTCTATGATGCCTGCGACAAGTACGGTTTGCTGGTCTTCCAGGACTTCTGGAATTCCGGCGACTGCAACGGACGCTGGGAAGATCCGAAGAAAAAAGAAGACCAATGGACGCGACGCAAATATCCCGATGACCACGCGCTGTTCATCGGGTCGGCGGCCGATCAGATCAGGCTCCTGCGCAACCATCCGTCCCTCGCGTTCTGGTGCGGCGGCAACGAGATCACGCCGCCCGAAGATATCTTTCATGCGCTCAAGGATTCGCTGATGCCCCTGCTGGACGGAACACGGTATTTTTTCGACTATTCCAATTCGGACAGCATGTCGCGGAATACGCTGGGTGGGAATGGCGACGGGCCGTATGGGTTAGAGGATATAAGAACCTTTTGGGCCAGGCGGACGTTCCCCTTCAATTCGGAAGTAGGGTCGGTGGGGATGGGGGATTATGAGTCGCTGGAACGGTTTATTCCAAAGGAAGATCTCGTGCCCCCCTCCTACCCCGGTAAGGGAGGGAAAGGTGAAGAGGGCCTGGACCCGGTTTGGAAATACCACAAATACATCGGTTACGATTCAGCTGTTTATGCTTATGGCCCCGTCAAAGACCTGCGGGATTTTGCCGAAAAAGCGCAGCTGGTCAATTATGACCAATACCGCGCGCTGGCGGAAGGCTTCAGTTCGCATATGTGGGAGTGGTATACGGGCGCCATCATCTGGAAGACACAGAACCCCTGGACGGCGCTCCGCGGTCAGATGTACGATTGTTATCTCGATGTCAACGCGGGTCTCTATGGACTGCATACCGGAAGCGAACCGTTACATATTATGTATGACCCCGTCCGGGGGATGACCATGATCGCCAACAATGGTTTTCGCACCCGCCGTGACCTGATGATGCAGGTGCGCGTCTTCGATATGGATGGGAAAGTCACTTCACTGGGCCAGCAGTTCTTCGAGGTCGGGCCGACGACCTCCAAATCCTACCTGCCGATCGGGCGACATATTGACGCCCTGCGCCGGAAAGAAGGTCTTTTCCTGTCGCTGCGCCTGCTGGACACGGCGCGCAGGGTGGTCAGCGACAACTTCTATTGGCTTCCCGACTCCGCAGGGGTTTATTCGGGGCTCCAACGGCTGGGGGTAGCTGCACTGACGGCAGAGACCCATCGGGTCTTGTCATCGGAACCGGGAAAGGAACGCCTGCAGGTTATCCTGCACAATCCCCCGGGCGGCCCGGTGGCTTTTTTCATCCGCCTTTCGCTGCTCGACCCGGTGACCCATCTGCGCCTGCTGCCGGTCTTCTATAGCGACAACTATCTGTCCATCCCGCCGGGCGAAAGCCGGACAGTGACGTTGGAATGGAACTCAAAGCCGCATGGCCCTGCCTATGCCCCGACCCCGCTCCTGTCGGTGCAGGGCTGGAATGTACCGGTGAAGACCTGGCCCGTTAACTGACTTTAACAAATTCCAGCGGTACCTTTGCCCCGTCTGTTTCGTATAGTTAAATAAACCAGGTATGAAGCCATTGGGATTCAACATACTGAGTATCGCGATATTATTGCTGGCGGCAGGATGCAGTTCCTCCCGGCAGAGTCAGGGATCGGATAAGTCTGACAAGTCTCAGGCAAAAGCGATCTGGCAGTCGAAACCGCTGACGATCGACGGTAACGACCAGGATTGGGTCAAGCCGCTGCCGTACGTAGTGCATGAAGAAAATGTAAATTATTCGATCAGCAACGACCAGCAGAACCTGTATATCCTCCTGTCAACCTCCAGCCGCCAGGAACAGCAGAAGATCATCCAGGGCGGGATGTCGGTTTGGGTAAATACCAAAGGAGATCAAAGCAATGGGGATGCCGTCGGAATCGGCTATCCGCTGGATGAACGCAGTGACCCGGACCGCAAGTTGATGGAAGAAGCCCAGCCGCAGCGGTATCAGAATAAGCCGGTCACCCTTGCAGACAAACGAACTTATTCGCTCTACGGATTCAGCAAGGATTCGACCATCAAAAATTATACCTACGGTGATAGCAATTCCGTCGGCGTGATCATGCGGCTCGACTACAACAACAAGGGTGATCTGATCTACGAAGCGTCGATCCCGCTCCAGGCGCTATATCCGGGTCACGATCCTGCCACTCCCTATACTACCCGCGATTTGGCGGTGGGTATCTTTATCCAGGCATTGCCGCCGTCGGCGCGTATTCCGCGGGAAGGTGGCGGGGGAGGCCGCCCGGGTCTCGGGTTCGGGGTCGGCGGGGGAATGGGTGGCTTTGGAGGTCCCGGTCTGGCGATGTCGGGGATTGGAATGGGGGTCGGGATCGGCGGCGGTCGCGGCGGCATGGGACGCACCAACCGAAATCTCTACGACGACGCCCAGATCTGGCAGGAAGTACAATTGGCGCGGAAATGACCTGATCCCCGGTGATCTAATTCTCCGGCGATCTAATTCTCCGGCGATCTAATTCTGCGGCGTAAAAGAAGTCACCGCCTGCTCGAATGCGGGGCGGGACCCCAAAAGCCGGCCTTTCAGCGTCGAACACGTCAGGATATAAACAATGCCTTTATCCGGGATGAGATAACAGATGTTCTCCAGCCGGGTGCCATCGCGGTTCTGGGTATAATGTAGCCACCGGGACGGCCGCGTGCCGAATGTCCGCTCACCCTTTCCAATAAGCGAAAATTGCGGGACATATTGGGCGAGGCTGCCAATGGTCCCCCGCATATAGTCATCCACAGACATTCCACGAAGGGAATCACTTACAATGCTGAGGTTGATGCGGAAGCCGGCAAAGGTGGAAGGGGTATCCAGGATAACGGCCCGGATATTGCCCAGCAGCGTGTCAACCCGCCGCCAGCCGGACGGAACACCAATCACGAAGCGACCCGCGCCGGCATTGATACCCGGCATGTTATTCGCCCGTTGGACCAGGACCGAGTCGGCCAGGCGTTGTGCGGCCTTCATAGAATCCATATGCTTGAGCTGTTCCGTGTCAACGGCAAATTGCAAGCCGCCGTCCTTCTTTTCGTCGCCCGGCTGTCCCTTGCAGGCAGATAATAACAAAAATCCCAGAGCTATAGCTGTCATCATTCGGTACATAGCGAAAAATTACGGCAAAAATAGTCCAATTGTGCCGGGGAAGACCCTATTTTTGCAGCCATAACAAAAACCTTACATGTCATTTTTCCAGGATAAAGTAGTCGTGATCACGGGCGGCAGCGACGGCATCGGAAAAGCGCTGATCGAAGCCCTTATCCCGCTGGGCGCTAAGGTCGCCACCTGCGGCCGCAGTCACGATAAACTTTATGCCCTGCAGATGGAATATTCGCAGGTGATGCTGCATGCCGTCGCCTGCGACGTCAGCGACGAGTCGGAATGCAGGGAATTCATCGAGTCGACGATCGAAACCTTCGGGCGGATCGACGTCCTCATCAACAACGCCGGGATCTCGATGCGGGCCCTCTTCCTGGACTGCGATACGGAAGTAACTCGTAAGGTAATGGAAATTAATTTCTTAGGGGCTGTATACTGTACAAAGTACGCCCTTCCTTCGCTGCTGGAGAGCCATGGTACGGTCGTAGGCATTTCTTCCACCGCGGGCTATCGCGGGCTACCCGGCCGGACCGCTTATTCGGCCAGCAAGTTCGCCTTGCAGGGATGGCTCGAAGCGTTGCGGACGGAGCTGCTCCACAGCGGTGTCAATGTCATGTGGGTATGCCCGGGATTTACTGCATCGAATATCCGCGTGGCCGCGCTCGATCAGCATGGCCACGCCCGGGGTGAAAGCGTACTCAATGAAGGAACCCTGATGTCGGCCGCCTCCTGCGCCCGTCATATCATCCGCGCTATTGCCCGGCGGCGCAGGACAGTCGTGCTGACGCTGCTGGGGAAAGTGACCGTCCTGATCAATAAGGTCGCGCCCGCGCTCGCGGACCGATTAACCTACCGTCATTATTACAATAAAAAAGGGGAGTTCGTCAAATAGCTGCAATGGCCCTACTAACCCTCACATCGGATATCGGCCATAAAGACTATCTGGTAGGGGCCGTTAAGGGCGTGTTAATGCAGGTCAATCCCGAATTTCATATCCTGGATGTCAGCCACGAGTTGTCGCCCTTCAATTATCCGCAGGCGGCATATGTCTGCCGGAATGCCATTCGCCATTTCCCGCCCTTTACTTACCATATCATTCTCGTCAATCTTTTCGAGAAAAAGCCCGAGCAGTTGTTGCTGGCCTTTCACCAGGAACAATATCTCCTTTGTGCGGACAACGGGCTGCTGACCATGATCCTCGAAGGCCGGCCCGAGATGGTGATCGGGCTGCCGCTCGAGAAAAGTGCGGTCAAGAACACCTTATATTGCGTCCGGGTGATGGCCCGGGCGATCCAGGGGCTGGTGACGGGCGGCAGTCTGTCGGGGATCGGGGTGCCGGATGTCCCGATCGTTGAGAAGAACCATCTGCGGCCCGTGTTTGGCGACAACTGGATCGAAGGCCAGATCATTTTCATCGACCATTTCGAGAATGTGATCGTCAATATCACGCGGGAAGAGTTTGAAGAGCGGCGGAAGGGAAGAGGGTTCAGGATCGTTTTTAAGCGGGATGAGATCATCGAGCGCATCAGCGAAACCTATGCGGACGCAGGCGAAGGGGAAAAGCTGGCGCTGTTCAATTCGGCGGGCTACCTGGAGATCGCGATCCAGAAGGGGAATGCGGCGGGACTTTTTGGGCTTCGCGATTTTACCGAGCAGTCGCAGAATCAGTACCTCCAAAGCCGCCTGTTTTACCAGACGGTGCGGGTTTATTTTGAATAGATTAACTAAATTCGACAAATACTATGAAGTTCGACCGGGTGAATAATATCGTGGGCTGGATCGTGGGATTGGCTGCCTGCACGGTTTTCGTCATGACTGCAGAAGCGACCGGCAGCTTCTGGGACTGCGGTGAATTCATCTCCAGCTGTTACAAGATCCAGATCCCCCACCCGCCCGGCGCGCCGCTGTTCGTGCTGATGGGGCGGTTCTTCATCATCCTGTTCGGTGATAGTCCGCATACCGCGGCGCGGGCGGTGAACTTCATGAGCGCGATTGCCAGCGGACTGTCCATTCTGTTCTTGTTCTGGTCCATCACTCATTTTGCCCGGCGGATTGTTGTCCGCACCGATCCCGGCACGGGACCCGGCGGGGAGCCCGACCGGCGGCAGGTCTTCACGATCATGGCTTGCGGCGTTGTCGGCGCGCTGGCGTATGCCTTTACCGATTCCTTCTGGTACAGCGCGGTAGAAGGGGAAGTATATGCTTCTTCAGCCTTCTTTACAGCCCTGGTCTTCTGGGCCATTCTAAAATGGGAGCGGCAGGCCGACAAACCCGGCGCGGACCGGTGGATCATCTTTATCTTTTATATGATGGGGCTTTCCATCGGTGTCCACCTGCTGAACCTGCTGACGATCCCCGCCATCGTAATGGTGTATTATTTCCGGCGTTACAAGCCGACCACGTTGGGAACGATCATCGCGTTTATCGTGGGCTGCGCCATTACCGGCATCGTACAGAAATTTGTGATCCAGTATACCATCGAGGGCGCTGCTGCATTCGACGTCTTCTTCGTCAATTCGATGAACATGCCTTTTTTTGTGGGTTTCGGGTTCTTCTTCGTGGCGCTGACAGCCTTGCTGGTAACCGTCAACCGCTGGGCGGTGCGGAAAAAGTACTATTACCTCAAGATGGCCGTTTGGTGCGCCGGCTTCATGCTGCTGGGCTATTCCACCTATTTCACCACGATGATCCGCAGCAATGCCGATCCCGGCGTGGACATGTACAATGTCGATAATCCCGTCAGCCTGGAAGGATATCTCAGCCGCGAGCAGTATGGTGACTGGCCGATCGTGTACGGACCGGATTTCGAAGACCCGGCGCCGCGGGTCGATGCCGGACCGCTCTATGTAAAAGGGAAGGAGAAATATGAGGTAGCCGGCAGGGTCTATGCGCAGGACTGGGCCAATACGCCATCGTCCCATATCTTCCCGCGGATGTGGGACCCCGGCAATGACCGGGGCCAGCATGCAGCCTATATTGCTTATTCGGGTATGAATGAAGGAGATAACCCGACGATGCTCGACAACATCAAATACTATATCGGCTATCAGAACTGGGAGATGTTCCTGCGATATTTCTTCTGGAACTACTCCGGGAAACAAAACGATGTCCAGGGCTTTGGCAATGTCCGTGACGGCAACGCCATTACGGGCATCCCCTTCATCGACAATTTTTTCCTCAAGGCAGACCAAAGCAGGCTTCCGGACAGCATCCATAAGGACAACAAATCCTACAACCGGATGTTCCTGCTCCCTGTCATCCTGGGGCTGATCGGCTTTTTCCTCCAGGCCAACCGCAACCGCGGCGACTTCCTGGTCACGCTGCTGCTGTTCTTCTTCACCGGGTTCGCGATCGTCATCTATCTCAACCAGGCCGGCTGGCAGCCCCGCGAGAGAGATTATGCCTTTGCGGGCGCCTGTTACGCATTTGCGATCTGGATCGGGTTGGGCGTCATCAAGATCGAAGAATGGATGGGGAAGCTGGCCTTCAGAGACCGGGCCGATCTGGCCGGGTATGCCGCTGCGGGACTTTGCTTTCTCGCCGTACCGGTGCTCATGGGCAGCCAGGAATGGGATGATCATGACCGCAGCCACAAAACGCTCCCCCGTGACATCGGGAAAGACTACCTCGAAAGCTGTCCGAAGAATGCCATCCTGTTCTCTTTTGGTGACAACGACACCTATCCGCTCTGGTATGCACAGGAAGTGGAAGGTATCCGGCCGGACGTCCGGGTCATGAATTACAGCCTGCTGGGCGAAGCCTGGTATATCGACCAATTGCGCTACAAAGTGAATGAAAGCGCCCCATTTGACGTACTCTTCACGCCTGAGCAGATCCAGGGCAACACCAGGGATGCAGTAGTGCTGAGCCCCATTCCCGGCTTCGATCAGAACCAGTATTATGACGCCTACACCATGTTCAAGGACGTCGTAGGCAGTGACGACCCCAGGTATACGCGCCAGGGGGACGATGGCCAGACTTACAACTTCCTGCCTGTCCGGCATTTATCGGTCCCGGTTGACCCGCGCGTTGTCCGGGCGAATGGCACGGTGAATCCGGGTGACAGCGTGGTCAGCGAGCTGCATATCGATATTTCGAAAGACAAGAATTACCTGTTCAAAAACGAGTGGGCTGTGCTGGCAATCATCGCCGCCAATAAGTGGCAGCGGCCGATCTGCTTCAATTCCACCTATGAGATCGAGCCCCTGGGCATCGCTAAATATGTGCGCCAGAACGGTCTTGCCGGCCAATTGGTCCCCGTGGAGCCAAAGGACCCCACCTATGGCGGTTACAATAATGACCTCGCCTACACCAATATGATGACGAAATTCGCATATGGGAATGCCAATATCCCCGGCGTCTATTATGATGAGGAGAACAGACGTCATCTCAATACGCTTCGCGCGGCGCACGCGCAGCTGGCGTTAAGCCTGATCGACGCAGGCAAACCGGATTCCGCCCGCAACCTGTTGGAGCATTTCGATAAGAACGTGCTGGAATCGAATTTCCCGTATGGGATGACCAGCCGCGAGAACGAGCAGGACCATATCTCCATGAGCTTCCTGCTGGCCTGTTACCGGTCGAACGACCTTAAGCTGGCGGCAAAGGTGGCGGCTTCCGTCCGGAAAGACGCGGAACAGCAGCTTCGCTACTACAATGCTCTTGGTGAAAGCCAGCTGAATGACCAGCTGGCGATCAATGCGCAAATGTACAAGCAGGGTAAGGGCGGCAACCTGAATGACCAGCAGCAAGGTTTTGCGCAGGATATCCTAGACTCTTATTCGGTGCTGCAGGAAATCGACCAGTGGGCCAGGCAATACGGAAAAGCGGCGGCATCACCCTCAAAAGTCGCCGGACCTCCGAAATAAGACCGGCGGGGCTGGTAAAGGGTCCGGGCAGGAAAGGCCCGTAGCCGATCAAACAAAACCCCGGCAAATCTGTTACTCTTATTGGAAATACTTATATCGCAAACAGTTCCCAAATCGGGGACTTTTTTTTAGTAACTTACCAGCATGATCGGTTTTCATTTTAAAAGATATGACCCCAACGAGGAAGGCAGGGCGAAGTTCGACCAGCTGCTGGACATTTTCATGCAGCTGCTGAGTTACACGAACGGTGATGTCGGGGAAGCGCTGCAATGGATGAGCCAGCTGGATAAAGAGTATCAGCTGACGGACGATGAGTATGGAATGGGAGACTTTATCGATGAGCTCAAAGAAAAGGGATATATCGACGACAACAAACAGACCGGCGAGATCAGGATCACGCCAAAGACCGAGCAGGGCATCCGGCGGCGGTCACTCGAAGAGATCTTCGGCAAGCTCAAGAAGACGAAGCAGGGCAATCACAACACATTCAAGCCGGGAGCAGGCGACGAGACCAATCCCGAGACCCGGCCCTTCCGGTTTGGCGACCAGCTGGAACAGATCGATTTCACCGAGTCCATCCGCAACGCGCAGATCAATCACGGGATCGAAGCGTTCAATATGCAGGAGGATGACCTGAAGATCCGGGAAACGGATTTCAAGGCGCAGACGTCGACGGTGCTGATGATCGATATCAGCCACTCGATGATCCTGTATGGTGAAGACCGGATCACTCCGGCCAAGAAGGTTGCGATGGCCCTCAGCGAGCTGATCACGACCAAATATCCCAAGGACACGCTGGACATCGTCGTATTCGGCAACGATGCCTGGCCGGTAGAGATCAAAGACCTCCCCTATCTGCAGGTCGGCCCTTATCATACCAATACTGTGGCAGGCCTGGAACTGGCGATGGATATCCTGCGCCGCCGGCGGAATGCCAACAAGCAGATCTTTATGATCACCGACGGCAAGCCCACCTGTCTGAAAGTGGGCAAGCGTTATTATAAGAACAGCTTCGGCCTCGATCGCAAGATTACCAGCCGGTGCCTGAACCTGGCCGCGCAGTGCAAGAAGCTGAAGATCCCCATCACCACTTTTATGATCGCCAGCGATCCCTATCTGCAGCGGTTCGTCAATGAATTTACCGAAACCAACAACGGAAAGGCCTTTTTTGCATCTCTCGACCGGCTGGGCAGTTTTATCTTCCGGGACTTTGAATCCGGAAAGCGCAAGACGGTTTATTGAGAAAATTGAAACACTAAAACGAGCAAATGGACATTACAAAGATCAAGACGCTGGGGGAACTGAAAAAAGCCGGTTACCGTAACAGATCCGTAAAAGAGGAGATCCGTGGAAACCTTATCTGCAAGCTGAGGAGCAAGGAAACGACCTTCCCCGGCATCCTGGGCTATGAAGATTCCGTCATCCCCGACACCGAGCGGGCGCTCTTATCCCGTCACAATATTCTTTTCCTGGGTCTTCGCGGACAGGCCAAAACGCGGATGGCCCGGCAAATGACCGAGCTGCTGGATGAATATATCCCTTATGTGACCGGCAGCGAGGTCAATGACAACCCGTTTTCCCCGATCTCCAAATTTGCGCGGGACCTGATCGCCACCCGCGGCGACGATACGCCGGTCAGCTGGCTTCACCGCAGCGACCGCTATGGCGAAAAGCTGGCTACGCCCGACGTCAGCGTCGCGGACCTCATCGGCGATATCGACCCGATCAAGGCCGCCAATCTCCGGCTTAACTTTGCCGACGAGCAGGTCATCCACTTTGGCATCATTCCCAAAAGCAATCGCGGCATCTTCGTCATCAATGAAATTCCCGACTTGCAGGCCCGGATCCAGGTATCGCTGTTCAATATACTGGAGGAGGGCGATATCCAGATCCGCGGCTTCAAGCTGCGGATGCCGCTCGATATGCTGTTCGTCTTCACGGCTAACCCCGAAGACTATACGAACCGGGGCTCCATCGTGACCCCGCTGAAGGACCGGATCGAGAGCCAGATCCTCACTCACTATCCAAAAAACCTCGAGACGGCGCTGGCCATCACCGAGCAGGAAGCCGACATTCACGAGGAGCAAAAGGGGATTGTCATGGTCAGCGACCTGGTCAAACGGCTGATCGAGCAGGTATCGTTCGAAGCCCGGTCCAGCGAATACGTCGATAAGAAAAGCGGGGTCTCGGCCCGGTTGACGATCGCCGCCTTCGAAAATGCCGTCAGCGCGGCGGAGCGGCGTGCGATCCTGAATGGCGAACGGCAAACCCAGGTCTGGATGAGCGACCTGGTCGGGATCGTTCCCTCCATCACCGGCAAGATCGAGCTGGTCTATGAGGGCGAGCAGGAAGGGCCGTATCAGGTAGCGTTCAACCTGCTGGAAAAGGCATTCCGTTCGCAGTTCGTCAACTACTTCCCCAACCCCGATCAGCTGAAGAAGCGGAAAGCGGACTCGCGGGAAGAGAATCCCTTCCGGGCCATCACTCACTGGTTCGACAAAGGCAATCATCTGAACCTGTTCTTCAACACCCCTGACCCGGAAAAGATCCAGCAGTTGTACAAAGTGGACGGTCTCCATGCGCTGGTCAAAAAATATTTCAAGCATACCAACGAACGGGAAGCCGCCCTGCTGATGGAATTCGTACTCCACGGACTGGCATCCTACTCGCTGATCAGCAAGAAAGTGGTGGAAGGGAAGATCGAATTCAAGGATCTGATCGGATCGATGGTAAATCTCGGGTCTTCGGGAACGAGCTTCGGGAGTGAGGAGGAAGAAGAGGGAGAGGATTTCAATTAAGGCGGCTCGCGGTCTCCTGCGTCAGATGATATTGACTTCCCGTTCCAGGGCGATACCGAATTTTTTCCATACGGATTGCAGGATCTCTTCACTCAGGTCATAGATCTCGCGGCCCGTCGCCCGGCCATAATTGACGAGTACCAGCGCCTGCCGGTCGGAAACGCCGGCATCGCCGCGCCGGTAGCCTTTCCAGCCGCATTGTTCGATGAGCCAGCCTCCCGCCACTTTGGTCATCCCCTCTGCGGGGTCCGGATAGCCGACGATGTCGGGAAATTGAGTTTTTAGCGTGGCAAACTGTTCGCCGGGGATCGATGGATTCTTGAAGAAGCTGCCGGCATTGCCGATCAATGCGGGGTCCGGAAGCCTGGCCTTGCGGATGCGGATCACCGCCGCTGAGATGGCGCGGATGCTCAGCTCGCCTCCATTCATCTTGGCCAGTTCTTCCCGGATCGCGCCATACTCGGGATGAAAGACAGGGTCGCGATTGAGCCGGAAGGTAACGTTAAGGATGATGTACCGGCCCTTATATTCCCGTTTGAATACGCTTTCGCGATAGCCGAACCGGCAATCGTTGAGCGTGAACATCCTGACTTTTCCGTCCTGCAAATCCCAGGCTTCCAGCTCATGAAAGACATCCTTCAACTCGACCCCATAGGCGCCGATATTTTGCATGGGCGCCGCCCCGACGCTGCCGGGGATAAGGGATAGGTTCTCGACACCCGCCCAGTCCCGGTCAAGACAATATTCGACGAATCCATGCCAGTTCTCCCCCGCGCCGACCCGGACGTAGAAATAACGATCGTCCTCATCGACCAGGTCGATCCCCCTGATGCCGTTGATCAGCACCCAGCCGTCGATATCCCCGCTCAGGAGTATATTGCTGCCGCCGCCGAGCACAACTGGCGACACCGGGATCTCTGCCAGCAGGGCCGCCAGATGATCGGTGCTGGTGAACCGCGAAAAATAACGGGCCTTTGCCGCTATCCGGAACGTATTGTATTCCTTCAACGAAAAATATTCTTCCCAGGTTGACATCGGAACTATTTTCAAGCGAAGGTATATTAATAGATTACATTTCTGCAATAGATTACATTTCTGCCAATCGTGGAAAAGACGGAAATTGAGGTAACAAAATTTTCCGCTATGCAATCACGCCGCGACTTTTTACAGAAACTTACCGGTTCCGCCCTTGTCCTGTCTGCTGCCCCCGGCACGCTGATGGCCGGCTGCGTCAATTCGCCTTCGGCGTTTGACGGCCAGGTGCTCCGGGTGGCCATCCTGGGGCTGGGCAGCTATGGCACCCGGGTGGCCAATGCCATGCAGGCCTGTCAAAGGGCCAAACTGGTCGGCGCCATCAGTGGCACGCCTTCCAAACTCCCGGTCTGGCAGAGCAGGTACAATATTCCGGCCCGCAACTGCTACAACTATCAAACGATGGACCGGATAAGGGACAATCCCAATATCGATGCGGTCTATGTCATCACGCCCAATGCGACGCATAAGGATTTCGTGATCCGCGCCGCCAAAGCCGGCAAGCAGGTCATCTGCGAAAAGCCGATGGCCATCAGCCCGCAGGAAGCGCAGGAAATGATCGATGCCTGTAAGGCCGCGGGAGTAAAATTGCTGGTGGGATACCGGATGCATTTCGAGCCGAAGACGCTGGAGGTGATCCGCATGCGGCAAGCCGGCGAGCTCGGCAAGATCCGATTCTTCCAGGGGCTTTCCGGATTTGTCAGCGGCGACCCGCATCAATGGCGGCGTGATCCCAAGATGGCCGGCGGCGGCGCCTTGATGGATATCGGCATCTATTCCGTCAATGGCGCTCGTTATATGGTGGGGGAAGATCCTGTATGGGTTACCGCGCAGGAGACCAAGACCGAACCGGAACGTTTTGTGCCCGGTATCGACGAGACGATCCAGTTCCAGCTGGGGTTTCCCGGCGGGGCTGTCGCTTCCTGTCTCTCGACCTACAATATGGATAATCTCGACCGGTTCTTCCTCGACGGCACGGCCGGTTATGCGGAGCTGCTGCCCGCGACCGGGTATGGACCAACGAAGGGCCACACGAATAAAGGCGAGCTGACCCAGCCTGATGTCGTCCACCAGACCGTGCAAATGGATGCCATGTCTGATATTCTGCTTCGCGGCGGCAAGCCGGTGGTCCCGGCCGATGGAGAGGAGGCGCTGAAAGATATGGTGATTATCCAGGCGATCTATGAGGCGGCGAAGACCGGGCAGAAGGTGATGTTGAAGACCTAAATAAATTATGAAATACCCATATACAAGCCGCCGGATCGGGGCAACCCTGGTCGATTACCTGATTATTTTCTTCTTAACCTGGGCATATATCTACCTGACCGGCGATCGGCTCGATGACGGAAGATACCAGGTCACGGGTCTTGCTGCCCTGATGCCCCTGGCATTCTGGCTTATCTATTTCGTGATCGCGGAACGCTATTGGCACGGCACTTTCGGCCATCAGCTTTTTAAGCTGAAGGTCGTATCCATGGACGGAAACGACTTGAACTTCGGACAGGTGCTGGTTCGGCGGATCTTCGACATCATGGATATCGTGTGGTGCTTCGGTTTGGTCGGGTTCATCCTGGTAAGGACTACCCCGGACAACCAGCGATTGGGTGATCAATTGGCGAAGACCCGCGTTGTAGGGGTAAAAGACCGATATCCATACCTGGATGTCCAGTTTGATTTTGAGCAAAGATGAGCCGACCGTCGCTACAGCGCATCCACGTCGGGAATAACCACGACGCTACGGAACTTCCGGTCGCTGTGGAGGATGGCGGTCTGCTGCCGGATGACATGTTTGGCAAACGCGATCGTCTGTCCGTCCTTCGGCAGCTTGAGCATCAGTTCCATCAGGTATTGATTGCGGATACGCCCGATCACCGGCTCAGCGGGGCCAACGAGGTAATTGGGGAATTCCTTTTTCAACGTGATCGCAAAAAATCCCGCCGCCGATTCGACGACCTCCTTTGCCGTATGCCGGAATGTGACGCGAATGATCCGGGTGAACGGCGGATAGCCGAATTCCTGGCGGAACGGCAGCTCATGCTGAATAAAAAGGGAATAGTCATGCGCTTTGACATAGCCGAGTACCGGATGTGCGGTATCCGCCACCTGGATCAGAACTTTACCCTCTCCATCCTTGCGGCCGGCGCGGCCGCTCACTTGCTCCATCAGCTGAAAGGCGCGTTCGGTGGCCCTGAACTCCGCAAAATGAATGATACTGTCCGCATCGAGTATCCCGACGAGGTTGACATGCTCGAAGTCCAAACCTTTCACCACCATCTGTGTCCCGACCAGGATGTCGATCTTTTGCTGTTCGAATTGCTGGATGAGCGTGTCGTGTGCGGTCTTACCGCGTACACTGTCGATGTCCATCCGCGCGATCCGTGCCTTGGGAAAGGCCGATCCGAGAAACTCTTCGATGCGCTCCGTTCCGAAATTTCGTTGCACGAATCGATGATTGCCGCAGGCGGCGCAAATGCTGACCGGCGGGTATACGGTACCGCAATAGTGACAATGCAGCTTATTGGTCAGCTTGTGAAAATTGAGTGAAACGTCACAGTTCCGGCATTGCGGGATCCAGCCGCAGACTTCGCAGACCTGGTGGGGGGAGTAGCCGCGGCGGTTCTGGAAGAGGATGATCTGGCGGCCGGCAACCAGTGACTTTTCGATTTCCGAATGGAGCGCCGGGGTGAGAATGGGTTTGCCATAATCGCGCGATCCGGTGAGCGGGTCGTCGGTGGAGGACGCCTTCTCCGCGGTTGGCGCGCCGGGAGTCTGCGCGTCGGCGGGTGGCGCATCGGCGGGTCGCGCGTCGGCGGTTGGCGCGTCGGCGTTCACCGCAGCCGGTTGGACCTTGAGTTTCCTGAAGGGGCGCGTCACCTTCGAGTCGACAACCGTGATCTCCGGCAACGGCACATTCCCAAAACGTTCTTTCAATTCTACCAGCCCATATTTTCCGGTCATCGCATTATAATATGACTCGACGCCCGGGGTGGCGCTGCCCAGCAGAACTTTCGCGCCGAAAAGCGATGCGTAATAGATCGCCGCGTCCCGCGCATGATAGCGGGGGGCGGGTTCCTGTTGTTTGTAGGATGCGTCATGCTCTTCATCGGCAATGATGAGCCCCAGGTCGGCAAAAGGAAGGAAGATCGCCGAACGCGCGCCCAGGACGACCTTGATCTCGCCGGCACGGATCTTGTTCCAGGTCTCCAGTCGTTCGTTCTGGCTGAACTTGCTGTGATAAATTCCGACATAACCGCCAAAATGCCGTTGCAGCCGCCGGATGATCTGGGATGTCAGCGCGATCTCGGGCAACAGGTATAGTGCCTGCCGGCCCTGCCGGATCACGGCTTCGATCTGCCGGATGTAGATCTGGGTCTTCCCGCTGGACGTCACCCCGTGGAGCAGGCAGACGGCCCGCTGTTGAAAGCTCGACTCAATGGCATCGAAGGCTGTCTGTTGGGCAGGCGTCAGCTCGAAGTCAATGTGGATCTCCCGCGGGTAGTACATTACCCTGTCGATGATCCGCCGTTCGATCCGAAGAATATTCTTATCGACCAGTCCTTTCAGCTGCTCGGCAGAAGCGCCTGACTTCTTCAGCAGCTCGGGACGGGGGACCTCACCGGCAGTCTTCTGTAAATGCAGATAAGCCAGCAGCAGCTCCAGCTGTTTCGGGGCGCGTGCCCAACCGTTGAGGAGCTCAGCAAGCCGCTCTTCCGCGGCGTACTCCGGGTTGAGCAGGACAAAGTCGGCTTTTTTGGGCGAATAGGTTTCCTTCAACGATTCCCGCACAAAGCAGACCTTTTTTTCGATCAGCCGTTTGATCACCGGATAAACGTGGGAGGAATCGAGTAATTGCTGAACTTCCGCCAGCTTTAGCTCCTTGCGGATCAGCAGGGCTTCGGCGACAATGAATTCATCGGTATCGAGCCCGGTAAAGTCATCTCCGTTCTCCTCACTAAAGACAAGGATCGTTTCGCTGCTCAGCTTGAAATGAGCGGGAAGGGCTGCGGCCATGACCTCTCCTTCGCTGCAGAGATAGTAATCAGCGATCCATTCCCACAATTTCTGCTGGGAGGGATAGATGATCGGTTCGGTGTCGAGAACATTGCCTATAGCCTTCGGCTCGAACGTGTCGGGCTTGTCGGTGTGGATTCGCTTTACGATGCCGGCGTATTTCCTGTTGCGCAATTCCACCTCCACCCGGCAGCCTTCACGGACAAGATTACGCCACTGTTCCGGTACGGCCCAGGTATAATTCGTGGGTAACGCCAGGGGTATGATGACTTCAGCATACATGAAGGTGCAAATTACGGAAAAGCGCGGGTGATCCCCGCCAAAGGGGTTTGGTCAATAAACGCATCGCAGCGAAAATAAGGAATTTGAAGTACCTTTGCGGGCTGATGAACGAAGCCCACAACAAGACCGTCGCCTTCCACACCCTGGGATGCAAGCTCAATTACTCGGAGACATCGAGTCTTTCCCGGCTGCTGAAGAACGAAGGTTTTGACAGGCGGGAATTCGACGAGCCGGCGGATGTATATGTCATCAATACCTGCTCGGTCACGGAAAATGCCGACAAGGAATGCCGTTACCTGGTCCGAAAGATCCGGCGGCAGTCGCCGCAAAGTATGGTGGTGATCACCGGCTGCTATGCCCAGCTTAAACCGGCGGAGATCGCGGCGATCCCGGGTGTAGACCTCGTCCTGGGCGCTGCGGAAAAGTTCAACCTGGCCGATCACCTGCGAATACTGACCAGGGGTGATTCGGCGCGGATCTGCAGCTGCGATATCGATGAGGTCGACGGATTTCATCCCGCTTATTCCCTCCATGACCGGACCCGCACCTTTCTGAAGGTACAAGATGGCTGTGACTATAATTGTTCGTTCTGTACGATCCCGATGGCCCGGGGCCGGAGCCGTTCGGGCTCCATCGCGCAGACGGTAGCCACTGTCCGGGAGCTGGCAGCCGGCGGTGAAATCCGCGAGATCGTCCTGACGGGGGTGAACCTGGGGGATTTTGGCGGGAACGGGGAAGATCTTTTTGGGCTTATGCGCGAGCTCGATGCGATCGATGGCATTGACCGTTTCCGCATCTCTTCGATCGAACCTAATTTACTGACGCCTGCGATGATCGAATGGGTCGCCGGCAGCCGGCGGTTTATGCCGCATTTCCACATCCCCCTGCAAAGCGGCAGCAACTATGTCCTCGGCCTGATGCGCCGACGGTACCGGCGGGAGCTTTATGCGGAACGGGTGGAACTGATCCGGCAATACATGCCGCACTGTGCGATCGGTGTGGACGTCATTGCCGGCCACCCCGGTGAAACTTCCGAACATTTTCAGGAAACGGTCGAATTTCTCGAAGCGCTGGATATCTCTTACCTTCACACCTTCACCTACTCCGAGCGCGATAATACCCGGTCACTCGATATCCGGCCCGTTATCCCGATGGCCGTTCGCGCCGGGCGCAACAAAACGCTGAGAAACCTCTCCCACCGCAAAATGCAATCCTTTATCCAGCGGCATCGCGGCCAGACCCGAAAGGTATTGCTGGAAGGCCATGTCACCTCAGCCTTTATGGAGGGCTACACTGACAACTATATCAAGGTGACGACACCTTACCGGGAGGAATGGGTTAACCGGGTCATGGACTGGCAACTATAGGCGACGCCCTATCGTATTGTATATATACGGCACGAACATTGTGGGCGAAGACTTGTTAATCCCAGGAGTATAACCATGAGAAAATTCCAGGTGACCATACGGTTCGACATGAATGATGAATTTGCGGCGCTGGTTCCTCCTCACCGGACATATATCAACCGGCTGATCGAGCAGGGGATCATCGACCACTACGTTGTCACGATGGAGACGCAGCGGGTATGGATTACTTTCTCGGCCGAGAACAAGAAGGATGTAGAACGCTATTTGGCCAAATCCCCGCTGTTCAAATACTGGTCTTACGAGATCGACGAGCTCTTCATGGTGGATGGGCTGCATTATCGGCTTCCTGTTGTGCAGCTGAATTAGTTTGGCTATTTTCGCCGCATTATGACAACATTCTCCTTTCGCCTTCTTTTATCGACAAACCTGTTCATTTCATCCCTTTGCCTGGGCCAGACCAATCCCGGATTGCCGGAACAGCCCAAAGGGCCGGGTTATGACCCCCACGCATTATTTGCACCCGGCTTTTATGGCGATCTTCATCTGGCCACGCGCGCCGCAAGCGGCGCGCCTTCGGCTTCCTACTGGCAAAACCGCGCCGATTATACCCTGGCGGTCAGGCTGGATACGATAGCCAACAGCATCAGTGGTACCGATATTATCCACTATACGAACAACAGCCCGGACAGCCTTTCCTGTCTATGGCTCTACCTCGAGCAGCAGACTTACCGGGCTGACGCCCGCTCGAATTACTATACCGGATTTGCGCCGGACCGCCATACGGACGGCTATGTGCTCGAGTCGGTGAAGGTCGGGCAAGGCGGGATCTTGTCGGATGCCGATACGGTGATCACCGATACGCGGCTGCAGATCCGGCTGAGACATGCGCTGCCGGGTCATGGGGGCCAGACCACCGTCGAGATCCGCTATCACTATATCGTTCCCGGGGACTTCGGGGGCCGGACGGACTTTTTTCCCACCCGCAACGGGAAAATATACGAGATCGCGCAATGGTATCCGCGGATGTGTGTCTACGACGACCGCCAGGGATGGAACACGCTACCCTTCCTGGGCAGCGGGGAGTTCTATTGCGATTATGGCAACTTCGATTACCGGGTGACGGTACCCTGGGATATGATCGTCGCCGGGTCGGGTGAGCTGGTCAATCCACAGGAAGTCCTGACGGCTGCGCAGCAGTCCCGACTTAAGACTGCCCGGGCGAGCGATGCAACCGTGATGATCCGCAGCGCCGCGGAAGTGGGCTCTCCGGCCAGCCGCCCGGTCCATGCAGGATCGCTCACCTGGCATTTCCGGATGGCCAATACGCGGGACGTTGTCTTTGGCGCCAGCCGGGCTTATATCTGGGACGCTGCCCGGGTCGATCTTCCGGCAGGGAAAAAGTGTCTCGCCATGTCCGTCTATCCGGTCGAAAGTGCCGGGCCTGATGCCTGGGGCCGGGCTACCGAATACCTGAAAGGAGCGATGGAACATTTCTCTGCCAGGTGGTACCCCTACCCGTACCCGGTAGCCGTAAACGAGGCCGGCATCGCCGGCGGAATGGAATATCCGGGCATCGTGTTCGATGGGATGAGCGATAAGGGGAAGGTACTTTTCTGGGTCACGGCGCATGAGATCGGGCACAACTGGTTTCCCATGATCGTGGGCAGTGACGAACGCACCTATGGCTGGATGGATGAAGGATTCAACACGTTCATCGACGTATATGCTTCCGATGCCTTCAATAAGGGCGAATATGCCCCCAAACGCGATGATGAATATGCGCCCGGCGGCGGCAATCCCGTAGATGAGATCCTGCCTTACCTGAAAGATCCGGAGGCGCCCGTGATGTTGACGCGGGCCGATGCGATCCCCGAGAAATACCGGCATCCGATGGAGTACTTCAAACCGGCGCTCGGGCTGGTGCTGCTGCGCGAGCAGATCCTCGGCCCGCGGCGGTTCGACTATGCGTTCCGGCAATATATCCGCTCGTGGGCCTATCATCATCCGGGGCCATATGATTTCTTCCGGATGATGGACAATGAATCCGGGGAAGATCTGTCGTGGTTCTGGCGGGAATGGTTCCTGCACAACTGGAGCCTCGACCTGGCCGTGCAGGGAGTTCAGCCGGCGTCCGGAGGCGGATACAAAGTCACGATCGCCAACCTGGATCAAATGGCGATGCCGGCGACGTTGGAACTGATCTGGAAAGACGGGAGCCGTCAGCGCATCTCGCTGCCTGTAGAGACCTGGCTGCAAGGTGGTACCCGGACGCTGCATTTTGCGTCGGCGCAGCCGCTGGTTGGGGTGACGATCGATCCGGATCATGTGTTGCCGGACGAGGATAGAAGTAATAACAGTTGGAAGCCATAGGGCGTTATGGTTTGAAGTAAAAAATTTGTGCGGGCAAATTTTTGCCCTTATCTTTGCCCTCCTTTCCGCGGAAAAACCTTTTCGCGGCAGTAAAGGGAGCTTAGCTCAGTTGGTTCAGAGCATCTGCCTTACAAGCAGAGGGTCGGGGGTTCGAGACCCTCAGCTCCCACGGAATAAAGCACTTATAGAGTGCTTTATTTGTTTATGACCAACATTGTGACTAACATAGATATTTTGTCCCGCTATTTTTTCCTTGATTTCAGATGGCCGTAAATTCATGCGCCCACTTATCGGCCGTTTCGGTTTTGAAAAAGTGGGGACCAATTGTGCAATTTGTGCAATTATTGTGCAATTCCCCTGATAATATAAAATGATCCCGCTCCTTTTTGCTCATTCGAGATTAGCAATTTCGCTTTCACCAACTGCTGAAGATCGTTAGAAGCGGTATTGCGAGAAACATTAAATAGTTGCTGGTAGACCTTATTGGATATTTTTTTATATTCTTTTGTGTAAATTATCGCTTTGATTTGCCGATCACTCAAATCCAGTTTCCGCAAATATTCCTCCGTGTAAATATCTTTCAACAGCGTAACCTGAAGCCCACCAGCTAATTCCTCAAATATAGGCTCAGGAAGTCCGGCCTTCTTGAACGCTTCAATCATTTTTTCAATGCCCCGCCCCCAGGATTCAATATAGCCTGCCCTGAAAAATATGTCCGCTATATATCTGTTTCTCGGGCGGGAAGGGTGCTTCTTTTTAAGTTCATCTATGGTAATGTCAAAAGGAAGCATTCCTGGATTCCATAAAATCAACTTATCATCATATACGCTCAACTGAATAGTGCTATTATCCGTATAATCCTTATGCACAATAGCATTCAATAATGCTTCCCTAAGCCCGACCTCTGGATATTCAAGAGTTTCAATCCGATGCAACCCATTATATGAAATGGGAGAAACCAGGTACTTTTCCTTTAAGCGCTCCATCACTTTATCAACCATTTCAAAAATATTTCCTTCCACCGTATCCTGAAATCTCAGATCAGCATTCGACTCACCGAATCTCCCTATTTTGAAATAACAGGAAAGGAAATATTTCATCGGCCTTTTTCCAAATAACAAAAGCGTGGCGTTTCTTAATTCACCTACTTCATTCACCAGCTCGAGATTTTCGAGCAGCTCTAATGTGTTGTATCTGTCAGCATTCGCCGGAATTCGACCGCTCTTAAGAGCTAATTGAAGGAAGTAAGTGATGGCCTTTTCATCCAAATCAGCCAGGGTTGCTTTTCCAGGCACAGTCAAGTCATCCCATGTCCTACCAATCTTTTTCAGCAAAAACTCCTGCAAGGATGTTCCCCTTAATTCCTGCTTGGTACTTCCAGTCCTGTAATGATAAGCACCGTGATAAGAAATAGGCACGCTGCTTACTGGCACATCTATTTCCAAATAATGTTTCCTTGCTTTTCTACGCAAGTTTACATCAACCACCAAACCCAGATGGTTGGCGGTTTTGTTCGGTATCTCGTCCATTAGCTTCTTATAATCCTCAACACCGGTCACCTTTCCATCGTCATCTATTCCAATAAATATCTTTCCGCCTTGAGCGTTCGCAAAACCGCATATCCATTTAAGATATTCGTCCCTCCAGGCTTGTTTATATTCGATATTTTGATCTTCCCCCATGGCTTGCAATAATTGAATACAGACGCAAAGTTATATAACTCCCAAAAAGACATTGACGCAAATTACGATGAGGAAACACCATCCGCCGCCTGCTGCTTCCTTCTAAAAGGCAACAAATTCTCAACCTGCTTCGCCTTTGACTCATCCTCGAAACTGTCCAGGTAGTTCATGGTAGTTTTCAGGTTTTTGTGACCGAGCAATTCCTGAATGGCTTCAACGCTGATCCCAGTCCTTTTCAACTGGGTCGAAAACGAATGCCGCGTGGCCAGAGTAGATAGTTTGCGTGCAATGCCCAACTCATCTCCGATCTCGTACATATAGGTGTTGATCATTTTGTTGAAAAGCTGGATTTTATAGCGTCTTTCGTGCGCATCTTGGCCAAATAAGATAAAGGATAAAAAATCTTACAAGCAGAGGGTCGGGGGTTCGAGACCCTCAGCTCCCACAAAGTAAAAGAAGCACTTAGCAAAATATTGTTAAGTGCTTTTTTGTTTGCGCCAAATAACCAATCCGGGATGTGGCAGAGACGAGCAGGCTAGTTAAAATCGTTCCCATAGATGAGATGGCCGTCGCCGGTGCGAAGGTAGACGGAATCGATGGCGCAGAGGCCGTTGGAGATAAAGCCGAGACCGGTGATCAGGCCGCAGGAGGACTCGAAGGGGGTGGAGAATGTCGGGACCCCGTCGATCGAGAGCGTCGCCCGGTGGTCCTTTACGGTGAGGGCCAGCTGCTGCCACGTGGTGATGTCTGTGCCCAGAGCGGAGAGATCATGGGTTTTGCCGTTGAGGAAGGTGGTGGCGAACTGAGCGAAGGCCTGGCTGGTGCAGCCTTTTGGGCAGTTTTGAAAATACATGAAGTTGTGCTGGCAGAAGATCTCGGTCATCAGGAACGGACAATTGACGTTATTGATATTTCTGACCTTGATCCGGCAATGCAGGGTGAAGTCATCGCTGCTATATTGGATGCGGGAGGGGAACCAATCCTGGATGAACGCATTGTATTTCTGGAAGTCGATGTTATTGGCAGCCAGATCGGCGGGTGTAATTTGGAGAGCGCCGTCCTTTACCGGCTTGGCCGGGGTGATGTAGGCGATACGGCCTTCGAAGAGCTGTTCGCGGGTGTAAAAGAACCAGCGGTCAGTGGGGATGCTCACTTCGAAGGTCTTGATGATCTTGTCGTTGGCGATCAGTTTAGCGGTATGGTAGCCAGGTTCGTAGTAGATATCGGTGAGCGTATAATTCTTTTTATAGATACGGACACGTCGGCTGCGGTCCCAGGATTGCTGGATGAAGAAACTGTCGGCGGTGACGTCATCGATGTCGTAATGAAAGATCACCGAGTTTGGGATGTCGTTACCGGTGACCTTTACCGCTGAGAACCGGGCTTTGTCGAGGTTGGCGAGGGCAGGATGGCGGATGAGTTTTACCGCCAGAAGAGTGCAGGTTGTCAGGAGAAGCAGGGCTGCGGTGATGAGGAAGTGGGGTCTGCGCGTCGTCCTGGTCGGGGCGGTTTGCCCGGCTGGGGTAGCCGGATGGTTGCGGGCGGGGTATTGGGCGGGGTATTGGGCGACCTGGCAGGCAAGGTGTTGGGCAATACGGAACGCCTGCCAGTTGGGGTAGTCGAGAAATAGGGCGAGGGCGTTGAGGGTGGCGACCTGGGGCAGGCGGGAGAACTGGCCGTTGAGCAATCGTTTGATGGTCGACAGGCTGATCAGGACACCCGTGCGGGATTCGATGGCGTCGGCCAAAGTCTGGAGATCACGCTGCACCAGCGCGGAGGGATCGGCGAAACCGGCTTTTGTGCACAGCGCCGTCATGCAATGCTTTACCAGTTCGTGGTCGCTAAGCTGTTTTGCTTGCATTTTGAGCGTTTTTGGATGGTTTTTGGCGGCAAAGTTGGGGCGTATCCCGTGATCTTTACCTAACCAAATTAATCTTTATGCGGCAAAAAAACCTGTTCAAAACCATTTTATTAACGGGGCTGCTGGTGGGCACCCTGGATATCTCGTACGCTTATATCAATGTAACGGTCAGTTCCGGCAAGTTTCCGGCGGCAATGTTTAACTATATTTCGGGAGGAGCGCTGGGACTTCAATCAGGGCTGCATGGGGGTACGCCTGCAGCCTTTCTGGGATTGTTCTTTCATTACTTTATCGCCATGGCGTATACCGTACTCTTTTTCCTGCTCTTTCCCCGGTTGAAATTCCTGTGGTACGATAAGTTCCTGGTAGGGATGTTATATGCCGTTTTCGTCAACGTTACGGTGAACCAATTGATCATTCCGCTGACGCGGGTGCCATCTTTTGGGCCATTCAACCTGAACAGGGCGTTCCCTGACTGGCTGATCTTCGGCGTGATCTTCGGGGTCCCGATCGCTGTCAGCGCATATCGATACTACGGGGTTGATGCTGCCGTTGCTGCCGGCGGCGGCCACTAGCAGTCACCCATTCGGCAGGGCTGCATTTATAGGCTCTCATGAATAGCACGAAAAGGATACAATAGAATAGAATGGCGAAATCATATGCCCCATTGCCAAATCGGCCCGTGTACTCCATGGACACCAGCAATGAAGCATTATAAGCAGTCTGACATGTTATCCCGGTGACAATCCAAAAGGACGGCCGATCCTTGAGGGCCTTCGTGTTCAAATTCGTAAAAAGCTCATAAAAATAAATGGCGCAAGGCGGCACAAGCGCTGCCGCGGCCACCATGCTCATCGGAACAATTTGATTTCGCGGGAATGCCCGGAAATACAGAAAAATCTCCGCCATGAAAAAAATCGCCATATTCAGTTTGATCGCCAAACGTCGTCCGGCCCCTTCAATGTAAGGCAGAATGAGCAGGCTAAATACGCAGAATTCAAAAACAATAAACAGGGCGGTTGTCAAATTTAAAAGATTTGCAAAGCGATCACTCCGGGGTGAAATGTACCAATAGAATTGCACTCCCTCCATCAGCAGCCAGGAACCAAAATAATAAGGAATGATCCGAAAGGCCCGATGCCTGCCATGATGTCTCAAGCTGAAGATAAAGGCAACCAGGATAGTGAAGACCAATAACGCTTCACAATAGTCGTACAGCGCAAGGAATTCAAAGAATTTCACCTGGAGGATTTTGGGCCAAAAATAAGAAAACTGCCCTAACTCCCTATTAATAAATATCCTTCGGGCTAATACCGGCAGTCACCCATTCGGCAGGGCTGCATTTATAGGCTCTCATGATGAGCACAAAAAGAATACAATAAAGCAGACTGCCTAAAGCATACGCGCCATCGCCAAATCGGCCAAGGTACTCAAAGGATAGATTCAGTGTAAAACTGCAAACATCCATATATGCTATCCCGGTGACAATCCAAAAGGATGGCCGATCCTTGAGAGCCTTTGTATTCACAGTTGTAAAAAGCTCAAAAAAGTAGATAACGCAAGGCGGCACAAGAGCTATCAATTCCAGCTGACCCAGGGAGTAAATTGGAATTTGCGGGAAGGCGTGGAGATACAAAAAAAAGGCCGCTATGAAAAATAATACGGCGTTCACTTTGATCGCCAAACGTCGTCCGTACCCTTCGATATAACGCAGGATGAGCAGACTGAATACACAGAATTCAAAGATCGTAAAGGCGGTATTGCCGATCAGGTCTAAAGAAATCGCTGCGCGATCCCGGGGTGAAAGGTACCTGTTGAAGTCCAGTATTGTTTGGAGAAAAAAGCAACCAAGGTAATATGGAATGATCCGGAAGGCCCGGTGCCTGCTATAATGTCTCAAACTGAAGATTAACGTAATAAGAGCGGTGAAGATCATCAACCCCTTACAATAGCTGGCTCCCGCAAGGAATTCAAGAAATTTCAACTGTTGGATTTTGATCAAAAATAAGCATAGAAAGAACGCACCCCAAAGAGGGATTTAAATTTGTATCCGAAATCCCGTAACTTCCAACAAAGAAGATCCCGCACATCCCTCCCGCGCCCGGGGTTCAGCCTCTGAAGACTGCCCATTTTTTCACCAAAATTCTTCATTATGAACTTGGTATCAAGTGCTCTCAGCACAGTCCGCAACTGGTGGCTGTTCCTCATTAAAGGCCTTCTGCTCCTCGCCGCCGGCGTGGCCATACTTATTCGGCCGGCGGAAGGATATGTCGGACTAAGTGTATTATTTAGTGTGATTATTTTTTGCGTGGGTCTCGCCCAGATTGCTTTCGCCGCAGGCAACCGGGCCTGGCTCTCGGGATGGGGCTGGACGCTGGCTTCCGGCATCATCGACCTGACCATCGGCCTGTTCCTCATCGCGTTCCCCGGCGTGAGCATGGCTACCCTACCCTTCTTTGTCGGTTTCTGGTTGATGCTCCGCGCTTTTTATTTGATGGGTATTGCCTTCGATCTCAACCATTCCGGGGTGAAAGGCTGGGGCTGGCTGCTGATGATGGGCATTTTCACGCTGGTCTTTTCCTGGCTGGTGCTGTTCTTTCCGCTGGCGGGGGCAGTCGGTATCGTCTATTACTCGGCAGCCGCCTTTATTGCGGGAGGCGCAGGCGCACTCATTCTGGCATTCAAGTTACGGGGTGCTAAACATAACGTCGAACACCTCAAAAAGGATCTCAAGGAAGGGTTGGCCTGAGAGCTGAGGATTTAAGGCTATTTCGAGCGCTCGAGCAACGGGTCATCCTTCAATATCCTTTGCAATGTCGCTACATCTATCTGCTGAACCGGCATGCCCCCTGCAATGGCCAGATGAGCGGCCACAGCTGCCGACTCACCCAGGACCATAAAGACCGGTTCCATGCGGATGGATCCGTAAGCGATATGGGTAGCCGAAAGGCAAACCGGGACAAGGAGGTTGCTACACTCCGCTGCCTCCGGTACAATAGATCGATATGCTACCGGGTAGGGGCCGAACCCGCCGATCTGCACGTCGCCTTCATTTCTGACCATTCCATGAACGACCAGCCGCTCGCAATTGTGCGAATCCATGGTATAAGCCGCCATCCCTATCCCATCCGTGACCGATACTTTTCCTACGCAGTTCGCTTGCGTCATGACATATTCCCCGCGCATGCGCCGGGCCTCCCGGATATAGAGCTGGGGCGTCCAGTGTCCGGTGGATATGAATTCATCCTTCGGGTAGCCCCACCGCAGCATCGCGGCCCGTACCGCCGGAGGCACCCGCGGATCATGACCCAGGAAATACAACAGTCCCCTGGTATAATCTGCATGCGCCTGCCATAACCGCTCGCGCTCCGCATAGGACGCATCAGGATAGGTATAGTTCATCCCGATCATATCGGTTGAGAATGGACCATTGTTGTTGATGTCGGTCTTGTGATTCGGCATGAGGTTGATATTGAGATAGGCGGATAGCGAGGCATCCGGCCGCGCAGCCATCAGCCGCAGCAGCAATTCATAGTGCGCCGGATGATAACGTGCCGGTTGGCGGATCGGCAGCCGGTTGGCCGGATCATCGGTCAGGCAGATCCTAAAGTTGTAGGCCTGGATGCGCCGGTCGCCTGTTCCTGTACTATCGGGGGCGGCTCCGCTGATCCCCCACAACAATCCGCTTGAAGGATCGCCCGGCTTCCGGTAGGGATCGATGCTATCGGGGAACTGGTGTTTGTCGCGCAGCTGCCATCCATCGCAGGTCTCGTTGAACGCGCTATTGGCCTCCCGCCCGGTAGCATAGGAAACGCCCGCGGCGGCCATGAGATCGCCTTCATAAGAACAATCGATAAAAACCCCGGCAAGCACTTTACGGAACAAGGGCCCCTTGCCGGGGCCCGTCCGCTCAAGCACGATCGCTGTAATGCGCGTTCCTTTCTTCTCGACCCGGTTCAGCCGGTAGTGATACCAGACCGGCAGCTTTACAGCGCGGATATAATCTCCAAAAACGGCAGCCGCCACGTGTGGCTCGAAGGTCCAGCTCTCGGCCCGGCCATAATGTGCGCCTACCCGGCGATAGAAGTCTCTTGCCAGCCCGGTGATGGCATCCTTGTTGCCGATGTCGGTCTCCCCCAGTCCTCCGGTAGTCATTCCGCCTACCTGGCCGCCCGGCTCGATGAGCAGAGCAGTATGGCCCAGCCGCATTGCTGAATAACCGGCAATCACGCCGCCGGATGTGCCGCCATAGATACAGATGTCAACCGAAGTAACCGATTGCCCGTAACTTGCCTGCGACCGCGAGTTGATCAAAAAAATAAAAATGGAAAGCAGAAATGAACGACCGGCCATGAAACAAATATAGCTCAGAAATCAAATCCCAGTTGAAAGGCATAGTAATGAATGCCCAGCCCGGACGATGGGAAAATCTCATCTTTCAGTGATAATTCCATAGGGTTGAACTGGTATCCTGCCGAAAGGGCAAGGGTCGGCCCCCAACTGGTCCAGGACGGAACCGGTTCGGCCTCCCGGGAATCATGAAAGGTGTGGGTAAAGTGCGAAGCACCCAGTTCCCCCTTTACAAAGAGCCGCTCGTGCATGAAAATGTATTTATACCCGGCTAATACCGGTATCTGGAAGCTGGCGTCAGATTTGTCCGCGCTGGTGGATACGGGGACAAAGAGTAAAAAGCCTGTCGTTAGAGATAAAAAGCCGTGACCGGCACGAAACGCAAGCCAGGTCGTCGGTCCGAACATCCCGGAGAAATCGGTTTTGGTCACCCCGGCGGTAGGGCCAAGCTCGAAACCGAGCCCGGCGCTAACGGGCTTTTTCATATCCTGCGCACGGGTAGCGTGGGCGCACAAGAATACACATGCTGTCAAAGCGGCGGTCTTGAAAGTCATAACGTTTTGTTTTTGGTAGTTAAATGAATAGTTGAGATTGGGAAAGTCAGTAGCTGCCGCTGCCTTCGATATGCATCGTATCAGAAAGGCTGCTGCCGATATAGGCGGTTGCGGTAAAGGTGAAAGAGTTGGTGCCCGTCTTTGTCAGGCTCCCTGTCACGCCATTGGATGAAAACATATCCTCGCCGTTCGGTCCCGGAAAATTCCCCAGGATATAGCAAGTGGTATCATAAAGTCCGCCCGGGTCATCCGTTAATTGAAAGGTGCCTGAGCCCGCCGACGGCATGTTGTAAATAAACAACTGGCTTTGCGTACGGGAAACCGGACCTGTTGGCCACATGCTCAGGTCCTTCCCACTGGTGAAGGGATCGGGAGCGAGGGTGTCGTCGGTTTCGTAAGTATCGCCGTAAACAAAGTATTCGCCTGTGCCGGCGCTCCACTGCGGCTTGGCCGCCCCATTCTTCTTGCAGGCGAAGAGGAAGAACCCCGCGCTCAGGGCGACGCAGATAGTAAAAATTTTTCTGTTCATGTTGATTGAGTTTTGTGAGCCCGAAATTACCCGCGGCCTGCCGCCGTGACAATAACTAAACTTGAGTATTTTAAACCGCTTGTCCGTGACCTATTTTTATCGTAGCTTTTATTCACGCCAAAACAACACTCATCATGCCAATCGGAAAAGTGTCATTGTTATTGTTCCTGCCGATAGTGCCTTTTGTCGCACGATGTCAGACTCCCGTGATCGATAGTCTCAAGCAGACGCTGGCCGCCGGCGGCCCTGATCAACTCGGTACGCTGCTGGCGCTTTGCGGGCAGGGTGAATCCATGGCTATAGACAGTTTTTTCAGGTATGCGCGGGAGGCCCGGCAAATCGCCCTGGACAGGAAAGACGAGGTCTCAAGGCTGCAGGCGGAATTCTACCTCGGCAGGTGTTACAACTTTAAAGGAATGTTCGACTCGGCGCTGGCCCTTTCCGCCCGCGACATGCGGGAAACCGGTGGAAGATCCGCAATGGCCGGCATCAATAACCATTTTCGATGGCAGCAGATCGTCTCGCTGGCCAAACAACGCCGGCTGGAGGAATCCCAGGATTCAGCTTTCAAACTACTCGGCATCGGCGAAAGATCAAATGACAGATGGGCGCAGGTCACTGCCCTCAACAATATCGGGGTGAACTATAATACGCTGCGCAACCGGCCGGAGGCAAAGAAATGGATGCTCAAGGCATGGCGCACGATTGGCGACACCTCAAAATATAAGGAGTTCCCGCCGGTTTTCACCAATCTCGCGGTCATGTACCTGTTGGAAGAAAAATACGACTCCGTGCAATTTTTCATCGACCGGGGTTTGCTTATTGCGAGACAAATTCAAGATCTTCGGACAGAAGCGGACTGTCTGTCGATCGAAGCGCAAGTGTATGCGCACGAGAACAAAATGGATTCGGCAGAACAGATGCTGAAAAAAGCAGCTTCGATCCAACAGCAAACCGGCAATGTACAGATCATCCTGGGCGGACTGGAGTCGCTTGCATCTTTCACTGCGACGCGGGGCCAATACGCCAAAGCCATCTCTTACCTCTATGAATGCGAAGGTTTTTCGAAGAAGTATCACGAGCCTGTTACCCTGTCCCTGTATAGCGACATGGCCGAATGCTACCGGCTTCTCGGCAACTATAAGGCATACGGAGAGACGCTGGACACGCTGATGCAGTTGAAGGACTCCATTTACCAGAAGAGCAAAGCGGAAGACCTGGCAAAAATGGAGGTCCAATATGAGCTGAGCAGGGAAGAAGCGCAGATCACCAGGCAAAAGCTGGAGCTTTTGCACAAGGACCTTTGGATCGGCGGTGCGGCGCTGGCGGCCCTTCTCATCCTGACTGCCGCTGTAGTTCTTTTCAGGCGCTGGCAACGCACGCAGGCGATCGCACTTGCGTCAGCCGAAGAGAAGGAACGGAAGCGGATCGCGGCTGACCTGCACGATAACCTGGGTGCCTATGCCTCTGCAATCTCGGCTGGTCTCGATGAGATACATCCCAGTCCCATCACCCGGCATCTGAAGAGTCTCGCGGCCGAAGTTACCTCTTCACTCCGGGATACCATCTGGGTCCTGAACAAGGAGTCCACCACTCTGACCGGGATCAGCGACCGGATCAAGTTATATGCGCAGAAAATGCAAGGCACCTATCCTTCGGTGCAAATCCTGATCGATGAAGACATCAGCCAGGACCTCAAACTGTCGCCCATGCATGCGCTGCACATCTTCCGGATCATCCAGGAGGCATTGCACAATGCGCTGGAGCATAGCCATGGGGACCGGATAAGGATCGCGTTTGAAAGCCATGCCGGGGCGACATCTGTAAGCATAGCCGATGACGGAGATGGCTTCGATCCCGGAACGCGCCGGTCATCCGGGAACGGTCTTGCCAATATGCGAAGCAGGGCCGCGGAGGCAGGTCTGGGGCTGACATTCGAGCCCGTTGACCCGAAGGGAACAAGGGTCGTGTTGAAAATGCGCCAAAATACTCAAATATGAGTATTGTTCTTTTGCAATAACCAAGGAACTTTGTACCATAAACTATCATATGTCCGTAAGAATCGCGTTGGTGGATGACAACAGGATCAACCGGAATACTTTTGCCGGAAAGGTCCAGACCTTCGATGACCTCGAGGTCAGTTTTATTGCGGAAAATGGGGATAACTGCCTGAGTATGCTAAAGGACCTGTCGCCGGACCGAAGGCCGGAAGTGCTCTTCGTGGACCTCGAAATGCCCAACCTCAACGGCATCCAGCTGATACAAATTGCCCGGGTGCTGTATCCCGCCATCCATTATATCGTACTTACCGTCTTCGATGACGATGAACGCATCTTCGAAGCCATCCGGGCGGGCGCAAAAGGATACCTGCTGAAGGATGAGAACGCTATCTCCCTGCACAATGCGATCACCAACTGTCTCGATCAGGGCGGCGCGCCGATGAGTCCGTCGATAGCGCGGAAGGCGCTGGAATTACTCAGCAAGGCCTCGCTGGCTCCGGCAGAATCGGGCAGGGGCAACAGGGATACCCCGAAGACAGGGCTGGAGGGGCTGCTGTCAGACCGGGAAAAAGAAGTCCTGCAATATACCGTGAAAGGATATGCGCCCCGGCAGATCGCAGAGGAACTGTACATTAGCCTCTTTACCGTGCGCAAGCATATCGCCAATATTTATGAAAAGCTGCACGTCAACAGCAATTCCCAAATCATCAACCTGGCATATAAGAACAAATGGATTTAGACAACCGGAAAATCTTCCGGAAATTTTGTTCGGATTTGCCCATTTTTTCATAGTTTTGCCGACCCAAATGTTTTGATCTGTCTCTGTAGCTCAGTTGGTAGAGCAGCTGACTCTTAATCAGCGGGTCCAGAGTTCGAGCCTCTGCGGGGACACTGAAAATGAAGCACTTATAGGCGCGTGGACCTAAGTGCTTTTTTTGTCTTTATTGGCATCAATCCCCATCGTCAACGCCGTGATCCCCGCCATATTCCCCAACTGCATCGTGTCGATGGCCGAGCTGGGCACGATGACGATCGTGGAGTTCTGCTTCAAACCTTCATACAGCATATTCATTGCCCGGAGATGCAAGGCCACCGGATTGTCCGCATAAGTAAGGGCCGCTTCGCCGAACTTCTCGGCCACCTGCTTTTCCGAATCGCCCAGGATCACCCTTGCCTGCCTTTCCCTTTCGGCTTGCGCCTGCATGGACATAGCATTCTCCAGCCCTGAAGGGATCAATACGTCTTTGACCTCCACCGAATTGACCCGGATGCCCCAGGGTTCTGTGCGGTCATCGATGATCTTCTGCAGCTCGATGCTGATCTTCTCCCGGCCTTCCAGCATGTCCGACAGCATGGTCTTGCCGATAACGTCCCGCAAGGCCGTCTGGGAAGCCCAGCTGATGGCGCTCTTGTAGTCGGCTACCTGCAGGGCGGCTTTCTCGGCATCGATCACCTTCCAGAATAGAACGGCGTCCACGTCCACCGGAACCGTGTCCTTCGTCAATGTCTTCTCGGCTTTAAAGGTGGTGGTAATCACCCGGGTGTCGATCCAGTAGGCGATCGTATCGAGGATCGGAACGATAAAGAAAAGACCCGGTCCCCGGAGGGAAACGAAACGGCCCAGGCGGAGCTGCACGGCCCTGTCCCAGGGATCAGCGATCTTGATGGCGGCTGCTACTACGAGCGCCACGATGAAACCTCCCACAGCAATTACCTCGCCGCCCGTACCGCTCATACCCCCTACAACGCTATTGGCCACCGCCAGGCCTGCGCCGAATATAATCACGAAGACGAAGAGCGGAAATAAATTCTTCATTTTGCACCTCCCGATTGATAGGTTAAAATGCAAAGTTAGGCTAATCCTCCCGGATCGGCCACCCGATCAGCGAACCGCGAAGGCAGGTCACGGGGCCGCTACATAATCGATGATCAGCG
>DATJMG010000066.1:0-35522 GCA_035508835.1 Puia sp.
GGACATGACTTGGCCGCGTTTGTGGGTGGATGCCCGTCTCGAAAATATCCAGCGCCCGGTCGATCGTCTGGTGCATATCGTAGTATTTGTAGTCGCCCAGCCTGCCGGTGATGAAGAGGTTTTTTTGCTTCGCGGCTTCCTGCCGGTATAAAGAAAGCAGGCGTTGGTTGTCAGCGGAAGGAATGGGATAATAGGGCTCATCACCTTTATCGGCCAGCGAATATTCCCGGAAGATAATGGTCTTTTTTGTCTTATAGCCGCGTTCGGGATGTAAATGCCGGGGCTCATGGATGCGGGTATAAGGGATGTCGGGGTCCGGAAAATTGATCACCGCATTCCCCTGATAGTCGTCGGTATCGATCTGCTCCCGGTCGAACCGCAGCGTTCGCCAGCTGAGCTTTCCATATTTATAATCGAAGAACCGGTCGATGGGTCCGCTGTAGATCAAACAGGCATCGGGGTTCAGCTGGTCTTTCAGCCCAAAATAATCCGTATTCAGCAGCACCCTGATCTTTTTGTCCGCGAGCAGATGGTTGAAGATGGCGGTATACCCGTCAACCGGAATGCCCTGCCAGGTGTCGGAAAAATAGCTTTCGTCATAGTTCTTCCGCACGGGGATGCGGTTGAAAATGGCGGCCGGGAGCTGCCGCGGATCTGCCTGCCATTGCTTGATCGTATAAGGGCGGAAGAAGGCTTCGTAAAGCCCGCGGCCAAGCAGGGCAAGCGCCTGTTCTTCAAAATTTGCGGGGGATTTGATCGAGTTGTCCCGGATGGTGGCCATGAAGTCGTCCAGCTCGTAGGGCTTCAGGTTGATCCGGTAGAACTGGTTGATCGTCTCCAGGTTGATCGGGAATTGATAATTCCGCCCCTTGTGACAGCTCAGCACCTGATGGCGGTAATTGTTGAACGCCGTGAACCGGCGGAGATAATTCCAGACCCGTTCATTGGAAGTATGAAAGATATGGGTGCCATAGCGGTGGTATTCGATCCCGGTGGCGGGGTCGGTTTCGGAATAGCAGTTACCGCCGGGATGATCGCGCTTTTCGATGACTAACGCCGGTTGCCCCAGCTGGCTGGCGATGCGTTCGGCGATGACGGCGCCGGAGAAGCCGCTGCCGACGATCACATAGGAATAATCCCGGAGTTCCATGGGTGCAAGATAGCTATCCATTTGGGTTATGCCATCAGTTGCAATTTTTCCGCAATTCATCTGCTGCCAGCGCATAATTCAATTCCGCACTCTTTTTGAGATCTTCGCAGGCTTGCTGTTTTTTTCCAAGCGCCAGATAGGAAAGCCCTCTTAAATAAAGCGTCTCGCCATCTGCACGGGTAATGCTCAGAGATCTGGAATAATCGGCAATAGCTTCTTCATGCTTACCCAGTTGCGCAAAGGCATAACCCCTGTCGGCGAAGGCCTTTTGCGAGCCTTTGATCTTAATTGAACGGTTCAGGTCATCGATCGCCTTATCGAGCTGGTTGAGTTTTATAAAAGCGTAGCCTCTATTGGTCAGATACTCATCGGCTGTCGAGTCCAAACTGATCGCTATATTCTCATTTTCCACAATCTCATCCATTTCACCAATAAAAAACCATTCAATGGCTCGCGCATTATAAAATTTAGGCTCTTTTGCGTCCATTGATATCGCCGTATCAAAATAACGCAATGCTAAATAAGTCCGGTCTTCTCTGGCATATACCTGACCATAGTAATAAAAAAGGTTTGGATTGGATGGGCCTATTGACCTGGAAGTATCGATGTCACCGAGCGCCGCCTTATATTGCTTCAACAGCATTCTGGATGCCCCTCTCATCAAATATGATTTCGCTACCTCCTGCTTGTTTTCGATGGCTTTTGTGAATAATTGTATGGCTTCTTCCGCACTGTCGTCAAAATCGTAATAGGCATGATACCCCAATTTATAATAATCCTGGGCTGATGCTTTTGGACTGATCCCTGTTAAAACGAGAAACAGCCAACTAAACAATAGAGAGTTTATTAGCGCGTCGACATTTATCTTCGTTATATCGCCCCGGAGGAGCCGAATGCTGGAGGTCATGTTCGATACTGAATATTTTACAAATCCACGAGCGAGCTCAACGGATACCGCAAATTGCGGTAATAGCTCATGTCAACCGACACCTTTCCTACCGTGATCGGGCTTTCGACGCGGACCGCGATATGGTTGGGGTCATCCGTCACCCAAACCGTCATCTTCTCCCCACCCTGGAACATCGTACCCTTGACCAGCAGGGGTTTGAATTTGATCGTGCGGAATTTGGCGTATTTGGTCCGAATAGTCTCCTTTCCCAGGTAGCGGATATAGAGGTGATAGACCTGGCGGTCGAGGAACATGTCAAAAGGGATCTTGTCGCCTACCTTATGATGACTGAAGTCGATATTCCGCGCATAGAAGATGGCGCTCAGCACATCCTGGATACAGTCCGGGACTTTGTAGACGCCGGTATTCGTGACTGCGGTACCCGCGGCCTTGACGAAGGTAACGTTCTCCTTCGTCTTATAACCGCCTTCGTCGACGTCCCGGATGAACTTATACGGTTGCAGGGTTTCCGTATCAATATAGGTTTCGTATCTGTCCCTGACCCGAAAGAATTTATCCTCGAAACTATAGGTCTTCCCCTCGCCTACGACGTGATAGACATCCTTATGATCGAATTTCTCGAGTGTCGTGGTAAAGCTGGCTTCACCGGCAGCGATATAGGCTCCGACGACCGCATAGTATACCCGATAAGTCAATTGCTCCCCGGCCGAAAAAGCGGTATTCCGAAGACCCGAACAGAACGTCTGGTCCGACCCGGCCGATGAATCCTGATGAGCAGAGGCGGGAGAATGAGTGCTGCGGAGGGTATCGGTGTAGGGGGCGGCCTGGCACAAACCAGTCAACAACATGACAAAAACCGTAAATAATGCTCTCATCTACTTTTAAATAATTTGATGCTTACGATTAGCAAACTTCCTATCAAAGCCGGTATCACCAGGTTGATCAGCCAGATCGCAAAGGAAGCAGCGAAGATCCCGATGGTATTGGTACTAAAAAGCTCCAGCACCCGGATGCTCGCTCCCCACCTCAATCCTAATTCTGTCAAAAAAGTGAACGTCGGGACGACGGCCATGATCAGAAAAACGACGCTCATCCCTCCCCAAACCTGGCCAACTCCCAGCCCAACGCTAAAAACGGGAAAAACCAGGCTATATTGAATAATAAACACAATATATCGGACAAAAGATAAGAACAAAATCCGCAACAAGATGTTCCGGTCGAAATTTTCTAAAACTTTTATGAAGGCGCCCAACTTCCTGATCCAAGGTACCCGGGCCAGTCGCGGAAACTGGAAGTAGAAAAAGCCCAGCCCGGCCAGCAGCACTCCCATGGTGATGAGTATCAACGGCAGCCCCCATTCCAACCGCGGCTGTCCGGCCAGGGACCGCTGATGCAGCAGGGGGTACAAATAGAAGAGACCGCCGGCCCCCAGTAACAGCGTGACCAGCAGCTGCGCAATACTACAGACCATCGTAAGGGATATGGCGGCAACCCTGCGCCCTTCTTTCACGTACAATATCCGGCCCAGATATTCGCCCATTCGATTGGGTGTGAAGGATGCCATCGTAACACCGGTGAAGATCGCCCTGAAAGCGTCCTTAAAAGCGATACCGTCGTCCGGTCGCATGGCCAGCTGCCACTTGCGGGCCTCGATGCCCCAGTTGACAGGCATGAGCAGCACGACCAGCCATAACCTCCATTGACCGGGACCTTTGATCACCAAAAAGATCTGATCGAGTGACCTTCGCCAGTCGGGTTGACGAACGATCTGCTGCCGGATAAACCACGCCAGCACCAAAAAGACAACGGGCCCCAGGATGTAGTTGCCTATTATTTTGATATTTTTGTTCAACGTCCGGCCAATCGGCGTCAAAAATAATCCTCTTGTTGCAAACGCCATCTAAAATAATTCTTGGGATCGACCCCGGCACCGTCATCATGGGATACGGGATCATCGAATACCAGGGCAGCCGGCTCTGGCTGATCGAAATGGGCGTGCTCCGGCTGCCGGTCCGGAAGGACAGCTATGAGCGGCTAAAGCTGATCCAGCTGAAAATCCAGGAGCTGATCGGCCGTTTCACGCCACAGGATTTTGCAATCGAAGCACCCTTCTTCGGCAAGAATGTCCAGAGTATGCTGAAGCTCGGACGGGCGCAGGGCGTGGCGATCGCAACCGCCATGCACGCCGGCATTCCCGTCACGGAGTATTCGCCGAAGAAGGTCAAGCAATCGATCACCGGTAATGGCAATTCAGAAAAACAGCAGGTGTGGAAAATGCTGCAACGCATCCTTCAATTAGAGGAGGACGAGATCGATCGGTACGATGCCAGTGATGCCCTGGCGGTGGCTGTTTGTCATCATTTTCAGAACCAGACCGCGAGCAGGATGTCAACGGATAAAGGCGAAAAGGCCGGCGAAAGCGGAAGGCAGAACAAGCCGACCTGGGAAGAATTTATCCGGCAGAACCCGGGTAAGGTGCGGTCGAGGTAAACACGGTACGCTCCCGGCAAACAAGGTACGCTCGCGGCAAAGCAGGTACGCTCCCGACAAACAAGGTACGCTCCCGACAAACTAATTGAATGGCACTAAAGCAATACAAGATCGTTCACTGGGTTTATAGTTTGCCGCTGATTTCCTGTATAAAGAACTGTTCTCCGGCAACCGGTAGGACCAGGCTACATACCGGCCGTGATGCGCCAGCGAAATAGGAATATCCAGGGACCGGCCGCCATCCCGGATCTCAGGTGGTCCGTCCGGAGCCTTGACAATTCGAAGGGCAGCGCCGGGAAAAACGGTCGATAAGGAGCCAAGCGCAAATTTCCTGACCCCGGCCGACTGGGTAGCATAATCCGAACCGCTGATCTCCCGGACACCCCACCGGATCAAACTGAAATCGCCCCCGCCGCCGGCTATCGACATGATCACCTCATCGCGGAGAAACGACCGGGAAAATAAAAATTGACCGCCATATGAAATGGTTCCCTCATAATAATCTTTCCGCATGGTCAACCCGCTCACCGGGATCTTCAACGGCGAGAAAACCAGCCGCGGATCCGACCGGCTCACATATTTATAAACGGACTCTTTGATCGACCACAATAACCAAACAAAAGTAGAAAACGACAACCCCGCCCCGGCAGGCCGATCCAACGGAAACGGCAACCCCGCCAAACGATCGTAAAGCGAAAGCTCGCCGGGAGAAAGGATGCGCGAGTAGAACCGGTACCGGGACGTCCGGTCTTTGTCCGTCTCTGCGAGAGCGATGATATCATTGCCAATGCTCCTCATGGGATCTTCTCCGCGATCGCATTGATACAATCACCGACCGTGATGATCTTCTCGGCCGAATCGAAGTCTATTTCAATATTATATTTTGCTTCTGCGTCAATAATGATGTCCACCAGGTTAGCTGAATTAATCTTCAAGTCCTTAACAAGGCTGGTATTCTCATCGATATTTTCCAACAGCTCCTTATTCTCCGTATAAGGGTACAGCACCTTCTTAAGTTCTTGCAGGATCGCTCGTCTCTCCATTTTAGTTGTATTTTGAAAAAATTAAACACGCATTCACATCTCCAAAGCCAAAGTTAGCCTTCGCCACCGTCCTGAGCTCCTTTTCCACCAGTTTTACCGGCAAGCAATCGGGGTCGATCTGTCGCAAGATCTCAGGATTCGGATCCTCCAGGTTGATATTAGGGTGAATGAACCGATGTACGATCTGCAAAACCGCCGCCACCGATTCAATTGACCCCGCCGCACTTAGAGAATGTCCGATCATCGATTTCAACGAATTGACCGGCGGGAAATTACGACCATTTCTACCAAGTGCCAAGCACCAGTTCTGAATTTCCATCGCGTCGGCAGCAGTGGCTGTCAGGTGCCCGCTGATCAGATCGATGGCCCGGGGATCGATCCCGGCATTGGCGACAGCATCCGAAATACAACGGATCACACCGGGCGAAGCCGGCGCGGTCATGGAGCCGCCATTGCGCTGACCGCCCGAGTTACAGGCCCCCCCTAACAATTCGGCATAAATCCTGGCGCCGCGGCCCAAGGCAAAATCCAGATCTTCCAACACCAGCGCGCCCGCCCCCGACCCCGGAACAAATCCGCCTGCTGTCTCGCTCATGGGCCGCGAGGCTCTTTGGGGCGTTTGGTTGAATTTCCGGGACAGGATGCGCATGGAGTCGAAAGCCCCAAAAATATACGGATCCACATGTTCGCTGCTGCCCACCACCATTCGCTGCGCCACACCCTGCCGGATATATTCGTACCCCATCAAAATAGCCTGGGTACCGGTGGCACACGCGGCGGAAGTGGCGATGATCCGGTTGCCTAGTCCTAACCGGCCTGAGATATAGGCAGTTATACTACTGTTCATCATCTGCTCGATCACCCGCGAACCCAGCTTCTTTGCCTCCCCGGCATCTACCCGGTTGAAGATCTTCTTGACTACTTCGCATTCCGACACGCTGCTGCCAAATACACACCCGGTATCCCAGATCGTTTCCCTTGCTCCGATATCATTCCCCGCGTCGGTCCATGCATCGAGCGCTGCCATGATCCCGTAACCGAGTGCATGACCCTGGAGCCCATGAAAAGTGATCTCCGACACATAATCCTTCAACCGGTCCCATTCAAATTCCGGCATCCCCGCAACCTGGCAATTGAAATGAAGGTCCTTGTATGCCGGATCGAAACGGATACCCGAAACACCCCCGCGGATCGCGCTTAGAAAAGCCGGAATACCCACACCATTCGGCGAAACAACACCCAAACCGGTAATAACCACTCGTCGATCCATTATATCCTGTTTTTCATTTACTTAGTTTCGTGATCATTACCAAGTCTCCTGATCATCCCCGCGAATACCCCTGTTGCGATGATGTCGCCCTCGGCATCCTGCATCACTACCTTGCACTTGAGCTTGTCAAACCGGAAATAGACCTTGCTGGAAACCACCGTCACTTTTTGTCCGGGTAATACCATTTTAAGAAAGGATACTTCCGCCGACGTCAACAACGGGAAAATGGGAGTTGCGGCATCGGCCGGTACAAGGAAAATACCCAAAACCACTAGCCCGATCTGCGCCATGATCTCGGTCAGAATAGCACCCGGCGTTACCGGATGACCGGGAAAATGATCTTCATAGAAAAAAGCATCCGGCCTCAAGGTATAATTCCCGATCGCTTTGTCGGGATCGAGAAAGGTGATCTCGTCGACGAATCGAAAAGTGGATTTATACGGGAGACGATCGAGAATATTCTGGTATTTCATGTCAAGATTCTACCGACAGCGGTCACCGATTCTGCCGACAGTGCCACCGATTCTACCGACAGTGCTCACCGCCATCCACCGGAATGATGGAGCCGTTGATCCAGGAAGCCTCATCCAGGCATAACAGATAGATCGCACCTGCGACATCTTCCGGTTTCGTCGTCCTTCCCAGCGGATTCCGACGCACGGCCAATTCCAAAAGCCGCTCACTGTCCGGGATCCTTCTCAGGGACGGCGTTGCAGAGATCCCGGCTTGTATAAGGTTGGTTTTCAGCCCATATTTCCCGAGCTCCACGGCCATATAGGTGACCAGGCTTTCCAAAGCAGACTTGGCGATCGACACCGCCGCATAGCCATCCCAATACCTATGCGCCCCTTCGCTCGTCAACCCGATGATCCGCGCATCCGCCCGGAACTGTCCTTCCCGTAATAACAGCCGCGCCCAGTCGAGCAGACTGGTGGACATGGCATAGGTGGTGAACCGGATATCCTCCACAGTGAGGACATCGGCTTCCGCCACATCGACCAGCGGCTTCAGATTACCCCTCGCAATAGAATGCAGGAGCAGCCGCACACTGTGCTTGCCCATGGCGCGGGCCCCGAACTGCTCAATAAAGCTCTCCCGCGATGCCGGCTCGAGCGCATTCATGTTATACCCATCGACCCGGACCCCGGCATCGGCCGACAAACGCGCGAATTTCTCCTTCAACAACCGATCTGCGGCGCTGGCCTCCCGGTAAAGGACGGCAATGTTCATGCCATGCGCCGCCAGCTTCTCTACCGCCGCAAAGCCAAAGCCGGTCGAGCCGCCCAGGATGATCGCCCACTGATCGATAAATTGCTTTTCCATTTATAACCCCCAAAAATAATGAAAGTTAATTATTTATATTTGCCCAATCACCCGCCGGCCATGAAACGATGCGTACTTTTTATCCTGCTGATCGTCCATTCCGGGCTCCAGAACTTTGACAAAGCCGGTTTCTATGCAGCCATGGCTTCAGGCAAGCTGGAAGCGATCGAAAAAGAACTGACTATCGTGGCGGCGGCGGACATCAAGGAACGCGAAGCCTACGAAGGCGCCTTGCTGATGAGAAAAGCGGGACTGCTTTCGCGCCCCCGGGAAAAGCTGGCGACCTTTAGATCGGGCTATATCAAGATGGAAAGCTCGATAACAAAAGACAGCGGGAATATCGAATATCATTTTCTCCGGCTCATGATCCAGGAGCATGCACCCAGGGTCGTTCACTATGATAAGGATCAGGAACAAGATAGCCAGGATGTCATCCGGGCCTTCCCTACCTTGTCACCCGTGCTGCAAAAAGCCATTCTGAATTACTGCCCGCATTCCAAACTACTACACTGCGAAAAGTACCTGAATGAGTAAAAAAGTATTGGCCATTTATTATTCGCAATCCGGCCAGCTGGCGGAGATCGTCCGGCAGCTGACAGCGCCGCTGACAGCGGCAGGGGCCTCGGTAGACATCGTCCGCATCGAGCCGGTGCCGGACTACCCCTTTCCCTGGACCACCGAACGTTTCTACTCGGTTATGCCCGATTGCGTGCTGGGCGTAACCGGCAAGCTGATGCCATTTACGCTGAAAGAGACGGCCTATGATCTGATCGTGCTGGGCTATCAGGCGTGGTTTTTGTACCCCAGCATCCCGGTGAACACCCTGTTGCACGATCCTGCCTTCCGGCAGGTGTTGGCCAATTCGCCGGTTGTCACCATTACGGGGGCAAGGAACATGTGGCTCAATACCTTTCTGGAAATAAAAAAGTTGATCCGGGGCGCGGGCGGCCGCCTGGTCGGCAATATCGCACTGATCGACCGCCACCCGAACCACATCAGTTTCGTTACTATTTTCCACTGGCTGCTGGGCGGGAAAAAGGACCGGTACCTGAAGATATTTCCCATGCCCGGCGTCTCCGCCGCAGACATCGCACGCACCTCGGAATACGGTAAAGCGCTGGTGCCCCATCTGCAGAAAGCCGACTGGAGCGGACTACAGGAAGAACTGATCCGGCAGAAAGCCGTCAATACGCGCTATTCGCTGCTGCTGCTGGAGTCCACCGCAATCCCCACCTATGTGAAATGGGCGCGGTTCATCGTCAGGCGCAAAAAAAGAAACGCATGGCTGGCCGGATTCAGATATTATCTGCTATTTTCACTTTTTGTTGCCGCTCCTATCCTGCTTGCTGTCGATGCGGCACTGATCAGGCCATTTTCGTCGAAGCGAATTAAAGAAAGACAGAGCCATTATTTATCGCTGAACTAATTCAAGATAGATCTATGTCACGACCCGTATATATCATCAACACTTCCATCTTCATGCCCAACGAGCCGGTCTCCTGTGACGACATGGAATTGTACCTGGGCTATATCAACGGGAAGCCTTCCAAGTCAAAAAAGATCGTTTTACGGAATAATGGGATCCGGACCCGGTATTATGCCTTGACAAAAGATGGAAAGGCGACCCATACCAATGCGCAAATGACCGCACTCGCCGTCCGGGCGCTCTTCGCGGGCGATCCGGACCGGTTGAAGGAGATCGAATTGCTATCCTGCGGTACTTCCTCCCCCGATCAGATGATGCCCTCGCATGGCGTGATGGTCCATGGCTGGCTGCCGGAAGCGCTTCCGGTAGAGGTTGTCTCGCCGGCGGGCGTCTGCTGCGCGGGCATGCATGCCCTCAAATATGCTTTTATGGCCATCAGGACCGGGGATATCCGGCGCGCCGTCGCCACGGGCTCCGAACGGTTCTCCGCCTCCCTGGTCGCCAATGTCTTTGAAGAAGAAGCTCACAAGCTGGCCGAGCTGAACGAAAATCCCTTTATTGCGTTCGATAAGGAGTTCCTGCGGTGGATGCTTTCCGACGGCGCTTCTGCATTCCTGTTATCCGACCAGCCCAATCCCGACGGCTTGAGCCTGCGTGTCGAGTGGATCGAGGGCGCATCCTATGCCAATGAAATGGAGGCCTGCATGTATATGGCCAGTGAAAAACAATCGGACGGAACCTTAAAAAGCTACCTGGATTTCACGCCGGAAGAGATCATGACTAAATCCATCCTGAGCATCAAGCAGGATATCAAGCTGCTTGGCGACAATATCGTACCCCTCGGCGCCAGGAAGATCAAACAGATCTTTGACCGAAAAGGGTTGACTTCCGATGATATAGACTATTTCCTGCCCCATATGTCCAGCGAGTTCTTCAAACCCAAGATCTTCGAACAGATCGCGCTGCACGGGGCGCATATCCCCTATGAAAAATGGTTTGTCAACCTGAGCACCATGGGTAATGTCGGAGCGGGTTCGGTTTATCTGATGGTCCACGAGCTGTTCCACTCCGGGAAACTGAAGAAAGGCGACCGGCTGCTGCTGCTGGTTCCGGAGAGCTCCCGTTTCTCTTATATGTATGCGATGCTGACCGTTTGTTAGATATGAATCGTTTATGAAAAAGGAAGAAGTCCCCCAGGATCCCGGTTCGCTGGGAAAAGTCACCAAAGAAGTCTGTTATGCCACGGACGATTCGGGAAAATATACCACCGAGCTTAGCCGGGGCTGGGAAGTAAAGACGGGCGCGCTGGATGTCGCCTGGCAGGATATTGCCGAACGGGTAGCCGCCGCAAAAGAGAAAGTGCTGCGCGGGGAGGCCAGCCCGTTGTTATATTTCATGGAGCTGAAGCTGATGGATGCCGGCGTACTGGCGGGCTATACCGGTTTCTGGAAATGGCAGGTGCGTCGCCACCTGCGGCCGGCCGTATTCAAACACCTGCCTGAACGGAAACTTCGTAAATATGCCGAAGTATTCGAAGTCTCCGTCAGCGACCTAAACAGTCTGAACGCACATGAAGATCCCGTTTGAACATATCCAGGCAGCACATTGCGAGAACGGAGTCACGGTGAGCCTGCTCAAAAATATCGGCGTGCAGGAGATAACGGAACCCCTGGCCTTCGGGATCGGCTCGGGTCTGTTCTTTACCTATATCCCCTTGTTAAAAGTGAATAAAGGCCCCGCCTTTGCCTTCCGGACCATGCCGGGACTGATCTTCAAACGGACCTGCCGCGCTCTGGGTATCACCATCCGGCGAAAGAAATTCCGCCGGAAAGATAAGGCTCAGGCCTACCTGGAAGACTGTCTCGATGCCGGTCATGTCGTAGGGTGCCAGGTAGGCGTATACTACCTCCCGTATTTTCCAAAGGAGTACCGGTTCCACTTCAATGCACACAACCTGATCGTATATGGCAAAAGCGAGGGTCGTTACCTGGTCAGCGATCCGATCATGGAAAACCCCACCAGTTTGTCGGATTATGAGCTGGAGCGGGTTCGATTTGCGCGCGGAGTGCTCTCGCCGCGCGGGCAGCTCTACTATCCCGTGGCGGGCAGGCCCATCACCGGCGAGCTGATCCGAAACGGGATCCGTACGGGGATCACCCGCAACATCCGCGACATGCTCCGCATCCCGGGGCCCATCGCCGGGGTAAGCGGCATCCGGTACACCGGCCGGCGAATAAAGAAATGGCGGGATTCGATGGGAGTAAAGCGGGCAGGACTGTATCTTGCACAGCTGGTGCGGATGCAGGAGGAGATCGGGACCGGCGGCGGCGGCTTCCGCTATATCTACGCCGCTTTTCTGCAGGAAGCCTATGCCTGGTGCCCCGACGACATCCTGATGAAGATCTCGACATCTTTCACCCGCTCGGGGGATCTCTGGCGGACGGCTGCGGTTCAGGCCGCCGGTATTTATAAGGGCCGGCTCGGAAGCCAGGCAGACTTCGACCAGATGGGCGACTATCTCCTCGAGATCGCTGACCTCGAACAACAATCGTTCATCGCCTTGTCAAAGATCAAATGGAACGCATGACCCCGAATCAACCGGACCCACCCCCGCATCAGTCGGAGCCACCCCCGCATCAGTCGGAGCCGCCCCGCCCGGCGATGCAGATCGAGGATGTTACCTTCCATTACCCCGATCAGCCCGGATTGTTCTCGCATTTCAATCTGCGGATCGAGACAGGACAACGGTTCGGCCTGTTCGGACCGAACGGGGCCGGCAAGACGACCCTGATGAACCTGATGACCGGCCTGCTTACCGCCTCATCCGGCACCATCCGGCTCTTCGGCCATGAGATGCAAAAGCATCAGCGTAGCGTGAACAAACTGTTCGGTTATATTCCCCAGGACTTCGCCTTTTACCAGGAGCTAAGCCCCGTGGAGAACCTGGAGTTTTTCGGCGCCTGGTCGGGGTTGAACGAGGGGACCATTCGAAAACGGACCCGCGAGCTGTTGGAGATCCTGGGGTTGGGGGCGGTGCGGCATAAGAAGGTGCAGCAATTTTCGGGCGGGATGAAACGCCGCGTCAACCTGGCGATCGGTGTCATTCACCGGCCCCGGCTGCTGTTCCTCGATGAACCGACCGTCGGCGTGGACGTCCAGACCCGGCATGCCGTCGTCAACTATCTGAAGCAGCTGAATGAAAGCGGCACGACGCTGATCTATACTTCGCACCAGTTGAGCGAAGCCGAAGAGCTGTGCGATACCATCGCCCTGATCGATGAAGGGCGGATCATAACACACGAGGCGCTGGATACCCTGCTGTCCCGCCACCGCCAGGAAGGACTGGAAGGGCTATTCCTCGAACTCACCGGAAAAAATTATCGCGACCAAAGTGTATAAGCTGTGGGCTACCATATTGAAAGATGTTCGGGTACTTCGGCGGGACCGGCTTGGACTGACGTTCATGTTCGTCATGCCGGTGCTGCTGGTGATGATCGTCACCGGGATGCAGAGCGGCACCTTTGAGCTGGCGGACAAGAATAAGTTGCCGCTGCTGGTCTGCAACCGGGATACCGGCGCTGCAAGCCGCCAATTCATTCGCGCGGTGGATACCATGGGAATGTTCGAGATCCACCCGATCCCCGCCACGCAAAATGAAGCGATGATCCGGGAGAAGGTCTATCGAAAAGAGGCATTGATGGCGGTGGTACTGCCGGCCGATTTCTCCGCGCAGGTCGCCGGGAGGACGAGAACACTGGCGGGAAAGGTGTTGAAGAGTTTTGGGCTCGGGGATAGTGCGGGCGGGGGGGCCGCGGGCGGGGGCGGCATCCCGCTCACTCTTTACTATCATCCGATCCTCCAGGAATCATTCCGCAGATCGGCCGAAGGGACATTGTATAGCGCCCTGCAGCTGGTCGAAAGCCGCCAGCTGCTGAAAACATTGTATTTCTCGATCAACGAAAAGGAACTGCCCGATACGCTGGAAAATGAGCTGCTGAGCAACCGGGAAAAGATCGACGAAATTCCGGTATCGCGGAACGTCAATCGAAGGGCGCCCACCGTATCCCAGCACAACGTTCCTGCCTGGACGATCTTCGCGATGTTCTTCGTGGTCGTCTCGCTGGGCAGCGGTATCGTGCGGGATAAACGGAGCGGCAGTTTCGTGCGGCTGAAGACACTGCCTACCTCCTATGTTGTGGCGATCCTGTCAAGACAGATCACCTATCTGGGGGTCACCATGATCCAGACCGTCCTGATCTTTGCGATCGGCGTCTGGATATTCCCTTATGTCGGGCTGCCGCGTCTGGACCTGCCCGATGACTGGTGGGGCCTGATCCTGATCTCATTTCTGTGTGGCTGGTGCGCGGTAAGCTACGCCATTTGCGTGGGGGTGTTCGCAGAAACCGAAGAGCAGGCCAATGGCTTCGGGGTTATCTCGATCGTGATCCTGGCAGCCATCGGCGGATTGATGATCCCGGATTTTATTATGACCGGACCATTCCGCACCGTCATGAAATTCTCCCCGCTGCATTGGTGTCTCGATGCCTACTATAGCCTCTTCCTGGAAGGGGGCAAGCTAAAAGATGTTTGGGCAAATGTCTTATCTTTAGCTATTATAATTGCAGGGCTGCAGGGCATCGCGCTTTGGGGTCTGAAAAGAAAAAACCTGATTTGAATGGAAACGGTTCAATTAAAGCAACAGCTGAAGCGCCAGATAATAGAATTCCTGAACTTAACGGATATTACCCCCGAAAGCATTGAAGATGACAAACCCCTCTTCGGCGATGAAGGCCTGGGTCTGGATTCTATCGACTCCCTCGAACTGATCGTTCTCCTGAACCGTGAATATGGCATCGTCATCAAAGACCTGAAAGAGGGCCGGAAGGTCCTAGTAGATGTCAACACGATGGTGGATTATATTGAAAAACACAGAACTAAATAAATTCAGGAGCCGTGAGCAGGGTTTTCGTCACCGGGATAGGGATCATCAGCGCCGTCGGATCTACCCTGGCTGAGAACCGCGCCGCGCTTGCCGCCGGTAAGAGCGGTATCGGCTTTACCGCTACACTGCCTTCCCGATATGCCGGCGTACTTCCTTTTGGGGCCATCCAAACGACTACCGATGAATGGCGGGAACGTTTCCGCATCAGCGATCCGGGTGTCACCCGGACAACCTTGCTGGCACTGCATGCCTTCTCCGATGCCATTGCCGATGCCGGACTGACCGGCACTTCACTGCGCGATCCCGCGGTCGCACTCGTCGGCGCCACTACCGTGGGCGGCATGTGTCTTACGGATGAGCTATACCGCGACACGACCCAACCCTGCGATCATAGCCCGTTCCTTTCTTCCTATGACGGTGCATCCGTACACCTGTATTTACAAACACGCCACAAAATGACCGGCCCGGCGACGACGATCAATACCGCCTGCTCTTCTTCCGCCAATGCGATCCAATACGGCGCACGGCTGATCCGGAACGGCCTGGCCACAACGGCTATCGTCGGGGGCGCCGACAGCCTGGCCAAATTCACGATCAACGGCTTTCATTCTCTACAGATCCTGTCGGCGGCGCCCTGCCGTCCTTTTGACCGGGACCGCGCGGGTCTTAATCTGGGCGAAGGAGCTGCCTACCTTGTGCTGGAGGGCGAGGAAACTGCGGCCGGCAAAACGATCTACGCCGAGCTGACCGGGTATTGTAATGCAAATGACGCCTTTCATCCTTCCGCCTTATCCGTTACCGGGATCGGCCCTCACCTGGCCATGCAGGGAGCGCTCCGGACCGCCGGACTTGAACCCGCAGCCATCGACTTCATCAATACGCACGGGACCGCTACGGAGAACAACGATGAAGCGGAAGGCAGCGCCATGCTTCGGTTATTCGGCGAGCTGCCGCCTTTCGTATCCACCAAGTCCTATACCGGCCATACGCTGGGCGCAGCAGGTGCGGTAGAGGCAGTCTACAGCATTCTCTCTATTTGTCACCAGGAATTATACCCCGCCCTCAATTTCGCCGAGCCCATCCCCACTGTCGGCATCCGGCCGGTCCGGGCGTATCAGCCGCATGCTGTCCGGCACGTCCTGTCCAATTCGTTTGGTTTCGGCGGCAATTGTACCTCGCTCATTTTTTCCAACGTCAATTAGCCATGCTTTATATCCACCATACATCCTGTATCTATCCGCAAAAAGGCCTTGATTCGCCGGCAGGCCCGGTGAACAACCTGCTGAAGGCCGTCGAGCCGGCTTATGACGGGATACCGGGAAATGTGCTGAGGCGGATGAGCAAATCGGTCAAAATGGGGATCGGCGCCGCGCTTCCCTTGTTAAAATATGCGCCCGACGGGATCCTGATCGGCACCGGTTACGGCGGGATGGAAGACAGCATTCGCTTTCTCAACCAGATCGAGAAATACGACGAAGGTGTTTTGACGCCCGCAACATTCGTACAAAGTACTGCCAATGCCATCGCCTCACAGTTGGGCCTGATCCATCACAACCGGGGATATAATATCACGTTTGTCAACCGCGGCCTGTCCTTCGAAAGCGCGCTGCTCGACGCGGCCATGCTGGTGAAGGAACACCCGGGCAAAACCTGGCTGGTCAGCGGAGTAGACGAGATCTCCGACCACCACTACCGGTTCGAGTGTGCTGAAGGCTGGTATAAAAACGGGATCAGCGCCGGCGAAGGGGATGCGGGCGAAGGGGCTGCCGCTGCCGGTGAAGAGGCTGCCGGAGAAGGAACTGCCGGTGAAGGGGCTGTCGGCGAAGGAGCTGCCGCTGCGGGCGAAGGAGCCGCCGCCTTTTTGCTCAATGACCAGCCCGCCGGCGCGCTCGCAAGGATCAGCAAGATCGTATTGCTGGGCGGACAGGATGAAGAAGCGCTGCGATCAGCGCTGAGGAGTATCCTTGACGGGCTGAGTCCCGATCTGCTGCTTAGCGGCGAGAATGGCGACAACCGCACCCTCAAATGGTACCGGATCGCTGAATCGCTGATGGGCCCCGATACCGGGATCGCGCGGTTCAAACATCTCTGCGGCGAATATCCCACCGCCTCCGCCTTCGCCCTCTGGCTGGCCTGTAATCTCCCTGCCGCCTTGCCGGGACATCTGCTCAAACGTCCACCCGCCGTTACACCCCGTCACATCCTGTTTTACAACAATTACAAATTCACGCAGCACAGTCTCCTTCTCCTCGAAAGGTTCCCTTGTCATGCGCGAGACAACAAATAAGCGGCGTGGTAAATGCCCAGATAATTATTATATACCAGGACCCGCCCGGCTCCAGACCGAACCTGCCCGGCGGCCAGCCACAACCCGAAAGCCGATGAAGTCGGGTAGTCGCCGGACAGCTGTTTATAAGTTAGACCCGGCGTACCGGGAAACAATGCTGCAATCATCTCCTCCTTATCGCCCGTAATGACCAGATCGATATCACCGGGCGCCAAACCCCTCGAACTCAGGAACGACATCAGCCGTTGCTCCATGACGCCGACGTCCGGTCTATAGAAGGTCTCGATCCCGTCCAGCCGGGCATAGTCAGCCGGAGAAGGCTGACCGGTCAGCAGAAAAAAGGCGGCGCCCTCGCCGGCAACCGCCCGCCGGAATAGCCCCAGCCGGCCCAGCAGCGCACGACTGGTCTCCGTCAGCTCATCGACGCCGCCGGCCAGCACCGTTGCCGCCTCTTCATCTGCCAGCAACAACGCCGCATCCAGGAGCGCCGATTCGAAGGAGGAGCCGCGATGCACGAACGTGTTGTTGTATCCCGTACATCCCAGCATCAGCGCAATCTGCGCCCCAACCGTATTATGGGTGGATTGAATGAAAGCAGCGGGCTGCAGCAGATCCTCCTTCCTCTCGATCATGTTTTTCAGGAACAGGCCCGTATCTTCCAGGCAGCCATAGGCGGTTCCGGTGACGATGGCATCCGGCATGCCGATCCCCGCCTCCCGGAGACAGGTCAGCGCCGCAGCGGCGCCCATGCGGATGATGCGGCTCATCCGGCGGAGTAGCTTTGGGTCCAGCAGCGCCCGGTAGTCGGGTTCGCCCTGCCGCGGCGAAATGCAGGCTGCCGACCGGATATAGATGGGTTGATTCACGATGGCCATTTTGAAAAGACTAAAGAGGAACAATTGCCGCCGAAACCAAACGAATTGGACAGGACATGGCGGATAGGAACGTCACGAATAAGCGTTGTCTCGGGCACAAAAGGTAACTCGGGCATCGGCACCCGGAACCGCAAGTTGGGATACACAAGGTCATGCCGGACGGCCAGTACCGAAAAAACCGCTTCGATGCCGCCGGCAGCCCCCAACGTATGACCGGTAAAAGATTTGGTCGAGCTCATTTTTGGATAGTGGGGGTCGAACAGCCGCCGGATCGCCGTCCCTTCGGCCAGATCGTTGTTGTGGGTCCCCGTCCCATGCAGATTGATATAGTCGATGTCCCCAGGCTGTAACCCGCTTCGTTCCAGCGCCGTCTTCATGGCCAGCCAGGACCCGCGGCCATCCGGTGACGACGCCGTTTGATGATAGGCATCATTTGCATTGGCAAAACCGCTCAATACACAGTCGACCGGCGCGGGCAGCGTCCTCGCCACGGCGTCGGACACCAGCACCACATATCCCGCGCCTTCCCCCAGATTGAGGCCCTGACGTTCGGCGTCGAAAGGTTTACACCACTCCCGGTCCAGGATCATCAGGGAATTAAACCCATTGAGCGTAAATTTTGTAAGCGCATCCGTCCCGCCCGCCACAACGATATCCAGCAGACCATGCCGGATGAGTCTGGCGCCAAATCCAATTGCATTGGCGGAAGAAGAACAGGCTGTACTGACGGTTGTCTGGTAATCGCGGATCCCGAGCCGGTCACCTACCCACTCGGTGCTATATCCGCATTCATGTTGTACAATTTCCCGCAGCCGGCCGCGGCCGCCACGGAAGAAGAAATTTTCGGTCCGGTCCATGCCGCCGACCGTATTGGCCGAAACGAAGCCGCTGCGCCAGCGACCCATTTCTGGGATAGCCGCATGGTCAAGCGCTTCCCGGGCAGCGATGAGACTGAGCAATGCCGTCCGGCTGACAGACCCCGCCACCCCCGTAACGCCGGTCACCCCCGCCAACTCTTCGAGCTTCGCGTTGCCGGCTTTCACCTCCGCCACCGGTATTTGCCCCCGGTGCACCGTATCCAGCCAGGTAATATCGCCCATCCCCGCATGGCTCGTCTCGAGCGCCAGGAGACATTCGCCGGTGTTATGGCCGATAGCCGAAATGATCCCCGCCCCGGCCACTGCTATGGGTGTTGATTTACTCATTTGGTTGGAACAGTCGATCCATATTTTCTGCGGTGAACGGTAATGACGCCGTGAACGGTAACGCCGCCGCGAAGGATAATGCCGTGACCTTCTTTTCGATCAAAAAAAGCGCGGCCATGTAAGCGTCACCCAATACCTCTACCCAGCCGCAGATGCAAGCACGGGCATTGCCGGTGTCCAGGAGATCGCGGACATAGGTCTCGATGAATGCCGCGTCAAAGGATGCGGTGACAAAAAAAGCATTCCATCCCTTAAACTTATTCCGGATGCAGATCTCGCCGATCATGATATTCGGCAGCGTATAGACAAACAGCGCCGGACTGGGAATATCCGTGATCGTGGCAAAATACCGGTAGTCGGTGTCAAGGCTGGAGTTGGCATTGGAGAGGACGATCGCCATCTCCTCCGGCCGGTATCCGGCGGCGTCAAACCCGGCGCTCAGCAACAGTTCGGCCGCCAGCCAGCCCAGTTTGCTGAGCTGATCCATCTTATAGAATTTGGGGTATTGGAACTCAAAATGCTGATAGCACGCGAGCAGGAAGTCCGCCAGGCCGCCCGATCGCTGCTCCCAAACAATCCCTCCTTGCCTGTAGACGCGACCCTCCCGGATAACACAGCTGGCGGTGATATGCTCCATTCGATTGTTTTATTTACTCATGACCAGGGCGGCATTGCACCCGCCAAACCCGGAGGCTGTCTTTAAACAATGATCCAACGGTGTATGCATCAGGGTAGTGCAGATGTTGAGCGGCATGGTCACGCCATTGACCTCATATCCCAGGCTCGGCAATACCTTGTCTTCGCGCATCGACTGCAAGGTAACAATGGATTCGATCAACCCGGCGGCGCCGAGCGTATGACCATAGTAGCCTTTCAGGCTATTGACCGGTGCGGCCCCGACTTGTCCGAGGGTGATCGCACGGGCCTCCATTTCGTCATTATAAGGTGTTGCCGTGCCATGCGCCGAAATAAAGTCGATCTCGCGGGCGGGACAGCCTGCATCGGCCAATGACCGGGTAATGACGTGGGCGAGCTCTTCGCCAGTACGGGAGGGTCCCGAGATATGGTTGGCGTCATTGCTGACCGATCCGCCCCGAAGGCGCAGATTGCCGCGATATCGCCGCGAGCCCGAGACGATTACCGCACCCGCGCCCTCCCCTAAATTAATACCGTCGCGCGCCTGGTCAAACGGCTTGCAGCGACCGGGGCTGATCGCCTGGAAGGACCCAAACCCCGACAGCACAAATCTGGAGATGACATCCGCGCCGGCTACCACCGCCGTATCGTAACGGCCCCGGCGGATCAGGCGCATGGCGGTTATCAACGCCAGAATACCGGAGATACAGGCATTGGAAATGACGACCGGCGGCTGGATAAAGCCGAAATAATCTGCGATGAGGCGGGCAGAGCCGGTAAGCGAGATCCGCGCCGGGTCGTCAATGCCGGATTCCAGCAGGCTGATATTGCCTTTTGTCGTGGAGATGATCAGGATCGTTCTCGGGTCGGCCGGGTCGACCCCGGAATCATACAGCACCCGACCGATCGATTCGATCAGGAGCCGTTCGAATTTGGTATGCCCGCCCGCGACGTTCCCTGCGACACGCCCAGCAACATTCCCTGCGACACGCCCAGCAACATTCCCTGCGACGCGCCCGGCGACATCCCCCGCAACGCGCCCCGCGACCTCCCCCGCCGCCTCAAACAAGGCGGCAAAAAAGGGCTGGTCAGCCATCTCGGGCCTGTTATGACGCCGGACAGCCGAGATCCCCCTGGTCATACGGTTGAAGTTCTCCTCCGTCGTCGCCCCCAGCGGGGAATAAATATTGTCGGCCACAACATAAACGTCGTTCATATGCCCGTCAGGATTTTCATCTCACCTGTGGCAATAACCGACTGCCCGCAGGTAATCCGGCCTGAAATTACAACAATATCCGCGACCCGGGCGGTTACCGTGACCTCGGTGAATAGCTCTTCGCCCGGTTCGGGAAGCCGGATGATCTCCAGGTTGTCGATGGCAACAATGGCCCCGCTGCGCACCTCCCCGCCGGCAGCAAAGGCCGCATATCCGGCGCCGGCGGCGGCCGTTTGGGCCATATTCTCGATCAACCCGGCCATACTGAACTTTCCATCCGTCATCAGCAGGTTGTCGGCAGTAACCAAAAAGCTCGTCCCCGTGGTCGACCCATCGGAAACCAGCAACCGGTCCACCATCACCATAGGCGGCCCCTGCGGGATCAACGTCTTGATATCAGGAATATAATCCGCCATTGATGCTCAATACTTCGGCCGTGATATACGATGCCCGCGGAGAAGCCAGGAATCCGACGGCATAGGCCACTTCCTCCGGCAACCCGAACCTTCGCACCGGGATCAGCACCTTCATTTCCTTTTCATTCATCGCTTCCGTCATGTCCGTATGGATAAATCCGGGCGCAATGGCATTCACCGTGATCCCGTGCCGGCCGACCTCCGCGGCCAACGCCTTGGTAGCGCCGATGACGCCGGCCTTTGCCGCGGAATAATTTGTCTGCCCGGCCTGACCTTTCAGGCCCGCAAGGGAAACGACATTGATGATCCGGCCATATTTTTTCAGCAGCATCCCGTTGAGCACGACGCGCGTCACGTAGAAGAAAGAGTCGAGGTTGGTCCGGATGACGTCTGACCATTGCTTGTCCTCCATCCACAACAACAGCGCATCTTCCTTTATTCCCGCATTGTTGACCAGCACCTCGACGGACCGGTCCGCATCTGCTTCCAGCCATGCCGTCAGCTGCCGGTGCACCTGTTCCCTGTCACCGACATCGAAGGGCAACAGCTCGCCGCCGCCGCCTTGTGCGCGGATCATCTCCAGGGTACGGGCCGCTTCATCATGTCCGGAACGGTAGTTGACCAGGATATAATAGCCCGCGGCCGCCAATTCCATACAGATGGCGCGGCCGATGCCTCTCGACCCGCCGGTCACCAGGGCGCACTTCATGGCAGGGGGCTTGATTGTTCCAACAATTCTTTTACCTTTTTCTGTTCCTTATACTTAGGATGATCATCGACAAATGTCGGGAATATTTCCCTGACGCGGTCGTATACCTTCCGGGTGGCCGGAGCAAGCTTTTCCCGACAGGCGACCGCATCGATCGCCTGCAAGGCCGACATCAGCTGTATAGTCAATACCTCAAAAGAATTGTCGATCACCTTCCGGGTAAGCAGCGCTGCATTGGCGCCCATGCTGACGATATCCTGGTTGTCATTATTGTTGGGGATGCTATGGACATACATCGGGAACGACAACGTCTGATTCTCCGCTACCGTGGAAGTAGCCGTGAACTGGACGCCCTGCATCCCGAAATTAAGTCCCAGCACGCCCAGATTGACAAACGGCGGGAACTTCCGGTTCAGCCGGTCGTTGAGCAGATAGTTCAGCTGTCTTTCGGCGAGCATGGACAGCTTGGTAACGGCGATCCTCAGCTTGTCCATTTCCAGCGCAACATAGTCGCCATGAAAATTCCCGCCGTGAAAAACATTGCGGTTCCGGTGATCGACCACGGGATTATCGTTGACCGAGTTCAATTCATCTACCAGCACCTGCTCCGCCTGGCGGACCGTGTCGTAGACCGGGCCAAGCACCTGCGTAACGCAGCGAAGGGAATAATATTCCTGCACCTTATCCTCAAAGACTTCCTGCTCGAGGCTGCCGGAATGATACAGGTGCTCTGACCGGTTGCGAATCATCTTGCTGCCCCGGAGTATCTCCCGGATGATCCGGGCAACCGTGTTCTGACCGGGATGGTGCTTGACGATATTCAGCTCATAGGAATAGTGGTCGTCAAACGCGCTGACGATCTCATTGGTCAGGGCGGACAGGAAAACAGCCCATTCTGCCAACCGCGACGCCCGGAGTATATTCACCAGCCCGATCCCGGTCATGGCGGACGTGCCGTTCAGAATTGCCAGTCCTTCGCGGATGCGGATAGCGAGCGGCCGGATACCGCATTGCTTGAATACGTCGGCAGTCGACCGGACCGATCCCTCATACAGCACGTCTCCCTCCCCGATCAGCGCCAGTCCAAGATGAGCAAGCTGCACGAGGTCGCCGCTTGCGCCGACGCCGCCATGTTCGTAGATACACGGCAGGATCTCTTTCCGGATCAGCTCCAGCAGCAGGTGAACGGTATCGGGGTGCACGCCGGAATAAGCCTGCATCAGGCTGTTCAGCCGCGTGATCATGGTGGCCTTCACCAGTTCAGGCGGGAGCAGGCTGCCGCTGCCGGAACAGTGACTGCGGATGAGATTGTATTGAAGCCCGAGCAGGTTCCCGTTCCCAACTTTGTATTGCGCCATCGGCCCAAAACCCGTATTGATGCCATAGATCAGCTTGTCAGCCGAAAATTCGGTCAGAAAGCGAAAGTTTTCCGCCACATTTTCCAGCGCTGCCTCATCGAGCGCAAGATCCGACCCGGGGCGCAAGAGGGTGGCAAAATCGGCTAACGAAAGGGGCTTTTGTCCAACAGCTATCATGGGCTGCAAGTTATTTATATTCATTCCTCCGGTCAAGAAATTTAATGGCCTTTCTGCCGGCTTCGGGGAATTGGATGCTTTGCAGTTCCGCGGGATCCCGGTAAATGATCTGCGGACTTACACGCAGGCGCGCCTGAAGATAAGCCCGGATGCGGTGGTCAGCTTCCTCCGTCCGGCTGGCAGGCACCACGTGAAGGAGGATCTCGTCAAGCCCGACTTCGTTGGAATATACTTCGACAACGAAATCCGCAATTTCTTCCATTTCGTTGAGCAATTCAAAAAGTGCGGGCGGGTAGAGCGTAGTCCCTTTGAATTTGATCATTTGCTGTCTGCGGCCGATGATAGGCGAAAGGCGGAGACTGGTACGCCCGCAGCCGCAGGGTTCGTCGGACCAGGTGCAGATATCCCCGGTCTTGTAACGGATCAGCGGCATGCCTTCAATGCCCAGCGTCGTGATCGTCACCTCACCGGGTAGACCGGGACCTACTTTCCGATCCTGTTCATCGAGCAGCTCGACGATGAGGAGTTCCGGCTGCAGATGACCGCCCTTGCCTTCACCGCACTCCGTAAACGCCGTCTGCATTTCCGTGCTGGCGTAAGTCGAATACAGCCGGATATTCCAGGCCTCGGTGATCTTCCTGCCGAGGATGTTCAGGGATAGATCGGCCTGACGAATATTCTCGCCGATACAGATCGCCGATCGGACCGAAGCGCTGTTCAGATCGATCCGGTAGTCTTTTGCATAGCGGATCAGCTTGAGCAGAAAGGAAGGGACCGCGACCAGAACGGTAGGTTGAAGCCGCCGGATGGTCTCCCATTGCAGTGCGGGAACACCCGGACCTACGCGGATCACGCCGGCTCCCAATCGCCGGATGCCCGAATAATAGGCGATCCCCGCCATGAATTGACGATCCAGCGTGAGCATCAGCTGGTAGGTATCGGCGGATGTGCCGTCGGCAGTAAGAAAGGACGTGTATTCATTGTAGGCTAGCCGGTCCAGGTCGCCCGCGGTCAGCGCGATCGTGACGGGGCTGCCCAGGGTGCCGGAGGTTGTCGTATATTCGGCGATCCGGTCCCGGGAGACGCAAAGGAAATCTTCGTTTTGTCGCTGGAGGTCTTCTTTCGTCGTTGGCGGGACGAGGGTGAGATCATCCATGGAACGGATCGCTGTCCAATCGATGCGATGCTTTCCAAAGAGTTCCCGGTAGAAAGGGGAATTCCGCGCCGTGTAAGCCACCAACTCCCGAAGCTTTCGCTCCTGCATCGTCCTTATGTGGTCAGCGGATTGAAATAATATTTCCGGCGAGCCCATACTCATGGCTGTAGGTGTCGGAGGATCTTTTCCTGCGCGGACCGGAGCTGGTCGGGCGTCGGCTTTAGCTTGGGCCGGGTAAAGTTCAGGTCATCGGCATGGTCGATGGGTATGAGATGCAGGTGCGCATGCGGCACTTCCAGGCCGACAACGGAAAGGCCGCACCGATGACATGGGAAGGACCGTTCGATGGCATGGGCGATCGGCCTGGCAAATATCATCAGCCCGGCCAGATATTCGTCGGGCAGATCAAAGAAGCGGTCTATCTCCAGCTTGGGTACGACGAGTGTGTGACCCTCCCGAAGCGGAAAGATATCCAGGAAGGAAAAAAAATGCTCATTTTCCGAGATCTTATAGGAAGGTATTTCTCCGGAGATGATCTTTGAGAAAAGGGTCACACCGTTATATTTTCGATTTTGAATTGAAGGGTTCCGGCGGGAACCTTGACATTGGCGACCTCTCCCACCTGCTTGCCAAGCAGACCTTTCCCGATCGGCGAGGTGACGGAGATCTTACCCAGTTTCAGGTCGGCTTCTTTTTCCGATACCAGGTAATACGTCATCTGTTTCTTGTTGGTCAGATTGGTCACCGTCACTTTGGTCAGGATGGACACTTTACTTGTATCGATAGTACCCTGGTCGATGACCCGCGCGTTGACGAGATCGCTTTCCAATTTTTGGATCTTGGCTTCCAGCAGCCCCTGCGCCTCTTTCGCAGCATCATATTCGGCATTTTCCCGAAGATCGCCTTTCTCCCTGGCTTCTGCGATCGCCTTGGATGCGGCAGGCCGTTCCACGGTCTTCAGCTTTTGTAATTCCATTTTCAGCTGCTCCAGCGCGTCTTTGGTGTAATAAGTGAATCCACTCATATTCCCTCCTTTGTATTAAATGCCCTTCCCGCCATAGGGCGGGAAGAAAAAAAATACAACGCCCCGGAATCATCCAAGGCATTGCATTAGGGCTGTAAAGATAACAAAAATATTTCATTCACCGGATATCCCCCCTTTTTGGGCAGTGTATCAAACTGAGACAATTCCCAGTTTTTCGAGGATGACTTTGGCCATTTTAAAGAAGGCCTCCCGGGAATATCCGGCAATATGGGGGGTGATGAGGGTATCCGGACGGTCCAGCAAGGTCTTTAGCTGCTCACGCTCGGTCGGGGTATACGTCTCCAGCTTTTCATTCTCCAGTACATCCAGGGCGGCCCCGGCGATCTTACCGGATTCCAGCGCCCGGATCAGGGCTGCCGTATCATGGACCTTTCCGCGTGAAGCATTGATAAACCATGGTTTACGTTCCAGGGAATTGAAGAAGCCATCGCCGGCCATATGATAGGTCTCCGCTGTAAGGGGGACATGGAAGCTGATCACATCCGAATACCGGGCCAACTGTTCGAAGGAGGCTTCATGGACATTTCCCCGGGCAAAGCCGAATTTATACTTGTCATAAGCCAGAATGGTGGTGTCGAACGAGCCCAAAAGGTTGGCAAACGCCCCCCCCGCATTGCCAAAACCCACAATTCCGACGGTTTTTCCGGCAAGTTCGGTCCCCCGGTTGGCATCACGGATCCATTTCCCCGCCCTGATCTCCTGCTCGCTGGTAACCAGCTTATTCATGAGAGCCAACAGCATACCCAGTACATGCTCGGCTACCGCATTGCGGTTCCCTTCCGGGCTGCTGACACAACGGATACCTTTTGATTCGGCATAGTCGACGTCGATCAGCTCCATCCCGCTGCCCAGCCGGCCGATCCATTTGAGCCCCGACGCCCGGTCCAGCATGGGGCGATCGATCTTCAACCGGGTAGTGACGATAAGTCCTTCCACCCCGTCAACGGTTTCCAGAAGCTCTTCGTAAGTTATCCGGGGAGCATACCGGACCGTATAACCTTTTTCCCTAAGCGTACCCGCGAGATAGTCGTGGGTCTTGGCGGTAATGATAACAGTTCTCATCGTTTGATCATTTTCCAGGTTAATCCGGCAAATTCCCGGATGGCCAGCTGCTCCGCCCGCCGGTCGAATAGCGGATCATCGAGTTCCTCCGGGTCAAATAACGTCCTGACGGCATTCCGGAGCATCTTTCTGCGCTGGTTAAACGCCGTTTTCACCAGCAGGAAAAAACTCGCTTCGTCACGAAAGTCAGGGGCATCGCAAGGCGTCAGCCGGATCACCGCGCTCTTGACTTTCGGCGGCGGGACGAAGCTGGTCTCCTGCACTTCGAACAGGTATTCGACCCGGAAGAAAGCCTGGATCAGCACGCTGAGTACCCCATACGTCTTCGAGCCTTCCTTCGCGGCAATCCGCAGGGCCACTTCCTTTTGGAACATCCCGATCACTGTCAGCAAGTCCGTTTTCCAATCCAGCATCCTGAACAGGATCTGGGAAGAAATGTTGTAAGGGAAATTGCCGATCACCGCGAATTTGTCATCAAAGGGCTTTTCCAGATCCAGGATGCTCCCCGCGAGGATCTTCCCGTGCAACGCCGGCCATGTCGTCAGCAAATAACCGATCTTCTCCTCATCCAGCTCCACCGCTTTGAAATCGATGCCTTCCAGCTCCAGCAGGTATTTGGTCAGCGCCCCGCCTCCCGGTCCTACTTCGAGCAATCGCCTGAACGGCGGAACTTCGCTCTTGTCAACGGTTCCAAGCAAGGCGGCAACAATCTTCCGGGAGATGTTCTCATCCCGGAGGAAATGCTGGCCAAGGGATTTTCTGAGCGTATACATAGCGGGAATAAAACGGCAGACTTCGCCCGGTTAAAGCGCAAAAGTCGTACTTTTGAGCGGTAAAAAATAAGATTTAGCGCATGAGCATTCAACACCAACGACCTGTGATAGGGATTTCCATCGGCGATCTGAATGGGATCGGAGCAGAGCTGATCATCAAGACCTTTTCCGATCACCGGTTGCTGGAACTCTGTACTCCGCTGATCTTTGCCTCCAACAAGCTGATCAATTTCTATCGCAAGTCCACGCCGGAGATCAATTTCAATTACCAAAGCACGAAGGACTTCTCGCGCATCACTCCCAAACAGATCAATATCTACAACTGCTGGGAAGAGGAGATCGCCATATTGCCGGGTCAGCTGACCGATATCGGCGGGTCGTATGCCGTCAAGTCGCTGGTAGCAGCCGCTGAGGCCTTGCGGGACCGAAAGATCCAGGGGCTCGTCACTGCCCCGATCCACAAAAAGAATACGCAATCTGCGACCTTCAATTTCACCGGTCATACCCCCTACCTGAAACAACTCTTTAATGCAAGTGACGTGCTCATGCTGATGGTATCGGACACGCTTAAAGTAGGACTGGTGACCGAACATGTACCGGTGAAGGATATCGCCCGCTATATCACCCGGGAGGCCATTCAGTCGAAACTCCGCATCCTGAACGAAAGCCTGATGCGGGATTTCGGGATCGATAAGCCGAAGATCGCCGTCCTGGGCCTGAATCCGCATGCCGGGGATGAAGGCCTGATCGGAAAGGAAGACGAAGAGGTCATCAAGCCGGTGATCAAGGATGCAAAACATCATATGCTCGTATTCGGCCCTTATAGCGCCGACGCCTTCTTCGCACGTAACTATCAGTCCCGCTTCGACGCCGTGCTGGCCATGTACCATGACCAGGGCCTGATCCCGTTCAAATCGCTATCCGGCGGAGAAGGCGTAAACTTTACCGCGGGACTGCCGATGGTCCGGACCTCACCCGATCATGGCACCGCCTTCGATATCGCCGGGAAGAACAAGGCGGATGCTACCTCCTTTCTGACTGCCTTGTATACCTGTATAGACATCATCCGGAACCGCCAGGAATTCGACGAGAACCGCAGCAATCCCATGCGAAAAATGGGGGCTACCGTCCTGGCCAATGCCGAAGACGAGAAGCTGGAAGGGAGCCGGGGGTAGCATCCGAACCGGCCAACGGCCAACAAAGGCGCCTACATTTTTTTGGCCGGGGACTTGCAAAAACAGAATGTGTTCTCTATCTTTGATGCAGCTCCACAAATTCATTTTCCCCGAAAAACAGATCGCATTACCTGGATTGTTAGTTCCTCTCCTTTGAATCGCCGCTGATTTTCAGCATCCTATCGCTTATTCACCTTCTGAAAATTACAAAGATGAAACGGAACTTCCCGACGATCTTACTTTCGTGCGCGCTGGTAATCGCTTTTTTCCCGCTCCATGCTGCCGGTATCACCGACAATTTCAACTCCCGGCCCGGGGTTAGCCTGGCCCAGGTAAAAGGGTATTTGCAGGGCCGCTGCTGGTTCTTTGCCGATTTTGACGTCAACCGTAACGGCTGGGCGCCCGGCATCGAAGGCGACGGCGCCATGGTTTCCGGCTCCGGGTCCAGCGCTACCGAACATACAGGCATCTATACCCCGGTACTGGATATGGCGGGCAGCACGCCGGTTTCTTTCAGCTACAGCTTTAACCTCCCGGTAAAGGACCGCCGCTGGCTGAAGATCTTCGTAGCCGATGCCAATGACCGGCCGCTGACCCTCCTGGACAGCCTCGAACTGACCGAATCCGAAGCAAGCCGGGTATACACATATAATAAATCACTCAACGTGCCCGCCCCCGGCCAATACAAATTGGTCCTCAACTATCAGGGGATCGGCGGCAACGAGCGGATCGCCATCGACCAATTGCATATCGGCGCCGCTTTACATTATGCCTCCACCTGTAATGTAGCCCCGGTGGCGGTTCGGGACCGGTTCACCGGAACGGCCAGCCATACGGCCGCCGGTAATGTGCTGAGCAACGACTATGACCCGGATCATGAGCAAATGACCGCCTATCTCCTTAAAGAGTCCCCCGACGGCCGCGTCGACCTGGACAAGAATGGCGAGTTCGCCTTCACCCCGGCTGACGGCTTTACCGGGAATTCCACGCAGTTCTCCTACAAGGTCTGCGATAACGGCAGCCCCGCGCTGTGCTCCATCACGACGACCGCAACGATCAGGTTCCCCGCCAGGAGCACGCTGACCAGCTTCCAGGCGCTGTACAACCACAAGTCGGTCGCCATCAGCTGGAATACGGCCGACGATAATCACAGCACGGATTTTCAGATCGAACGGAGCCTGAACGGAACCAGCTTTGAGACAGTCGGTGAAGTTACCTCGATGGAGGCGGTCGCTGCAGGTCAATATACTTTTGATGACAGGATCCATGAGGCAGAGCGGAAAAACGACATCTACTATCGCATCCGGCAGATCGATGACGCCCACCGCGTGACCTACTCGAAAGTGCTGATCTTAAGATCTTATGGCAGCAAGAGCGTCGAAGCCGTCAGTGTTACGCCGGACCCCAACGTGAATGACATCCAGGTAGGCGTACAGCTGAAAGAAAAATGTTTTGTCGTCATGCGCGTCACCGATTCCAAAGGCAGTGAGCTGATCAAACAAACGGCATTTGGCGAGAATGGAGAGAACAGCTATGACATCCAGGGAACATCCGAATTGCAGCCGGGCATGTACCAGCTGGAAGTGATCATCAACAGCGGCGAACGCCTGACGATGATGCTGGAAAAGAGTTAGTGTTTTTTGCCTTGCGGGGCTTTGCGATCGTTTCTTGCGGGGCTTTGCCATGATTTCTCGCCGGGCTCCGCCATCATTTCTTTATGTTGAGATAGGCCTGCAGATCCTTCACATACTCCTCAAAGGCCTGAACCCCGAGGGGCGTTATCTTGCAGACCGTCTGCGGATAGTTGTCCTTGAATGACTTGGCGACGTCTATATAGCCGGCCTCCTTGAGCTTGTTGATCTGGACGCTCAGGTTGCCGGCCGTCGCATTGGTCTTTTCCCGCAGATACGTGAACTCCGCCTCTTTCACGGTGATCAGCAGGGAAACAATGGCCAGCCGAAGTTGGGAATGTAATATCGGGTTAAGATCTTTAAACATGTTGTCTTTTTGCTTCCGCCATCACGCTGCCCCGCAGCAGCTCCAGGCTTTGCCTGCCGGTCGGGGTTTGTTCGTTTTCCATGGCTGTTATTTCTTTAGCAGTTGATGTTTGTAGTTGGCGCGGAGCAGGTAGCCCGGAACAATATAGCTGACAAGCACGGCGGCAGCCGTCAGCAGGATGTTGGTAGGCGTATCGGTGTAGGTCATTAGAATGGCGATCGCCCAGGAGGCAAAGGCCCCCCATACCAAAGGCGCAAACCTGAGCAGCCGTCCCGTCAGGAAGCAGCCGGTGGAATAGGAAAGAACAAAAAAGACATAACAGTGCTCCCAGTCACCCCGCTTAAAGTAAATAAGCACGATGACGATCTGGAGGATCACTACGCACTCCCAGATGTGCCTCAGCCCTTCGTCGATATAGGTCTTGACGGTCCTTGGCTGCTTCCTTGCCCCACGAATTCCGGAGACGATAAAGCCGATGAACATGAGGTTCCAGGCCATTCCATTCAGCGGGGTCTTGACAAAGACCGCCAGGATATACTGAAGCAGGGCGGCGGCAAAGACCAGCCATCCCCATAAAAGAAAATAGAAGCTGTTATCAGCTACCGTTGTCTTGGCCTTCTCGATCATCGACCGGATAACCTGAAGGCTTTCTTCGGGTGTAAGGGTCTCCCGTTGACTGTCCATAATACAATATTAATTTAATAAAGCTAAAGTCTGACCTGTCGGTCAGCCGGCCGCCGGCCGGCTATAGGATGAGCCGCCGGCCATCCGGCGGCCGGTAGTCTTTATTGGCACTGCGCCAGCATGTCCTCTGCCTGCTTCTGACCCCAGGTCGGATAGAGCGGCTTGGGCTGAGCGGTCTTGAATAAAGCCACGGATTTCTCGAAGAGGGGCTTGGCTTTATCCTTTCCGCCGCCGAACTGGGCCGGGGTATTGAACATGCTCATGCCCTGGAGATAGTACAGCCGCGGGTTGTTCGGGTCCGCCGCCAATCCTTTCTGCAGCGCTTCGGAGGCGTCCTTGCCGTTCGTCATCCAGCGGTTTTGCGGATCGACCAGCATTTGCTGGGTTGCCGACATATTCTCTACGGCATAGGTCTCGGCATTCTTCTCGATCGCTTCGGCCTTCGCCAGGTAGGCGTTGATCTTCCGGGAATTGGCGTCCTTATCCTTCGTTTCGGGGTTCCAGCCGACCCAGGTCTGCGCCAGCGCGGCATAGTAATACGGCAGCCATTGGGTCTTCTCGGCATCGCCGATCCGTTCGAAGGTTGCGGCCAGGCTTTCCAGCTGGTCGATGCTCTTAGCGGAATCCAGCAGGGCGATATTCTTCTGCATGGCCGCTACATATTTGTCCGATTGAGCCTGACAGGCAAGGCCGGTCAGCAAAGCGATAAGAACAAACGTCTTTTTCATGGTAGTGTGTTGTTTATTTTTAAAAAATTTGATGACTTACAGGTTGTTGTTGATCGCGTCCTGCGACCGGTCGACACCCCAGCTCAGGAAGCAGCCGATAAAATAGAACCGTTTGGCGGGCGGCGTGATCGCCTGCTTGTAGAGCCCGCTATAGGAAAAATTATAGCCGTATACGGCGTTATAGCCCAGGACGTTACTCACGCTAGCAAACAGCACCACAAAGGTCCGCGCTTTCGGATTGGCGAAGCTCGGAACATATTCCGCGCTGAAGTTAAGGCTGTTGTAATCCTTCGTCCTGCCGCTTTCCGCGAGATTGTACTTGTTCAGGCTGTCGAGGATGAAGTTGTAATAGGGGCGGCCCGTGGCGAAGCTGTAGGTGAGGTTAACGCCGGAACGCAGCCTGGTGAAGAAACGCTTCAGGACAACCGAAGCCGTATGCGTCGCCGCATAGTTGGGCATCAGCTGGGTCGTATAGTTGAGGTAGTTGCGCTTGGTATCCAGATAGGAATAACTGATCCAATAGTCGAAGTTCTTGATGGATCTCTTGTCGCGCCAGAAGAATTCCAGTCCTTTCGCATAACCGCTGCCGGAGTTGTTGTAGGTGGAAAAGAAGTAGTTGACGGGAACGGTCTTGATCAGATCATCATATTTTTTGTAGTAGGCTTCCACCCGGAAGATCCGGTCCTTCGTCATCTTTTGATAGTTGATGATATAGTGCGTCGCCTTTGTGAACCCCAGGTTTTGCGTATAGAAAAGCTGGCTGTTCTCCGGCTTTTGATAGAAGATGCCGTAGGCCAGCGACACCTGGGCTTCCGGGCCGGTACGGTAGGCCAGCGAAAAGCGGGGGGCGATATCCGACTTATCGATCACCGTGGAATGTTCATACCGCACGCCGACCTTTGCCGCGAGCGCATTGGTCAGATAGATATCCGATTCGGCAAAGACGGCATTGAAATTATCGTGGAATTTGTTCACCGTATCGATGTTGTATTCTACCGTGTGGTACTGCTGGTAATTATAGGCATACCAGTATTCCGAGCCGAACCGGATGGCGCTTAACGTACCCAGCTTCTTGTCAAAGACCGCCTTGACTTGTGTAAGGTTTTGGCGCTGGTTTACCCCGAAATTCTTATAGTTCATCCAGAATGTCGAGTCGGGGAAAACCTGGTCCTGGTTGGCCGGGTTCTGCACGTTCTGGCTTATATTATCGAGGTTGGTGCTGTAGCTCGCGCCCAGATCGAATTTCCAGCCGTTGCTCAGATAGTCCCGCCAGCTGAGGTTGTTATACCAGTTATGGTTCGTCAGCCCGAAGGCGTCGTTCATGTTGAGGCTGTCCCAGTCCTGGCGGCGCAGCCCGAGCAGGTTATAGGAAAAGGTCGTATAGTACTTGATCATTCCGCCGCTCTTCGTCCGGATGCGGAAATTGGCATCCGCGTTATGATATTGCGGCATCTCGAAATAATTCACGTCTTGCGGCACCGCCTTGAAATACGCCAGGGCGTTGACATAGTTATAGCTGAATCCATAGGAGCTTTGCTTGTCTTTGGCCAGCTGCTGGGTACCCAGCCCCACGACAAGCGGGGAGATGGTGGCGTCGACCTCCGACTTTTCGGGCAGGTCGATCGATTCCAGCAGGACAACGGAGGAAAGCGCCTGGCCGTACAGGGCGGAATAGCCGCCGGTGCTGAATACCGTGCCCTTAAAGAGAAAAGGTGAGAACCGGCCCCGTTGGGCGATATCCGGAACGCTTGTATAATAGGGATTATTCACAAGGGTGCCGTCGATGTATTGCTTGGCTTCATAGCCCGCGCCGCCGCGGACAAAAAGGCCTTCCTGCTCCCCTACCTGCTGGGCGCCGGGAAGGGTTTTGAGGGCGGCCGTGATATCGGCGTTGGAGCCCGCCGTGGTGGCAATATCCAGGGAGCTCATCACCGCGCCGCGTTTCGAATCGCCGGCACTGAATGACCCCGCGGTGATCGTCACCGCCTTTAGCTCGCTGAGCTGCTCTTTCAGGGCCAGATGAAGCACCACCGGCGTTCCATTGAGCGTTATGAGCTGTTCTATGGGATTATAGCCGATATTGGTAACGGTAAGGGTATCTGCGCCTTTTTCGGTAGTAACGAACCGGAATGCCCCCGTTGAATCCGTAGTGGCCCCGTCATAGCTGTTCTTGATCGCGATGCTGGCGCCATGCAGGGGATGTCCCTTGTTGTCCCGGATGGTACCCGACACCTTTGTCTGGGCCGACAGCCGCCCGGATAAGAGGATAATTGCAGTCAATATGATTAGCGGTCGCATTCTTGTAAATTTATTGCGAATATAAACTGGTTTATTTTATAAACCAAATATTTTTTAAAGATCTCCGCCTCCCGGGGGCGGCAGGCAAAAAAAAGCCAGGCTTAGAAAAGCCCGGCGGTTGTTGATCGTACCCTTTAAAACTAAAATCTTCCTGTATATTTTATATAACTGAGTTGGTCAGCCCGGATGACGACGATTCTTCCTCTTGCTTAACACTTGGCAATCAACAACATAATTCGATTAAAATCAGATAAACACGGGTTACACGCCGCAATGAAGGAGACTGAGACCGGTACGGACATAAATAGCTTCATAGTCTGTCAATGTACGGAAAGAAGAAAAAGGATTGGAGATAAAACGAACGGCTGTTTTTCGGGAGCTTGGAGAACTGTCGGTGGCGACCCTGTAAAGATTGCCAAAAGTTTTTAATTCTGCAAGCGTTTATACTTAATTTTTTTGGGCCTCCGACCCAAAAAACGTTAATGTCTAACCTATCGGCTGGCCGGCCTCCGGCAGGCCGGTGAGCCCGGTCAACACTGCCGGGCTCTCACTAACGAATATGGTAATCCTATTTTGTGTACTGCGGGATGAGGCTATTCGCCAGGTCCACCATCCGCTTCACACCGTCATCAGGCAGGCTGCCTTTTTTGAATTCGGCCAGGACATCCGGTAATTTGTTGTCCATTTCCATGAGGAACTGCTCTTCGAATTCCTTGATCTTCCTCACCGGTACCTGACGCAGCAAGCCCTGGGTGCCGAGATAGATGATCGCCACCTGATGCTCGACAGTGACCGGCGAATACTGAGGCTGTTTCAGGATCTCCACGTTACGCGCCCCCTTATCGATAATGACTTTGGTCGCTGCATCCAGATCGCCGCCGAATTTCGAGAATGCTTCCATCTCGCGGTAGAGCGCCTGGTCGAGCTTCAACGTACCGGCCACTTTCTTCATCGACTTGATCTGCGCATTCCCCCCCACCCGGCTAACGGAGATCCCTACGTTGATCGCCGGCCGGATCCCTGAGTTGAACAGATTTCCTTCGAGGAAGATCTGACCGTCGGTGATCGAGATCACATTCGTCGGGATATAGGCAGAGACGTCACCGGCCTGGGTCTCGATCACGGGCAAGGCAGTCAGAGAGCCACCGCCGTTTTTGTCACTCAGCTTGG
>DATJMG010000067.1:0-7054 GCA_035508835.1 Puia sp.
AGGCCGAATTGGGTCAGAATTACTTTTGGTTGGCGCAACTTTCACATGCCTGGTTACAGGGAGAAAGCTATGGCAGCATACTGGATAGGACGAAGATTATAAAGGATGTCACGGCTAATGACGTACGTGAGGCCGTTCGCAAATATTTCCAATTGGACAAATTTGTTGAAGCGATCCTTGAGCCGGAGCAGATTGGTTCGGCGTACTGAAGGCTTGATTTCTAACGAAATCTTTCATGAAAGAGTAAGGCTTTTATTCGCTCCTTAGCGCTATCAAGGGATTCGCGACTGCAGCTCTGACGGCATGAAAGCTAACGGTGATGAAGGAAATGAGCAATGCTGCAATACCGGCAACCGCAAAGACCCACCAGTTTAGCGCGACCTTATATGTAAAATTATGTAGCCAATTATGCATAACCCAGTAGCCAATAGGTGAGGCTATGATCACGGCGACAAGTACCAGCACCAGAAATTCTTTTAAAAGCATGAGGGTAATTCGAGTGGCGGCAGCACCCATAACTTTCCTGATCCCGATCTCTTTCTTTCTATGTACTGCAACGAAAGCCGAAAGACTGAATAACCCTAAAGCGGAGATCACAAGGGAAATGCTGCTGAAAATCAATACAAGTTCGGATACCTTCAGATCGTCCTTATACAGGTTATCAAACGCCTGATCCATGAACTGGTATTGGAGCGGAGCTTCAGGGATGTTGTTCTTCCATGCTGCCGAGATAGCGGTCATTGCCTTAGCTATATTATCCGGTGCGATTTTTACAAAGAAGAGCGGTTTAATTTCATCGTCAAAATCGCCGATCACCAACGGTTCTATTTTATTATACAGGGACGTGAAGTTGTAGTCTTTTATAACACCGATTATGCGGCCTGTATCTTCACCCAGTCGTGCAAAGGTCTGTCCCACCACGGGTTCCCGTAACCCCAATGTCCTTACAGCCGTTTCATTCAAGATAAAATTCCTGTTGTCGGATCTGTCGTCGAAGAACCACCGCCCCTCGACTAATTGCAGGTTGAAAATATTCCGTGCTCCGGGTTCCAACCATATACTTGCGACAGTGGCGGAAATGCTGGTATCCATTCCGGGCCAATACCAATTTCTTGCACCGTTCGAATTGAGTGCACCTTCAATTGAAGTGCTTGCAAAAACTATTTCCTGGATGCAACTTTGAGCCTGCAATTCATTCCTGAGCGTTTGAGCCAGCCGGTTTATGTTCTTTTGATCGTAGCCCATTTTCTGTAATGTCTGTGAAGGCAATTCGAAAGATACTACCTGAGCACGATTGTATTGGGCGGAAGAATTCCTTGCCAGTTGCATTTGCCGAAAGATAACAATGGTACCGATCATGAGAAGAATACCTATTATGAATTGAAACACTACCAAACCCTTTCGGATAAACAGATTGGCAAATTTCAAAATAGTCGAGCCATGCAAAAAATCCAGCGGTTTAAAGAACGCCACCGTCAAGGCTGGAAAGACGCCATTCACGCCAGTACTTATAACCAATGTAGCCAGGAAAAATAGCCATATAATCCAGGAGCCGGTGAATAATTGGAAGTTGGTTTCGGTTAGCCTGTCGAAGAATGGCAGCGCAAGCCACATGATTACGGATGACAGAGCCAACGCAATTAAGCATTGCAAGAAGGATTCGGTTAGAAACTGCAGAAACAATTGTATCGAATTCCCGCCGATGATCTTCCGGATACTTATTTCCTTGATGCGGGAATTTACTTCTGCAATGGTGAGATTTATATAGTTGATGCTTGCGGAGATTAAAAGTAACAGCGCCAGCACGCTGAATACTAAAACTGCGGTGCGGCTGCCACGGCGAAATGCCGGGTCCGATGAATTTGTGTCGAAATGCAAATCCCTCAGAGGCTGAAGGGCCAACGAGCGACCCGCTTTCGCCGATGTTCGGTCTACCAGCGCGTTGGCATTCTTAAGGAAGGAAGAAACATTCGTATTGGGATGGATCCTGATGAATGTCCGGTAGCTGGCATTAGTCCAATTGCCCAGATCTCCTTTTCTATATGCAAGCCGGGCCGCCATTGGCACCAACATGTCGAATTGCAAGCTCGAGTTGATCGGGTTGTCTTTCAGGACCGCCCTCACCTGGTACAAAGTCGTATCCAGTTTGATCACCTGACCGACGGGATCCCGGTTTCCAAAGATCTGCCGGGCTTTCGATTGGGTGAATATAATTGAAAATGGATGGTTGTTGAATGAACGGATATCCCCGCTTAGAACAGTATAATCAAAGATATTGAACCAACCGCTGTCAACAGCTATTCCGGCCTTGTCGTCAAACAAATTCCCATTATTATTTAAGGTCCCCGACCAACGGCCCATTGTTGCCACGAAGTCGAGATCTGGGTTTTGCCTGAGGGTTTCACCAAGTGGCAGGGGAGTTATCGGGCTCGCCTCACCAGTTGGAGTAAATTTCATTTGGACCAGGAATATGTCCTTCGCATTCTTATGAAAGCCGTCATAAGTCAACTCGTTCATCACCCAAATAGCGATAAAGACAAAGGCTGTCAATGCGACGGAAAGGCCGAATAAGTTGATCAGCGTAGTCGTTCGGTTGCGAAATAAGTTTCGCCAGGCCGTTTTGAAATAAGTCGTTAGCATAAATTGGTAGAATGGTTGTCTTCAGCCTGCCAAATATAAGAAACAAACGGGGACGGGCCAGAATTGGGGGAGGCGAAAGCCCGGAAGAGTTATGTTTTTTCGCGCCCAAATCACGGCAAATCGATACAAATTTTTTGCGGGAGAGGGGAAGGAACCTTATTACTATCGCACCATTGCCGCTGGATTAGAGTGCTTGATGACGCTGGCGCATGTTCATTACAAGACACCACTATTCCCGGATGAGTGGCGCCGAACACTGACGGTCTAAGGATGAACCGGGCCACCCGCCAGCTCCTTGATCGCATTTTGCAGCGCATCAGGGGTCTCAAAATACTTCGCCGCCAAAGCAGTGGATTTGGCTTTATCGCCAAGTGCCTTTTGAAGGGTGGTCTCGAGGAATGCATAGTCTGTCCATTGGGTTGGCATGGTCAGTAGCTGGTGCATCCATTCCCAGGTGGCGCTGTCTCCAATCTCCTTTTGGATCGCCAGGAAGATGACGGGCGCGAAATAATACACATACAGTTCCCGGTTCCAGAAGTCTTTCTCCGAGTTGAGCCGGCTCATCGGGATTTGCTGGAAGGTTTGCGCGTCTTTGATCTTTCCCAATAGTGTCTTTTCATAGATCGTGTCGGCTTGCTCGTTTTTCAGCACATTCAGGGCCAGGAACTCTGCCAGCCCTTCCTGCAGAACGGCTCCAAAAAACGTGTTGAATTGCCGGATCGTGCCAAAATAATAATGAGCGAGCTCGTGCGACATGACCTCATATAGCGGGCTGTTGGCCGGATCGTGAAAGCCACTGAGCGCATATTCGCCAAAGCCGACATTGACGATCGTGGGGAAAGAGACGAAACTGAAGCCGTAGCGGGGAGCAGTTGGGTTGGCCTGGACATACGTGATGGGATCCATGAAGGGAACCTTAAAACCGGCTTCATAGAAATGTTTTGCGTCCGCGGTCATTTTGGCAAAGGCGTGTAGCTGAGCCGCAGATAGCCCCGCATCCAGAAAATAAGTGCCTTCGGAGCTTACCACCGGGAAATTTCCCGCGAATAGAAATAGCTCTCGGGGCACCTCGCTGTGGACATGGGCATGGGTTCCTTTGATAGGCGCCACACCATTGACATAGATCACCCGGCAATCGGCGCAGTCGATATCCATGTCATACCTGACGCGCTCATACTGCTTTTTCTTTTTGATGTCGTACAACTCCGGATACCAGGCGCTTTGCAAACCATCCGCGCGAACAGAGTAGCCGTTGAAGGCAATATTGCCTCGCCAGTCGTTGGCCTCGACGTCACCCGACTCGGTCGTGTCTCTGACCACAGGATATTTGCCGGTGTAACGGAACTGTAGCTCAGGAGGCAGGAATTTATCGACATCCCTGTAATCCGTGGGAAAAGAGTAGTCACAGGATTCAAATGTGCCGGTGGAATCGGCGGTTGACTTGTCGTATAGGAGTCTGTATCCTTTTTCATTCTTGAACCAGAAAATATTCATCCCGGAGTTGATGCGGATGAGATAGTCGGGTATGATGGGGTAGTCCTTCATGGTGAATTCGCAGTCGAAGGTCCCTTGGGCGAGGGATATCTTGACTTTCCCGGTCAGATAAGGGATGGAATCCTGGCCATTGCAGGTGAATGCGGCCAGCATACACAAGCTGATCGTAATAGCAGTTAGCCTTTTCATATTAGCGGCTTAACGGCCGTGATCACTGTTTATTATACCCTTCGTAAGAATTATTTTTTAAACGGGGATGGCCGATTTTCTTCAAATTGCTGATATATTTCATTGTCGTGTTGTGGGCACAATTCCGCTGGGTTTTTAGCCAAAACTCCAAATTCGACACAAACTCGAAATCCAGCTTTTTGATGTCGATATCGTCGGAACCGTATTTCCATTGGATAAAGGCTCGAGTGTGGTCCCGGCAGGTATTGAAACGATCGAGGGTTGCCGGGCAAAAACCGTGGCCGGCCCGGATCAGGGCGTCCATCTGGTCGTTATGTTGCTGGAAGACCTCTATCAGCATCCGCGGGGCTTCGGTGATGCCCAGCCATTTTTCCCTGAAATTGGCCAAATTCACCGGAATGCCGTCGAGGACCATTTCGCGTTCGAGTTTGATGACCTTGCTTCTGAGGGCGTCGAGGTAGTTATTTAACTGGTGGGCCTTGTCATTGTTTCCTTTCACCCGCGCGGCTTCTGGCGACCAGAGCGCAGGATTGATTGACCGGCCGATGCTTTGATCGAGGCGGCGGCCATTGATGGTAAGGCGGATGTAAATAGGTGAGAGACCCTTGCTGTTCTTTTTGGAGTTGCGGGCGTGAGGTGTCCCAAAATACCACCGGAATCAGGTGCACCGAATTGGGCACCAAAATTTCGCGAACTTTTGGATCAATTTGTAGTGGAAAAACTCGAAAGGGCCCGAAGAACCAAAGTCTTGCGAGCCCTTGAAACACATTGAAAATATTCTTGCGGAGAGAGAGGGATTCGAACCCTCGGTACAGTTGCCCGTACAACGGTTTTCGAGACCGTCACAATCGACCGCTCTGCCATCTCTCCGGGTCGGGGGCCGGATGGTCCGGCCGTGGTGCGGGCTTTCGCGCCGCGGTGGTGCGGATCGGGGCGCCGGGTAGGGTGCCGGTAGGGCGCCGGGCCGGGATGCGGTGAGGCAGTCCGGGTCCGCGGGGCATCAAAAGTAAAGAATTCGGGGGAGAGTGGGGCCAAAAATTTGGAGCGTGGGAGGTTGGAGGGGCTGAGAAAATGTTGAGTTGGGATGGTTTGGGGGAAATCCAATAGTTTTGGGCGCAAAAGGGGTTTGGAATGGCTACGGGGACAGTCTTGATTATCGATGATGAGGAAAAGTTGAGGGCATTGCTGGCGAGGATCATCCGGCTGGAGGGGCTGACGGTGCTCGAGGCGGATACGTTGAAGGCGGCGGGGCGGCAGCTGGAACGGGAGGATATTGACGTCGTGTTGTGTGATGTGAAGCTGCCGGATGGGAATGGGGTGGATTTTGTCCGGGAGACGAAGGTAAAATTTCCGTCGGTGGAGACGATCCTGCTGACGGCTTACGGGAATATCGCGGATGGGGTTGCGGCGATGAAGAACGGGGCGTTCGACTATATTACGAAGGGTGACGATAACGACAAGATCATTCCGTTGCTGGCGAGGGCAATGGAGAAGGTGCTGCTGCAAAAACGGGTGGCGTTGCTGGAGCAGCAGGTGGGGAAGCGGTATACGTTCGATGCGATCCTGGGCACTTCGCCGCTGATCGTTCATGCGATCGCCATGGCGCGGAAGGTGGCGCCGACGGATGCGACGGTGCTGCTCCTGGGGGAGACCGGGACGGGTAAGGAGGTGTTTGCACAGGCGATCCACCATGGGAGCAAAAGGGCGGGGAAACCATTCATGGCGCTGAATTGCAGTGCGTTCGGGAAGGAATTGCTGGAAAGTGAACTTTTTGGGCACAAGGCGGGGGCGTTTACCGGGGCGACAAGAGATAAACGGGGCCTGATCGAGGAAGCCAACCAGGGGACGCTTTTCCTGGACGAGATCGGCGAGATGCATATCGACCTGCAGGCGAAGTTGCTGCGGGTGCTGGAGACCAGCGAATTCATCAAGGTCGGCGATACCAAATCCACGCGGGTGGATGTGCGGATCATCGCGGCTACGAACCGGGATCTCGGGCAGGTGGTGGAGCAAGGGGGGTTCCGGGATGACCTGTATTACCGGCTGAACGTCTTTACGATACCCTTGCCGGCGCTGCGGGACCGGAAAAGGGATATCCCGCTGATCGCCGACTACTACCTGCAATTTTTCGCGCGCAAAAGCGGGAAGCGGATCGAGGGCATCAGCCGGGAGTTCCTGGAGCATCTGCAAAATCATGAATGGAAGGGGAATATCCGCGAACTTAAAAATATCATCGAGCGGGCGGTGATCCTGACAGACGGTCCGGTGCTGACCGTAGACAACCTGCCGGCGGAATTGCAGGTGACGGGGCTGCGGATGACGGGGCCGATATCGGCTTTCGACCTGGCGAGCGTCGAGAAACTTCATATCCAGCGGGTGCTGAACCATACCCGGGGTAATAAAACAGAAGCCGCCCGGCTGCTGAATATCGGGTTGACGACCTTATACCGGAAGATCGAGGAGTATAAGTTGAGTTATGAGGCCTGACCTGGTTGGGGGTGCGGTTTCCGTTCCGGTTGAGGTATGGTTTCGATTTCGGTTGAGGTGCGGTTTCCGTTCCGGTTGGGGGGTGCGGTTTTCATTTTGGCGTATCTGTTTTTCATTTTGATAAGGTTGGAGGCGGGGCCAGGGCAGCGGGACGGGCTGCTGATGGGGATCCGCCGATCCGGCATCCAATTTGGCGTTATGCGGGGAAATCGCACATTATGCTGACAATTATCCTTTTCGCGGC
>DATJMG010000068.1:0-24372 GCA_035508835.1 Puia sp.
GCCGGGCTTCTACCAACGACCCGCGCGTTACGCGTGTCGGCTGGTTCCTCCGCAATACCTGCCTGGATGAGATCCCGCAGTTCGTCAATGTGTTGCTCGGGCAAATGAGTATCGTCGGCCCCCGGCCGCATATGCTGAAAGATACCCAGGAATTTGCGAACCTCGTTTCCAATTATAATTTCCGCAACCTGGCCCGGCCGGGCATCACCGGTCTTTCGCAGGTCAGGGGTTATCGCGGTCCCGCCACGAGCTTTGAAAGTATTCTCCGCCGCTATCAATGGGATTCCTATTACATCCGGAATGTCGACTTCCTGCTGGATATGAAGATCATGTTCCAGACCGGCTTGCTGATGCTCAAGTCGCTGTTTTATCGCGATCAACCCGTCCCGGTGGATCAGTCGGCTTTTTCCAAGGAAGAATCTCTGGTCTCCGTCAAAAAGATTGCCTGATAATTCTTACCTTCCGGCTGTAAGAAACCACCTCATCGATGACGATCAACAGACGGACAGCGCTCCGACAACTCGCTTTTATTTCGGCCGGTGCGGCACTGCTGCCTTCGTGTGCAGGCAGGCATACCAAACCGGATCTGGTGCTGAACAACTTTACGGTAGATGATGCCGGGCAGCGGACATTGGATGCGCTAACGGCTACACTCATCCCAACTACGGAAACTCCCGGCGCCAGGGAGACAGGGGCATCTCTATTTATCTTCAAGATGCTCGATGACTGTTCAGCCAAAAAAGACCAGGACACCTTTTTCAAAGGCCTGAAGCAACTGGATGATGCGTCCCGCAAGACGACCGGCGGTACGTTTGCCGAAGCCAGCCCCGTTCAGCGGGAGGCCATTTTGACCTCCATCGGGAAAAAGCAGCTTCCGGGAGAAGAAATGAATTTTTTCTATTCAACGGCCAGAAAGCTCACGATCTTGTCGTATACTTCCTCACGGTATTTCCTGACCAAAGTACAGGTATATGAATTGGTACCCGGCCGCTGGCATGGCTGCGTACCGGTACCGGCGTCACAGAGATCCTAAAACGTCTAAATCATTCGACATGGGAGATCCAATCGGGAATAATCAATTTGATGCTATTGTCATCGGCTCGGGAATGAGCGGTGGCTGGGCGGCAAAAGAATTTACGGAGAAGGGCTTCAAGACGCTGGTGCTGGAGAGAGGCAGGAACGTCCGGCACATCAAAGACTATCCGACGACGAATATGATGCCCTGGGAATTCGAGCACCGGGGAGAGATTCCTGAGTCGGTTCGCGAAGCCAATCCCTCCGTCAGCCGGTGTTACGCTTTCCGGGAGGATGCCATGCATTTTTTCGTGAAGGATACGGATCACCCTTATGTACAGGAGAAGCCTTTTGACTGGATCCGCGGCTATCAGGTCGGCGGAAAGTCGATCATGTGGGCGCGTCAAACGCAGCGGTGGAGCGATTTTGACTTTGAAGGGCCGGTCAGGGACGGATATGCGACAGACTGGCCGATCCGCTACAAGGATCTTGCCCCCTGGTACAGTTATGTCGAGAAATTCGTGGGTATTTCGGGCAACAAGGACGGACTGGCTCAATTGCCCGATGGGGAATTTCTACCTCCGCTGGAGCTGACCTGCGTGGAAACCTATTTTGCCGATTTTGTCCGGAAGCACTACAAGGATCGCCCCGTCATCTATGGGCGCTGCGCCCATCTCACCGAGCCGACAGCCCTTCACCTGCAGCAAGGCAGAGGTCAATGTCAGAATAGAACGCTATGCCAGCGCGGCTGTCCTTTCGGCGGTTATTACAATAGCAATTCCACGACCATCCCCTGGGCGGAGAAAACCGGCAACCTTACCCTGCGGCCATTCTCCGTCGTGCACTCCATCCTCTATGATGACAAGAAAGGAAGGGCAACGGGTGTCCGCGTCGTAGACGCCCATTCCAAAGAAATATTCGAATACTTTGCGCCGGTCATTTTCGTGAACGCCGGCGCTCTGAATACTAACCTTGTTCTGCTGAACTCCGTCTCCGGCCGCTTTCCGCACGGCCTCGGCAATGACAACGGCCTGCTGGGAAAATATGTGGCCTTCCATAATTATCGCGGGCATATTTCCGCCGAATATGAAGGTTTTCTCGACAGGACGACAGACGGCCGCCGGCCGACAGCCGCGTATATTCCCCGTTTCCGCAACCTCTTCCGGCAGGACAAGGACGCGAATTTCCTCCGCGGCTATGCTGCCGGATTCTCAGCCTTCAGGTCCTTCGATCATCCGACCGATGGGGTTGGGCTGACCTTGAAACAACATCTTTCCGCCGGCAAGTCCGGGCCCTGGCGCGTCGGCTCGCACATGATGGGGGAAACAATTCCTAAAGTAAGCAACCAGGTCAGCCTCGATCCCGTCCTGAAGGATACGTGGGGGATCCCCCAGCTAAAGATCGACATCAGCTATGACGACAATGATGAAAAAATGCTGAAAGACTTCTTTGATCAAATGTCCGAAATGTATTCCGCCGCGGGTTTTACGAATATCAAAACCGGCGATTCGGGACAGGCGCCGGGCCTGGATATCCATGAAATGGGCGGAGTACGGATGGGTAAAGACCCGGCGAACTCGTTGCTCAATGAGTGGCATCAGCTTCATGCCTGCAAAAATGTTTTTGTGACGGATGGAGCCTGTATGACCTCCACATCGACCCAGAACCCGTCCCTGACCTATATGGCGATGACTGCCCGGGCCGTAGACTACGCCGTCGCGCGATTACGGAAGAATGACCTGGTATAACATTAGACTGCCATGAAGAGCCTGATATTAACCCTCATTTCTTTTCTCGTCATCCTGGTCACGATGAATGCGGGATACTATCCTGCCTGGATCCAGTCGAAGCCCGTATCCTACTGGAAGGATCTCCTGAAGGAGATGAATGACACCCTTGATGCAACCGGGATCAGGAAAAGCAGGTACGGTATTTCCTATTTGATCTCCATTCGGGTGAAGGAAGTAGTGGAAAGCAGGCACGTTGCCAATCCGGTGATCCTTTTCGAACCCAACAGTTACTACCGCGACTCCCTGCACATCTATCCCACCGTTCGCGCTCCCGAGCCGGCCGTATTTTATTACTATACCGGGCTGGAAGGTGTTTGGGTCAACTCACCCGATGCAGACAAAGCGAACTTCCTGGTCAGGGTGGGGAAGAAAGGCGTATCGCTCGATGCGATCCGTACTCCGGAACAAAGGCGGCAGATCCTGGCTTATTATCGAAAATTCACCCCCATATTATAATCATCCCATGCTGCTCATCTCCTATCTTCTTCTTCCGGTTTATTACCTGGTCGCCGGCTATGGGGTGCTGACGCTGTTCCGGCTGCGGTTAAAGGCAGCTTATATGATCACCCTTTCCGTGCTGCTCGGCGTCGCCGTTGCATCTGTGGTTCCTTTCCTTCTGCAGCTGCTTTATGTCCCGCTCACTCCCGTTACTGTTTTTGGCGCCTTAATCCTTGCGGGCGTTGCGCTGAATACCCCTGGCATTCTTCGTATCCGCCGGGATGGCTTTACCGCATTCCGGCAGTCGCTCAAGCCGCCGCCGTTCCGGCTCTTGCCCTATGAGATCCCGTTCCTGGCCGTCTTTGCTTTCCTGGTCATCGTCAGCATCTGGAGATGCTACTATCTTCCGCCTACTTCCCGCGACGCCCTTTCGGGCCCGGAAGCCATCGCTGAATTCGCCGTGCGCGAACATTCGATGATCAATTCCTTTTTCAACGTCGACCTCTCGACGACCAACAACCAATTCAAATCCCCTTTCCTTATCAGCCTTCAGGTGATCACCAAAATGGCCGGATTCCCCTTTGGTCAGATCTGGCTGAGCGCGGTCTTTGTCAGCTTTACGGTCTTCCTGTATCATGCCCTGAAGGAAAAGCTGCATCCCATTATCGCCGGTTTGTTGCTGCTGTTGTTCCTGATGACGCCCGAAATGTATGCCTACACGTTCATGATCCTGTACGATTACAGTAACATGATCTTCTTTTTCCTCAGCCTCTGGTTCCTGTTCGGGTACTTTCGAAACAAAACAGCGTCTTGGTTCTCTTTCTCGGGTTTGCTCATGGGCGTCGCCACCTATATCCGGTCCGAGACCGTGGTCCTGGCCCTCCTTTTTCTTCCGCCCATTCTACTGGTGTTGAAACGGGAAGGGATGTCCGGCGGAAAGATGGCGTTGGCCATCCTGTCCTTTTTCCTGCCTTCCCTGCTGGGCTACTATCTGCCGGGGCCCTTTTATATCGGGCATTATCTTCCGGCCCACTATGACGTAGGAAGCCTGGTAAACACCAATCTTTCCAACTGGAGTCCCCTCTTCCAGCGGTATTCGGATATCGTGACCAGGCTGATCGCAAGTACATTCGGGATCCACCTGTGGGGCTATATTTTCTTTATCGCGGCTGCCTTGTTCATCGTCGAGTTCTTTGTTCCCGGCCGCTATGATCGGAACGCACGCAACTGGCTTTATGCCATTGTGGTGCTGTACCTCGGGCTTGGCGCGCTGGGTTTTGCGCTTCCGCTGATGGACCTGAACGATACGACCAAAAGGGAGTTCTTCAAGATGATTCCGCTGCTTCTCCTGTACCTGGCCGACAATGCTGCGTTGATCCGTTTGTCTCAATGGATATCCGGTTGGGAGGGGAAACCTGTGGTGATCGGCTGGCCGTTGGCAGCCGGGGCCGGCGCTTCGCCGAAGCCTGTGGTTGCCGCGCCGAAGCCAGGGGCCGGCGTGCCGAAGCCAGGGGCCGGCGCGGGGTATGCATCTGCGCCGCGGTCCAACAAAGGCAAGCCTGCGCCGGGTCGGTCGTCAGGTCCCGCGCCGGGTCGATCGCCTGATCCAACGCCGGGTCGATCGCCTGGTCAATCGCCGGGTCCCACGCCAGGTCCTTCGAAAAAACACCGAAAGAAATAGCCTTCCCCGGATACCTGTTGTATCTTGGACAGGAAAAATAACCGCCATGTTCAAAAACTACCTGCTCGTCGCCATCCGCCACTTCTGGCGCAACAAGATCTTTTCTTTTATCAATATCATCGGGCTCTCCATCGGCATCAGTGCCGCCCTGGTGATCTTCCTGATCGTTCATTACGACCTCACATTTGACAAATTCCATAAAGATTCTGATCGGATCTACCGGATCGTCACGGAAGAAAGGAACGAAAACGGCGCCGTCGGACATATGCGCGGAGTGCCCGAACCGCTTGCAGCTGCAGTGGCCGGGGAAGCGACAGGCGTCGAATATACCGCTCCTTTCTATTTATTGAACGACGAGCCCGTTTCTGTCCCGGTGGCGGGATCCAAACCCATTCTGTTCCGGCATCAGAAAGACCTGATCTTTGCCGGTCCATCCTATTTCTCCGTCTTCAATTATAAATGGCTGGCAGGATCGCCGGCGACCGCGCTTCAGGAACCCTTTCATGTGGTGCTGACCCTGGACCGCGCAAAAACCTATTTCCCCGGTCTGTCCCCCAATGCCATGATCGGCCGGACCATCACCTATTTCGATTCGATCCCGATCCAGGTGTCGGGCATAGTACATGAGCTGGAAGGCAATACCGATTTTGTCTTTGCCGAATTCATCTCTTTTTCCACCATGACCAGCAACAGTCTGAAAGACCATTATTACCTTGACTGGCCCGGCCTGAGCAGCTCCATGATGCTCTTTGTCAAATTGTCAAAGGGCACTACGCAGGCGGCAGTGGAGGCCCGGCTGAAAGGAATTCAGGCGAAATATGATCCTGAGGCGGCGGTCAATCAAAAAAATACAAAGACCTACCGGACCTTTTTGCTCGAGCCGCTGAGCGACCTTCATTTGAATGATACCTATGGATCGTTCGATACGGTGCGCCGCGCAAGCACATCGGCTTTGAAAGGGTTAACCATTTTGGCGGTTATTCTCCTGCTGCTGGCTGTCATCAACTTCGTCAATCTGACCACGGCGCGGGCCTCGCAACGAGCCCGGGAGATCGGCATCCGGAAGACGATCGGCAGCTCGCGTCGTCAGCTGATCCTTCAGTTCCTTGGGGAGACGTTTATGACCACGTTCGTTGCGACGGTCGTTTCCGTCGGGCTCGTCCCGGTGCTGCTGAAGATATTTTCTGACTTCATCCCGCCCGACCTGCATTTCAGCTGGCTGCATCAACCCGTGCTGGCCGGCTTCCTCCTCCTGCTGCTGTTTGGGGTAAGCCTGCTTTCGGGATTCTATCCCGCTATCGTCCTGTCGAGTTTCCTGCCGGTAAATGTACTGCGCGGCTCCTTCCTGCCGGCCGCCGGGCAAGGCACCCGTTCTTCTGTCTTGCGAAAGATGTTGACGGTGTCGCAATTCGTAATAGCGCAGGTCTTTGTCATTGCTACCCTCATCGTGGGCCGCCAGATCGAATATATGCTGACCAGGGATCTCGGATTCCGGCAAAAAGCGATCGTTTACACCCGGCTTCCCTGGAATGATACCAGCATAACCCGGCGGCTGGCGTTGCTGAATGAGCTTCGGGCCATTCCGGGTATCGCAGCGGCGAGCCTGGGCGGCAACCCGCCTTCTTCGAGTAGCTTTTGGGGGATGTCCCTGGTGTACCGGGGCGGGCGCGAACCTGTCAAAACGCAAATTGAATGGAAATTTGGGGATACTTCCTTCCTGCCTCTATATCAGATCCCGTTGGTGGCGGGGCGGAATCTTTTGCCCAGCGATACGGTCCGCGAATATCTCATCAACGAAACCTATGCACGTCAGCTTGGATTCAAACATCCCTGGGAGGCGCTCAATAAAAACCTCTATAGAGGCCCCGAGGATTCCCTGCCAAAACCGATCGTGGGCGTCGTCAGGGATTTCTATGCCCACTCCCTTCATCAGGAGATCAATCCGCTTGTCTTTGTTGCCAATACTAAACAGAGCCACACGATCCATCTGGCCCTGGCCTCCCAGGACCGGAGCGACTCCTGGGCTTCGACGCTAAAAGCTGTCGAAGCAGCCTATAAGAAATTCTATCCCGACGGTGAATTCAAGTACGATTTCTTTGACGAAAGCATCGCCAGATTTTATAAGAGCGAACAGGACACCGCCGGCTTGCTGCGATGGGCAACCGCTGTCGCCATCCTGATCAGTTGTCTCGGTATGCTGGGCCTGGTGGTGTATACGACCACGCTCCGCAACAAAGAGATCGGGATTAGAAAAGTGATGGGCGCCACGGTCACACAGATCGTTGCCTTGTTGTCGGGGGAATTCATGCTCCTGGTCGGGATCGCCTTTCTCATTGCGACACCGATCGCGTGGCTGGGGATGGATCGGTTCCTGCGGGATTACCCCATTCGGCCCGCCTTTGGCTGGTGGCTGATCTTGCTGGCGGGGGCGGGGATGGCGGTGATTGCCGCACTTACGCTTTGTCTTCAGACGGTACGTGCTGCCCGTGCCAATCCGGTCAAAAGCTTGCGGACGGACTGATTTCTTTACCCTGCCCAACCCTCGCGGTCCAGGCTTCGGTACTGGATCGCCTCCGACAGGTGTTCCTGGAGGATCTGGTCGCTGCCGGCCAGGTCGGCGATAGTCCGGCTTATTTTCAGAATATGGTCATGGGCCCGCATCGTCAACCCCAGGTTATCTACGGCATTCCGCAACAGTTTCTGCCCCTCTTTGTCTACTTTACAGCATGTCCGCAAGGTTTTGTTCCCCATCTGCGCATTGCAATAAAATCCCAGGCGCTCAAAGCGCCGGCGTTGCCATTCCCGTGCCGCCATCACCCGCTCCCGGATCAGAGCCGATGATTCGCCCACGGTATCTTTGGCTACCTGCTCATACGGGACCGGGACGACCTCCACATGAAGATCGATACGGTCCAGCAGCGGTCCGGAGATCTTGTTAAGATAGCGGATCACTGCGCCCGGCGGACAGGTGCAGCTCTTTGTCTGATGACCGTAATAACCGCATGGACAGGGATTCATGGCTGCCGCAAGGATAAAGGAAGCGGGAAATTCTGCCGACTGCCTTGCCCGGTTGACCAGCACCTTTCGCTCCTCGATGGGCTGCCGTAGGACTTCCAGCACACTCCGGTCGAATTCGGGTAATTCATCGAGGAACAGGACGCCGTTGTTCGCCAGGGAGATCTCGCCCGGCTGCGGCCAGGTACCGCCGCCCACCAGCGCGGAACCCGATATGGTATGATGGGGGCTCCGGAAGGGGCGTTGTGACAGCAGGGTCGTATTCTCCTTCAATTTTCCGGCAACGCTGTAGATCTTGGTGGTCTCCAGCGCCTCCTGCAGGCTTAATGGCGGCAGGATACCCGGCAGGCGCCGGGCCAGCATGGTCTTGCCGGCCCCGGGTGGTCCGACCAGGATAACATTATGACCGCCGGCGGCGGTGATCTCGAGGGCCCGCTTGATGTCTTCTTGTCCTCTGACGTCGCTGAAATCGAGATCGGAAGAAGGCAAGGCGGAATGAAAGGCGGCCCTGGCGTCCACGATCAACGGCTGAAAATTCGATCTTTCCCGGAAAAAACCGATCACCTCCCGGAGATGGAAGAACGAAAATACTTCCAGCTGGTTGACGATGGCAGCTTCCGTTCCGTTCGGGCGCGGTACGAGCAGCCCCTTGAACCGCTCTTTCCGCGACTGGATCGCGATCGGCAGCGCACCTTTAATGGAGAGGATCTGACCATCCAATCCCAATTCACCCATGATCACATAGTCCTTCAACATGTCCGGCGGCAGCTGCCCGCTGGCCGCCAGCACGCCAAGGGCGATCGGCAGATCGAAGGCAGACCCCGTCTTCCGGATGCCCGCCGGGGCGAGGTTGATCACCAGCTTTGTCCGCGGCATGAAAAAGCCATTGCTCTTGATGGCGCTCTCTATTCGCTGAATGCTTTCCTTGACGGCGCTGTCGGCCAGCCCGACCACATGGGTATGAAGCCCCTCCGTCACATTCACTTCGATGGTAATGGTGATCGCTTCCACGCCATACACCGCACTGCCGAATAACTTCACCAGCATCCCCAAAAATGTTTAGCTGGCAATGATAGATAATAAATTGAAAAAATTCCCGAAAACCTGCTTTGCGTTCCACGATGGACGTTTCACGACCAGGCGGGTCAGTCTAGAGATTTTCCAACATTTCAACCACCTTCTCCCGCTTCAGGATCAAATAGCCGATCCGGTCGTTGCTGATCCCATTTTTTAACTGATAGCTGAATTCGAGCTGGTCATTCACCACATTGGTCTCGAAATAACGGAACAGAATATTCGAATATCCTTTCAGGTCATCCCCGATCTCATACAGGTGCGTCGAAAGGATAAACAGGGACTTACGGATGCGGATAAGACCTTTGATCACGGTCGTGCTGCATTTCATCGCATCCTGGACATTGGTACCCTTAAAGAGCTCGTCGATCAGCACCAGCCACTTCCTTTGGCCGCCTATCTTCTCCAGGGTATTGCGGATCCGCTGGACTTCGTTGAAAAAAAAGCTTTCCCCCTTGCTGAGATCATCGATCACATTGATATTGCTGAGGATACCGTCGAAAAGGCTTAGTCGCATGGTTGCTGCCGGAACTCCCATTCCGAGATGGGACAGGAATACCACGACGCCGACGGCGCGGATGAACGTACTTTTGCCGGCCATATTGGCGCCGGTAAGAAAGAGAAAATTGGCATCCTTGTCCAGCCGGACATCATATGCTACCGCCTGGGGCAGCAGCAAATGATAAAGCGAGGTCGCTTCGAGATAAGGCTCAGCCTGATCGACGAATACCGGAAAGCTCAGCTGGAAGCGCCGGGTTGCCATCGCCATCGAATACCAGGCATCCAGCCGGCTATGGATCTCGATCAATGAGTGCATGGCGGTCTTGAACCGCAACCGGACAAAATAGCCATAATGAATGACCTGGATCGGATTCAATTTTGCTCCCGGCGCGGTCCCGGCCATCGCCTGCAGCACCTCCTGATCCAGCAGCCGCCGGGCCCGCTCCAGCATCTCGCTCAATAACCGGGGACTGTCGGGAACATTCAGCAGCTTTACCAGCTGGTCCATGCCTCTCACAAAATCCACGAAGTGTCCGACTGAATACCGGACCATCGCATAGTCGGCGGAATGAAAGATCTTGTAACTGAGCGCCGCGGGAGGGTTGTGGGCTGCCGGGATATCATCGACAGCCGTCTCGTAGAACTTGTCCATCACCATGATGGTTCCATTGCTGATCGTGGCCGGCCACTGGTCCAGCCTTTCCAGGATCAGGTTCAGGATGCGCTGGGTCGCATGGATATCTTCCAGCCTGTCCAGGGGGTTGGCGAACAGTTCCAGCAGCAGGTCCCTGCCGGCCTGGGTTCGCGTGAAATTCAGCTTATGGAATAGAGAATATTCTTCATGGCGGCTGAAAAGTGACAGGTCCTCGTATGTAGTATTGTCGATTTCCATATGTCGAAATTGTGCGGCCCCGGTTTACCGATCGAACCTTAAACGCCGGCCCCATTGAGATTCATCGAAGACCCCGTTTCCATAGACTAAATGCCCATTTACGAAGGTATGGGTCACCGTGGCCGGAAATTGAAACCCCTCCAGCGGGCTCCAGCCGCATTTGTAGAGAATATTTCCCGGTCCGACGCAGGAGGACCGTTCAAGGTCCACCAGGACCAGGTCTGCAAAATATCCTTCCCGGATATATCCGCGTTCGGCGATCCGGAAACAGACCGCAACCGAATGGCTCATTTTTTCCACGACCTTTTCCAGGCTGATCCTTCCCTCCCTGACATAATGGAGCATCAGCAAAAGCGAATGCTGTACCAGCGGCAATCCCGCATGTGCCTTTTCGTAAGGGCCCGATTTCTCTTCGAGGGTATGGGGAGCATGGTCGGTTGCGATCAGGTCCAGCCGGTCATCCAGAAGGGCGGTCCACAAGGCCTCCCGGTTGTGGGGGGCCTTGATCGCCGGATTGCACTTGATCTTATTCCCCAGCCGGGCATAGTCGTCGGCCGTAAAATGCAAATGATGCACGCATACCTCCGCGGTGATCCGCTTTTCCTCCTGCGGAATGAGGTTGGTGAAAAGCTGCATTTCCTTTTCCGTGCTCAGGTGAAAGACATGCAGCCGGCTATTGTGTTTTTTCGCAAACTGGATGGCCGTCAGCGAGGATTCGAAACAGGCTTCGGCATCCCGGATCACCGGATGGTCGGCCGCTGTCAGCTCCCGCCCCTCCTGCCTCAACCGTTCCAGGTTTTGCCGGATGATCTTTTCGTCCTCGCAATGGGTGGCGATCAGTACCTCACAATCCCGGAAAAGCCGGTCCAGCGTAAGGTAATTGTCGACGAGCAGATTTCCTGTGGAGGATCCCATAAAGATCTTGATGCCGCAGACATCCCTTCGCTTTTCATTGGTCCGGAGCGCCTCCTCTGCGTTATCGTTTGAGGTCCCCATGTAAAAAGAATAATTGGCCAGCGAGCTCCGGGCGGCGATGGCATATTTGTCTTCCAGCAATTCCTGCGTAAAGGCAGGCGGGATCGTATTGGGCATTTCCATAAAGGACGTGACGCCGCCGGCCACCGCAGCCTTTGCTTCCGTATAAATGGTAGCCTTGTGCGTGAGACCCGGCTCCCGGAAATGAACCTGGTCGTCGATCACGCCGGGCAATAAATGTTTTCCTTCCCCGTTGATCTCCGTAACCGCAAAGGCGGGCTGGAGATTTGACCCGATCTTTTCGATCCGGCCGTTTTTAATCAACAAATCTCCTGTACTAATCCTACCTTCGTTCACTATATAAGCGTTCCTGATCAGATAATTATGCATAGAGAAAATTGGTCGTCCAAGATCGGACGTAGTCCGGTCCGACATTCAATGTTAATGTTGAACCCTTTATGATGCAATTTATTAAAACCCCTGTAAGGCGGGAGATATTTTTGGGCGCCATTCTTTTCCTCCTGCCGGCTTTCGGCTTTTCCCAGTCCAGCTTTCTTCCCCAGGGGTCTCCCTACGAACATTTCCTGGACCGGATGCAGATCCTTCAGCAAACCAATCCCACGCTGAATTTCAGCTCGGACAAACCGATCAGCCGCAAGATTGCGGTTCAGATGGCCGAGATGGCCGATTCCCTGAGCAAATGGTATCCCTACGACGAATTTTATCGTCTTTCCCCGGTCGATCAGGCCACGCTCCGGTCCCTGCTGCTCAACAATATTGAATGGACCCGGATGAGCAGGGACAGCTTTGCCAGCAAAACACCCTGGTTAAATACCTTCTATACCGAGAAAGCCAATTTCTATGAGGTCAATGAGAAAGACTTCTTCCTGGCTATGGACCCGGCTATCGAAGAAACCCAATCCGTCGAGACCGGCAATAAGGAACGCGTCTTTCTGAATGCAAAAGGGCTTACGCTCCGGGGAATGATCGGGGGAAAATTAGGCTTCTCCGCCTTTATCACCGACGACCAGGAAAGGGGGCCGACCTTCTTTCAGCAGCGAGCCGTTCAATATAAAGCCGTACCGGGGGCAGGGTATTATCAATCTTTCAAAAAGGATGCCTATGACTATTTCGATAACCGGGCCTCGATCTATTTCAACGCCCTGAAATATTTTGACATTCAGCTCGGCTATGATAAGAATTTCATCGGCGACGGCTATCGGAGCCTTTTCCTGAGCGACTACGCGGCGCCGTACTCCTTTATCAAGATCAATACCCGTGTCTGGAAACTGAATTACCAGGTCTTGTATATGGACCTCGTCGACCAGCATATGGTCAACGATTCGAATTACTACTATCCCAAAAAATACGGGGTCACCCATCACCTCAGCATCAACGCCTTTCCCTGGATGACCGTGGGCGTATTCGAGAATGTGATCTTCACCCGGACCAATGGCTATGAGCTCTCCTATCTGAATCCTGTCGCCTTTCTGGTTTCGGCGCAGCAGCAGAATGGCAGCCCGGACAAGACAACCGCCGGACTGGACGCGAAAGTAAATATCGGGCATACCGTCCAGCTATATGGGCAGCTGCTGATCGATGAGTTCATCCTGCATCAGATCCTGCACTATTCGGAAGGCAACTGGGCCAACAAACAGGGTCTTCAGGCCGGGATCAAATACATCAATGCTTTTGATATCCGGAACCTTGACCTCCAGTTCGAAACCAATCTCGTCCGTCCCTACTGCTATCAGCATAACGATACTATTGATAACTACAGCCATTATAATCAGCCGCTTGCGCATCCGCTGGGCGCCAATTTCGCTGAATTTATCGGCATCCTTCATTATCAGCCCGCCTATAAATGGAACGTGGAAGGCAAGGTGATCTACTATAAGCAGGGCCTCGACTCAGGGGGCATCAACTTCGGGAGCAATATCTTCGAGAATTATAATACGCGTCCCCGGGACTACGGCTTCCAGATCGGCTCGGGCATCCCGGCCAACACGATCAATGTCTCCGGGCTGGTATCCTGGCAGTGGCGGGAGAATGTATTTCTTGAACTGTCGGCTATGTACCGCAGTTTCTCGGTCAGCGACCCAACCAACACGTATCATTCCTCCAGCTCGACCACCGTGACGGCCGGCATCAGGATCAATATGTTCAGGCGGCAATACGATTATTAACGATCGGGCCGCTGCGGGTTCGGCCGCCACGGGTTCGGCGAGTGATCAGGTCACGGCCAGCAACACCGCGACATAGTGGAAGATCGCGGCTGACAGGACGAAACCATGCCAGACGGCATGCGTGTACTTATACTTGTCCCAGATGTAGAAGAAGACCCCCACCGAATACAGCACGGCGCCGATGATGATAAAATCCAGCACAGGCGCCGGCAGCCCGTCAAAAAATCGCCGCCCGCCTGCCAGCATGATCCAGCCCATAGCCAGGTAGATGATCGTAGACAACAATTCGTATTTTCCGGTGAAATACAATTTGAACCATGTCCCGGCAACGGTGAGCGCCCACAGGATGATCAGCAGCGTCATGCCGAAGCTGTTGCGCATATACAACAACAGGAACGGCGTATAGGTGCCGGCGATCAGAAAATAGATGCTGATGTGGTCGAATTTTTTGAAAAGCCGTTTTTCTTTTGGCTGCGAAGTCAGATGGTAGATGGTGGAAGCCCCAAATAATAACAGGAAGCAGAAACCATAAATCCCCGATCCGATAATGCCTGCTACGTTGTGATGTGCACTGGCCATTCCGGTCAGGACCGGCAGTCCCGCAATCCCAAAAAGAAGTCCCGCGCCATGGATAATACCATTGACAATTTCCTGTTTGCGCGTGTAGCTGTCCATGCTCATGTGAATCTCCAAATCACATAACAGCAATTGACAGGCCAGCGTTCACGGCGCCGCATGAATATCCCGGCTAGCCTTCAAAAATTAACGAAAATACGATCATGCGTGTTTTGAGCTTGTCGATCACGTTCGAATACTGCAGATTGGGATCGCGATCATGGACATTCTTGACGCCTTCACTAAATTTCAGCTCCGGTGATAAGATAAACACGGGGAAATAGAACTGGAACCCGATCCCGCCTTCCACGCTGAAATCCGATGGCGAGAGTTTGACCAGGTCCTGTGCTTTCCGTGCGGAGGAATTGGAAGCAAGGTCATATTGATAATTGACACCGCCCAGCATGTAGACCCTGAAGTTGTTGATCCGGTCGGAGAGGAATTTTACATGCGCAGGGAATCCCAGGAGGAGCGATTGGATATTTTTTGTGGCCAGGTTGGTCTCGCCGGCCGGCGGATAAGTGACATGATAGGCGAGTGAATTGGAAGCAAAGATAAACTCCGGGAAGGCAAGCCGGAACTCCCAATGATCTGCGACATGAAACGTGAACATTCCGGACACGCCGAAGCCGCCGCTATTCAACGGATTGACATACAGGACACTATCGCTTTGCAGGAATTTAGGATGCGCACTCACCTGGAAATGAGATTGTTCGTACATAAACCCGATCCCCAGATAGAAAGGTTTCGAGTCATGATCCGGCAAATTCAGCTGGTCCCTCAACTGCGCGCTCGCACGACCTGCCGCCAGCAGCCCGAGAAGGAACACAATAGTACGGACAACCCCCCGCTTCATCGATCCAAATTCTTTCATAATCAATTAAAAATCAGTTGATTAAAATTCCGGCTAACAATCGAGGGGTAGATAAGGATCTATAGGCTTGATTTTGGGATTAGACTTAGACGCGACAAAAAATACTTTAATTATTTAATTTTTTGCGGGCGAAATTATTATCTAACGATGAATCGGCCGATTAATTGCGGCCGCCGGGCTTTTCTCCGGTTCCACTGCCGGCCTTTTCTTCGGTCTCACCGGCGGGCTTTTCTCTGGTCCCGCCGCCGGGCTTTTCTCCCGTATACAGGGAGCAAATGCCAAGACTCAATCGTCTTAGTCGGGAATGGGTATAACCGCAACCTTCCAGGATATGGATGAGCGCCTCGCCTTCGGGAAAGGCCAGTACCGAGTCGTTCAGGTATCGATAGGCTTCGCGGTTGCTGGCGGCGATCCCGGCGATCCGGGGTGCGATCAGCCGCATATAGCTGCGATATAACCGGCAGATGAGCGGCACCCGCGGCTGAGAAAATTCAAGCACGACCAGTTTACCGCCAGGCTTCAGGACCCGATGCATCTCACGCAGCCCTTTCTCCAGGTTCTCGAAATTGCGAACGCCGAATGCAACCGTTATCGCATCGAATGTATCCGTCGCAAACGGAAGCGCCTCACTGTCTCCCGGCTGAAGGGTTACCCTGTTGTCCAACTTCAATCGTGCCAGTTTCTGTCGCCCTATTTCCAGCATCCCTTCCGAGATATCGGCCCCGGCAATCCTTGCCTGTGGAAAACGGCGCGCCAGCAAGACCGCCATATCCCCTGTCCCTGTGGCGACGTCGAGGATGGCGGCTTTCGCGTCGCGCTGCGCCGCCTGGTCAACAAGGCCGTCCCGGAGTTCCCGGATCGCGCGCTTACGCCAGTACATATCGACCCCGCCCGACAGGAAACGATTCAATAGATCGTACCGAAAAGCGATCTTATCGAACATTTCGGCGATCTGTTGCTTTTTCCCCAGTTCGGAGTCCCTGAACGGAACGATCCTGTCATGTGAATAGTTGGCCATGGCGGCGGTAAAGGTACAGCGGGAACGGCAAACTTGCGCCGATCGGGAACGGCAAACTTGCGCCGATATTGGTATCTTACGCCCTTATTCAACCGTATGATCATTCGTTCCGCCGTTTACATCATCAGCAGCCCGGACTATCAGCATTGTCCGAAGGCGGACCGGCCTGAATATGCATTCATCGGCCGCAGTAACGTCGGCAAGTCCTCCCTGATCAATATGATCTCGGGCAACGACAAATTGGCCAAGACTTCCGGGACTCCCGGGAAAACGCAGCTGATCAATCATTTCCTGGTCAATGACGAATGGTACCTTGTCGACCTTCCCGGCTATGGTTTTGCGAAAGTCTCCCGGACCCAGCGGAGGAAATGGGAGAAGATGATCGAAGACTACCTGCGGAAACGCCCCACCCTCGTCATGGTCTTTGTCCTGATCGACAGCCGGCATTCCCCCCAAAAGATCGATCTGGAATTTGTCAATACGCTGGGTGAATGGCAGATCCCTTTTTGTCTTGTGTTTACCAAGGCCGATAAAGAGAACCAGCGGACGGTCAGCAAAAATGTCAAGGACTTTCTGGACAGGATGCGCACCACCTGGCAGTTCCTTCCCCAGCATTTTGTCGCCAGCACGGTAAAAAAAATGGGCCGGGACAAGATCCTCGGGCGGATCGAAGAGTTGAATCAGGAATTCGAGGTCGGCTAGATATCTTAATTATGCTTATTTATAGTTAAATCCAACTGGTCTTGTTTGAATTGCTCGATCCAGCTTCTTAGTGTGGTGATCGAAGGAGCGTTTTTATTGATCAGGTGTTTCACAAAGCGATAGAAGCCTTCGTTTCTGTCGATATCTTTGGTTTTACAGATGGAAGTAAATCCTTTGAGGTTGGCAGGTAACCCATACTTATTGTCTTCCGGGCTGATCTGAACGGCGATTGCATCCTTCATTAGCCATTTCTCGATTTCGGGACAGATCAGGATTAGATATTGCTTTCGTACTGAGTGCCTCCTTAATATAAGACCATTTTCATGCCGCAGATCAACAAATTCTAAGAAATACTTTGCCCTTGGACCTTTGTTCCTGTCCTCATCGACAATTCCCAGGCAAATGCTTTCTTTTCTCTTTATTAGTTCCCTGGCGACATCTCCGCAGCCATGTTGATGATTATATTTTCTCGAAGAATTTGAAGCTATTTCTGCTACTTTGGTATCAACGTAACACTCAGGGATTATTCTCAATTCTGTCATCCACATACCGGTTAATGTTGAAAAATATGTCTACCCCAAAGTTCAATAATTCGGACAATTCTTCTTGGGAAAGTTTCTTAACCGTAGTCTCAATTTTTTCTTTATTATACGAGCAAACGAAGACCGCCAAATCTCCGGTCGGTGTATTTTCGATCAAGTTATTAAGCAAATAGGGGCTATGCGTGGCAATAAAGAATTGGCGATCTTGAGCCTTTATGATTTCGTCCGCGATCGCGCTTATAAAAGGAGGAAAGGAATGTACCTCGGGTTCTTCGAGCGTAAGGACGCGCGCGTTATTATGCCGAATGGCCCCTATATAGAAAATAAATCTCTTTAACGTATCGGCAATCGCATCATATGGAAGCGAATATACCAATCCCTTGCTTACCCGCAACTGGATCAACAGTTTGTTGCTTGTTTTATCCAAGTTGAATTCAAAGCCATGTTCCTTTGCAAGGTCACCAGAAAATTCTCTAAAAGCGGGGTCGTTTTCAATGAGTTGCAACAAATTATTGCCATATGGCGGCATCAGGATATTGAAATAATTACCGGTATCGTGAAATTCAATGTGACTTTTATACCTGTATGGATGGATTGAGGTGCTTGAAAAGCTGGCCTCTGGCGCTGGTTCAAAATCATTATTGAAATGTATGGTTTGACCGTAAGTGCCATATGTCCACTGGAAATCCACTACTTTCTGATCGAATTGAATAAGATAGTCATGGGAAAACCCCGGATGAATAACCGAAATCGCTTTTGCTATATTCCCGAGATGGAATAATTCCGATACCTTGCTAACCCTAAAGTATTCTTTTATGTTTATTGGTGAATAGCCGGTAGTTTTTAGAGACTCGTTCCTTGCAAAAAGCCACGGAAGATAATCCAGATCCAATGCCTCCAGAATATTTGACTTCCCGACATTTGGCTTGCCTATAAGCACATTTATCCTTTCACAGCTCAGATTAATCTGGTTGATGGACTTATAGTTATTAATTTGAAGATCCTTGATCATTTCCATTTCTACCTGGATTTTGATAACTGGTCAGGCAGGACCTGCACCCATCAAATGTAGTAATTAGACCGCTGAGGATCAAAACGAATAAGTTTAGCCAAAGTTCGGAGAAATGGGCGGGGAGACAATTCCTTAGACCGTGATGGGTAACGATCTGTTGCAGTGACGGAGAGGGTAGAGCCGCCCGTTAGTTGACGACCTTGTTCGCACAGCTGCTGCTGGCAAACGCTTCGGGCTTGGCTTTGAATGCAAATCCCATCCCAAGGATATAGCCCATGGCTTCCTTCAGGGCGTCATTGCTCTTGAAATGCGGGTTGGTATTGATGTCGGCATGCACTTCCATATCGACATTATACCGGCTGAAGAGATTGCAGAGCTCATACGCAATCTCGATGCTTTTTGCCACTTCCACCAGCATCCTTTCCTTGATCGAATACTGATGCCTGGTCTTTTCATTGTGGATGAACATGAAACCGCCATGTCCTTCCCGTAAAAAGACGATCACCGTAGCAAATTCCGTTTCAAGCCCTTTTACCTGGGAGTCGGTGCCGATGCAGACCTTTAACCGATAACCTTTTTCGGTTTCTCGTCGGATGGCATGTTCAACGGCATCAACAATGGGGAGCTCGATCGGGTCACCATTAAATTTTCGCCAAAGCATATAATAAAGGATTTGTCGAATTTACCGAAAATCGCTTTAGTGGCAAAATTTCATCAATATTGACCCGTGTCGAGCATGACAAGCGTGCAGGCTTCGACCGGCTCGATGCCGTGGGCGGAAGCCATGGCTTCCAGCTCCGGATTCTCCGCACCCGGATTGAAGATAATGCGTTTGGGGTGTAGCGAAAGGATATAGTCGTAGTACTCCTTTTGATTGGCGGCATTCAGATACAGCGTTACGGTATCCACATCCGTGACTGCCGGCCGGTCTGTTACGATCCCCACGTCACCAACGGTTGCCGGCTTCCGGCCGATCGCCGACACGGGATGACCGGCGTTACGCAGTTTGCGTAGCGCCATATAGCTGTAGCGCCGGGGATTGGGTGAAGCGCCAAGCACGATCGTCTTTTTTGCCGGTGAAGTCATATTCGCTAATACAATTTTCCCTCACTTCTTGTTTGGATTACCTGCAAGATATTGTTTTGGATGTCCTTCATGATCCATCCTGCCCAGGTTTCCGTCGCTTCGTTTTGGATGCCGGGATCGGGCAATTACTCCTTCGGACAAGTATATCGTTTCTCCTCCTTGAACGAGAAACCTTTACCGGGCCGGATCACGAGTGCCAGATAGATCCCGCCATTGGCCATCTTCGTTTTGGTGAACAGGTTGGACCAGTTATCGATACCCATGAGCAGCGGCCCCACTTTGAACGCCCCGCCTATCCAGACCTTTCCATCCGTCGTCACTTCCACGGGCAAATAGGCGCCCAGCCGCTTCACCTCCCAACGCGGGGTAACCGACAGCAGCGTGATCTCTTTGGTAAAAAAGCGTTGCCCCGTGTTCGGGCCGCCGAGATTCAACGTCAGGTTGGTATTCACCGCAAAATGGTTTGGCAGCGGCCGGTCGACGTTGATCACCAACCGGGCCGGATTCCATATCTTGAAATCGCCTGCAAGGGGATTGAATAAATTCACGATGGTTGCCATGCTGTCATTGAAGCCGGCGACGCTGTTGACACGATCGAACTTTTGATTCAGCGCCGAGTCGGTCACGCTAGTATTCGGATCACCGATCACCCTGCTTTGCGAACCATAGCGGTATCGGTTGTATCCAACGTCCAACAGGGAAACCCCGATCTTCCAATCATAGTCATAATAGCTGTCGCCTTCGCCGTAGACATTTACCGTTTGTGGTTTTACGAGGTATTCGACCCCAAGATCGATGGCCGCTCCCGGTTTGGTATGACCCAGGAAGTCCTCGATATTCTGAAAGGTACTATGGCTTGTCTTCCAGTAATCATAATTGGAAGAATACCCATAGCGGCCGCTGCCTGCCGCAAGATTATAGATGGTGAGCGGATTTCCGGGCGTGATGTTGCGATCCACCGAACCGCCGTCCAGCTGGGCGTATGCGCCCGAGATACCCCGCATCCCTTTAAGGGTCACCCCGCCGTTGAGTCGCCCATAGGCGTTGTCCACAAGCGTCCTGCCATAGCTGATGAATCCTTCGACCCAGCTGCTGCTTACCATGTCGGCATTATAGACGGTGCCCTCATTGAGGTTGAAGAATTCGTTCATGTTCTGCAGCGTATCGTTATACCCGACCCGCCCCGTCCGGGCCGCACCATAGCCACGGATATTGGCGCCGAAGCAGATCGCCTGATTCCGGCCGAACGATAGCCTGATATTCAGCAAATGGATGTTGAAATTAAACGCGGCGTACCGGGCCAGCCGGCCATTGACCCAGGTATAATGGATGGTGTCCCGGGTCAGATAGCCGAAATCGGTGAACTTGAGCGCATTGGTCGTATTGGTCTCCTCGAAGGAAAGAACGGTAATATCCCATGGATAGGAAGTATTGACGATAGAAGCCGGATTATTGGCGACGCCGATCGCCCCTGCGTAAGGCGAGCCTTCGATGGCATGATAGTCCTGCGCCATGCTGGACAGTGAAAGGATCAACGCTATTATAAGTACGGTACTAGAACGGTTCGCCATGCGTCTGTCGGATCAAGAATGAAACCAATCCCGGGAAAGCCCTCAACGAAGATATTAAAAGATTTGTACGCCGCTCGCTCCCGAACCACGCCTGCAAAAGTCTGCCCATCAGCAGCCGCCGTCCGAATTGCCTGTTCCATTGGTCGGCATATTCCTGCTCCAGCTCATAACGCGCTACCTGCCCTTTCAGAAAAGTATCGATACACCGGTATGCCAGCTTGCTGCCATGTAAAGCCATGCTCATCCCGTTCCCGGCTAACGGCGGGATCATGCCGGCCGCATCACCGATTAAGAGGACGTGATCTTCCACCCGCGTCCTGCGTTCATAACTGATCTGAGATACAGTTACGGGCTGGGGGAAGAGAAAGTTGGCTGACGAAAAGATTTTCTCCAAAAAAGGATTCTGCCGCAGGATCTGCCGTTCCATTTCGGGAATGGAATTTCCGCTTTTCCTTAGGTTGCGCGCTTTTGTGATATAGCAGAGGCAGCATTTTTCATCTTCTATCCGCGAGATGCCGCAATAGCCGTCCCTGAAATTATGCAGACTGATCAGATCGGCAGGGATGTCAGTGCGGACGTGATATTTTACTCCCACGTAATTATTGAGGCGGCCGGACTTTTTCCGGATGAAGGCCCGTTGCCATTTGATGTCGAGGTTACTTCGTTTGCCGTATGTGCCGCAGGCTATTTTGGAGCAGAAGACCCCGTCACTTGTCCGGACCGTGAACATCGACTGCCCGAACCGCATATCGGTCACTTTGGTCGCTTCCTTCAGCTCCACCCCTTCTGAACGGGCGATCGCGGCCATGGCCGAATCCAGCTTATACCGGCTGATCCCGAAGCCGCCCAGTGGCAGTGCGTGAGTGATCGAGTTGCCATCCGGCGCCGACACCAGCAGCTGACGTATGACCGGCAGGTTCCAGTCGCTTAGCGGCAATCCCAGCTCCTCAAGGAAATTCCAGCTTTCGAGGCTGAGGTATTCTCCGCAGACTTTGTGATAGGGATAGGTTTCCTTCTCCAGTAACGCCACTGTATAACCGGATCTGGCCAGTTGGATCGACAGTGCCAGCCCTGCCAGCCCCCCGCCGGCGATGATCACGTCATATAATTGGCTATCCTGCTGCATAAGAGACAGTTAAGCCGGTCGAACGGGATAAGAGCCATCGAAAAGCCCATTTCCATTTTAGCTGATAGGCGCCGATATCCGCCTCTTTGAGAATTGCCGTCCATTCGCGTCGGGTGAAACCCCGCAATACCGACAGGGGAGCGTCATTTTTTACCAGGTAAGACCGCGACAGCCACTTCGTCAGCCAGCGAATAGAATAGTAGGCAAGAGGATGCCGGTGCAGATCGTTCACGTACCACCCGGTGGTGCTGTTCCGCTCCATCCAGCGGATCATGGATACCAGCTCTTCATCTGTAAAATGATGACAGAACAGCGACGAAAAAATGATATCGGGCTTGTGCCGGTCAAACGCCACCTGCCGGTAATCCGAATGCAGCCATTCTGCGTGGCCATTCTGCCATTCCCCGTGGTCATTCTGCCACTTCTCTCTGGCCACGGCGATACAATGTTCATTGATGTCCACGCCAACCACTTCCGTTTCGATCCCGTGGCGGTGACAATATCGGCTCAATATCCGCAGATTATCGCCGCCCCCGCAGCCTATCTCACAAAGGCGGATCCTCCTCCTCCCGCCCAGCAATTGTTTCAACCCCAGGATGCTGATCCGGTGTCCGCCCAGCCAGGTATTGATCCAATCCAGTTCAAGCATATTCCGTTCGATGTCGGCAAAAGGAACGTTGTCCTGATCGAGTATTTCCTTCTCGTAGCTCCGCTTGGCAAATCGGGTCATGCTATTTCGTTTCTGCGATAAATGTCTCCATCGTCAACCCCGGTCCGAATGCGGCGCCGAAGATGTGATTGGGCCGGCCGGATTCGAGCCTGGGCATCATTCGCTGCAGGACAAAGAGGATAGTGGGAGAAGACATATTTCCAAAAAGTTTTAACGTTTTATAGCTATCGTCGAGGTGGTCTTCCGGCAGGGAAAGGTTTTTGGCGATCGTGTCCAGGATCTTTTTGCCGCCCGGATGGATGCACCAGAAATCGACATCTTCCTTTCGCATCCCGCTCTTCTCCAGCGCATGACCTACCAGTCCGGCAAAATCGGCCTCTATCAGGTCCGCGATGTAATTACTCAAGGTCATCCGAAAGCCGGTGGCGGAAAGGTCCCAGGTCATTTCACTTTTTCCTTTGGGTACGATCTCGGAATAAAAGCCCATGAGCTTTATCCCTTCTTTCGGATCGTCATCCGGCGTCATCAGGACGGCGGCGGCGCCGTCCGCGAACAACAAGCTGGATAGCATATTATCGATGGTCGGCTCCTGCTGGAAATGCAAGGTACATAGTTCGGTGCACACGATAAGTGCCCTGGCGCCGGGATCGGCGCTGATCAGGGCATCGGCCAGCTTCAGCGCATGTACGGCCGCGTAACAACCCATAAAGTTGACCGAAGTACGGAACATCGTTACCGGCAACCCCAACGCTTCTACCAGTTCCAGGTCCAGGCCGGGTGCGCTGACCCCGGTACAGCTCACCGTGATGAGATGGGTGACCTGTGTTACATCGAGCTTCCCGGCGAGACAACGGCGAACGGCTGTCACGGACAACGGCGAAGCATATTTGCGGTATATCGCCATCCGGGCCTCGATCGATGGAAAAGGCTCCAGGTTTTCAGTCGGCGGATAGAATTCCCATTCGGTTGCCGGCCGCGTATAATCCGGGATCACCGAGTACCTCCACCCGATACCGCTTTGCTGATACAGGAATTTTAACTTTCTGTTAGCCTGACTGTCCAGGGCATAAATTCGTTGCATGAAAGGGAGAATATCTTCCTGGCGGTGTCTGTAGCCCGGAACAGCCGTTCCAATGGAAATGATCTTGCTCAAAATATTTTGCTTGGTTATCTATACAGGTTAACGATGCAAAGATGGGACCAACCGGCTCTCCGGCGGCCGCCCGTTCCAGCCCGTTCACAGTCCGCCCATGATCAGCACGAGCATGAACCCCAGGTTTAAACAGAAAGAGCCCAACAGATTCATCCGGATCGAATTGGCATAGCTCGCCTGAGCGGTATCCTTCCAGACCCTGACAGCCCAGATCAGAAAATAAACGACTACCGGCAGCATGCAGGTTGCCAGGACATACAGCTCCTTTTCCTGTAAAGTAGAAAGGAAGTAATAGACCAGGATAAAAAAGGCGGCGACGTAGAGAATACCGGTGAAAACAAAACTGCCGCGATATCCCAGCATCATGCTCAGGGTCTTCACCCCATCGCGCCGGTCGGCCTCGAACTGATATATCTGCGTCAGGGGATAGAATCCTC
>DATJMG010000069.1:0-5058 GCA_035508835.1 Puia sp.
GCTGTTGCTGCTGCTGCTGATCCTGCTTCTTCTGGTCCTGCTTGTTCTTTTGATCTTTGTTTTGATCCTGGTTCTTTTTCTGCTGGTTCTGCTGCTGCTGTTGCCTCTTTTGCTCCATTAAAGCCTTCTCCAGGTTCTCCCGCGCATCCGAATCCGCCGCATCCAGTTTCAACGCCGCTTCCCACGCATCGATGCTCCCCTGAAGCTTCTTCTGCCTGGCGAGCGCTACGCCTTTATTGTACAGTCCCTTTTCTTCCATCGACTTATCAGCGGCACTATGGCTGACGCTTGCATCATACGATTTGGCAGCAGCATCGTATTCGCTTTTTCTGAACTGCGCATTTCCAAGGTTATAATTGGCCGTAGGATTATCGGGTGATTTATTGACCGCCGCCTGATATTGCTTCACGGACTGATCGAGCTGTTTCTTTTTATAAGCACGGTTACCGCTGCGGATCAGCGTATTCGTGCTCTGTGCAGATGCCGCCAGGGACACCGCCAGCCCCAAACCCGTCAGCATCAGCATCCTTGCCCCGCCTGCAATCAGTCTTCCGCCACGGCGTTCTGCCAGCAGGAACTCCACCAGCAGCAGAAGGATCGCCGCGCCTGCGAACCACTGGAAATAACTCTTGTAATCGATAAATTCGTTGTCGCTCATGGCCTTCTTCTCGGCGGCATTCAATTGCTCGGTAATGGTGATCAGCCCGTCTTCCACATTATCGAGCCGTACATAGGTGCCGTTCGTCTCCGTCGCCAGTTGCTGAAGCTCCGCCTCATTCAGCTTGGAGATGACCGTGTGGCCGTCCTGGTCCTTTTTGAGCTCACCGGTAACCGGATCTTCGATGGGGGAGCCTTCGGGTGTTCCGATACCGACCGTATTGATCAGTACGCCCTCTGCCGCGAGCTGTTTGGCGACTTTGGCCGCATCCGGATCATGATCCTCCCCGTCAGATACCAGGACGATCGATTTGTACTTTCTTTCTTTACTGTTAAATGCGGTATTGGCCATTCTCAGCGCATCGGCAATCACGGTGCCCTGGGTAGGTACCGCGTCGGGGCTTGCTTCTTCGATGTACATACGCGCCGCTCCATGATCCGTCGTCAGCGGCATTTGCAAATAGGCGCGGCCGGCAAAAAGCACCACTCCGATCCGGTCGTTGGGAAGCTGATCTACCAGCCGGATCAGGAACTGCTTGGCCTTCTCCAGCCGGCTCGGCTTGATATCCCGGGCCAGCATACTCTTGCTGACATCCAGCACCAGCATGACATCTACCCCTTTTCGTTGAATATTTTCCATCGAACCCGGTTTCTGAAGGTTGGCGGCGGCCATCACGATCACCATTAAAGCCACCAACATTAATCCGGCCTTGATCAGGAAACGGGCAGAAGAAAAATTTCCAATGAGCTGCCTGACAAGAGAAGGGTCGCCGATCCGGGAAGCCGCCTTTCGCTTCCAGCTGAGCAGCGACCATAGCAGCAACAGGAGCAACGGCAGGGCCGCCAGCCCGATCAGGTATTCGATATGTTCGACGCGCAACACGAATGATCAAATTTTATGTTACATTTATCTTCCCCCCGGTCCTCCATCTCCCCGCACTATTTCTTCCCCTCAAAAAATCCCTCCTGCTGCAGGATCTTTTTAGCAATTTCCAGGCCGGTCCGCCGCAAATCCTTCGTCGTATCGGCAGATTCCAGGTTGACAACGAAAAAATAGGGATGTTTGTTTTCCTCTACCCAACCCATTGCCCAACCGATCCAATGGCCGTCCCGCCCGGCTACCTGCGCCGTCTTATAACACAACCGGTAAGCCGAATTGCTTTCCGCCGGCATCATCCGCCGGACGATCTCCTGCGTGCGCGCGAAAAAAGGGAGCTGATTAAAATACAATTTCTTTAACAAACCCAGCTGCTCGTCGCAGTTGATCCGGAGTGTCCCGTCCTGCCAGAATGCAGCGCTATCCCCCATCTTCAGTGCAGCGCTATCCCCCATCTTCCGGTTACCATATTGAAGCGAGTCGATCCATTTTTTCAGGGTATCACGACCGATATCATGACCCAATAGCACAAAAGCAAGCCTGTTCATCGAACCGGTATCGCGGAACTCCCTGCCAAAATCGGCCGCAAGACCAGGACCTGCCGCTGCCGGGATCGGAGTGTCCGACACCGCAGAATCATCCTTTTTAACCCCCGTCTGGATCGCGATCAGGGACTGAAAAATATCAAACGTCGCCCCCGGCGAATAAAAGCTGTCGCTATACCTGGGCAAATTATAGATCGTAAACCGCCCCTGCCCGTTGTCGAACAGCCCAAACGCTCCTTTCACCCCGGCCGAATCGAAATACCGGCCCAGGCTATCGTCTACCGTCACATTATTGGGGGAACACCCGAAAAGAACCAGGAGTAAAACAAGAACGACGACAAGTCCGCGCATCAAGAAAAAATTTGCGCTAAGATAGCTCATTGGCCTGGCAAAAAGACGGCTCATTGCCTCGGCAGATCATATTTATCGATGAGCTCGAGCGTGACCCCATTGGTCCAGCCAAAACCATCCTGATCGGGATACTCACCCCCTCCACCGCCTTTGTCGGAATCAACGACATTGTATTTTTCCATCAACTTGCCGGTCTCCTTGTAAACTTTCTCCACCAGTCGTACCCACCGCGCGCCGATATCCGCCGCCAACTCCTTTTGCCCGCAGCGATCGAGTCCCCAAATGGTCATCCATTCCAGCGGAGCCCAGCCATTGGGGGCATCCCATTGCTGGCCCGTCGCGAACTCGGATGTCACCACCCCGCCCGGTTTCAACAATTTTCCCTGGATGACGCCCGCAGCCTTGGCGGCCAGGAAACTCATATAGTCGGGGTTTTCATTGATGAAACAGAAGGGATACATTCCCCCCGGCGTGATATGCCCGGATTGCCGGCCGGTCCGGTAATCGTAATCCGTGTAGAAATTGACGCGCTTATTCCAACAGTATTTCTGGATGAGCTCACCCCGGTGGATCGCCTTCTGCCGGAATTCGTCCGCAGCACTATCCTTGTTCATCAGCATCGCCTTCGAAATGGCCCACTCGAGATGATACAAAAGCGCATTCAGGTCCGGCGGAACCATATCCGTGGTGTGGATCGTCGTGAGGTTCTTTCCATCAGCAAACCACCGGCTGCTGAAGTCGATCCCGCTCTCGGCGGCAGCCCGGAGATTCTGATACATCTCGATCTTATCCCGGCCTGATCGCTGCGCCGTCAGCACGTCTTCCCTCCAGCTCTCCTGCCTGGGAACCGTTGCATCATCCCAATACCGGTTCAGGATATCCCCATCCTTTAACCGGACTACCCGACGATAAGCCTGACCGGGCTTTAACCTGTCTGCACCATCCATCCAGAAGGCATATTCTTTTTCCATGGCCGGCAGGAATTCCTGGTAGACACTGTCCCCTTCAACGGAGGCTAACAACTCCACCATCACCGAAAAAAAAGGAGGCTGCGAACGGCTCAGGTAGTAGGTCCGGTTGCCATTCGGAATATGCCCGTAATTTTCGATCAGAAAAGCAAAGTTCCTGACCATGTCGTCAATCATCGCGATCTCGCCGCTCTCCTTGAGGCCCAGCATGGTAAAATAGGAATCCCAGTAATAGACTTCCCGGAAGCGGCCCCCCGGCACGATATACGGATTGGGCAGCGGCAGCAGGGAGCTGCCTTCCACAAACTTGTCCGGCGTGCGTTTCAACACACTCCACAGGTTCTTGATATGGGTAACTACATCTTCGGACATATTGGTCTTATATGCCTCCGCCGGGTTTACAGGCAGGTCGAAATTATCCAGCACGAACTTCTTCAGATCAAAACCCGGCGTGCCTTTCCGCGTTTCATAGTCAGCTACGATATCCGCAGGCTTTCGCTTGGGAATACAGTCCACAAAGGTCTTGCCGTCAGGAAAGACCTGCTCCATCTGAACATCGACAAATAATTTTCCATAGATCTTGTCGGGCGGGGTAGTGACAATAGGCTGGCCAAACGAAAGAAATGAAGTGATTACCAGTAGTATAAAGCCGGCTAATCTTCTCATATAAGAAAAATGAGTACTAAAAATAGAGTTTTTTCCATACATTTATCGCAGGCATCTGCTTCCGGCATCTATAAAATGCGAACACCGCCAAGAATGGCGGCGTTCCTTCTGCTTTTGCTTATAACCTAAGATTTTTCCAGCCGGCCTCCGGCCGGAGGCCGGTATAATGATTTTGTTCTGCGCCGTCTACTCCGCGCCGTCTACTCCGCACCATCGCTCATGGCCCGCTGAATGGCGTAATTGCCGACTTGCTGCGCCACCTGTAGTCCCACCGTACAATCGAGCGTATAGTGAATACCCGAATATATCCGTGAATTGGCCGCATCCTGCGCCAACTGCTGGTAGGCCTGAGCCCGCGATGGGATAATATGCCCCAGGATAGTCGCAGCTGCCCCGCTGAACATCGAGTGGCCGGAGACATAGGAAGGGAAGTTCGGTATCCCCGTCAGGGTCCTGATCATCGGATCCATCTGTGTCGGACGCGGATTGAAATAATGATATTTTATGTACCAGCATTCGATGGCGGCATCCATCTCCGCCATGTTCAGTAACGCCAGATTGCGGGCCCACCGGACCTCACTCCAGTTCTGCGCAATGAAATCCTGCGCCGCGATGTAGTTCCAATGACCCGGCGGTGTCCATGTTCCGGTGCCGTCGGCCCATAGCTGCACCAGGCTGACCTGCTCGCGGGTCGCATGCTGTACGGTGTACAACGCCTGCTGGACCATCTGTTTCATCGTATCGCTGCTGGTGGAAGGGGGAGGCGGAGGACAAAGCGCTACCACGTCAGCGGAATCAAGCAGGAACCCCTTGACCTCATAAAATAAAGGCAGCATCGGGGGCCGTGCAGGCGCATCCAGACTTACCCAAGGCGTCTGGCCGCCGGCTTCGGTCGTCGTCACGAAATTCGCCCAGATCGTCGGAGTGCCAACCGCCGATCCGGCCTTGTCGGACCTTCCCCGGGCTATAAAAACATCCGCCACCTCGCGGCCAA
>DATJMG010000070.1:0-23815 GCA_035508835.1 Puia sp.
TGAAAGCCATGCCGGTATCCTGGTCCTGCCGCCGGATGCGACTGTGGGAATGCCAGCAGCGGACTGGTTCCAACCCTATTCGGACATCCTGATCGGCATCGGCCTTACCCCCAATCATATGGATGCGATGAGCCATTGGGGTGTAGCCCGCGATGTGTGCGCGTGGCTGTCGCACCACGAGAACAAGGAATACCGGCCAAAAGCACCTTCAGTAGAGGCATTCGCAGTTGCCGGCAATTCCCTGCCGGTGGCGGTGAGCATTCTGAACCCCACAGCCTGCGGGCGCTATTCGGGTCTCAGCATCCGGGGGATTACGATAAAAGGATCGCCGCGATGGATGCAGGAAAGGCTGAAGGCTATCGGCATCCGGTCGATCAACAATATCGTCGATATTACCAATTACGTGCTCCACGAACTGGGACAGCCCCTGCATGCCTTCGACCTGGATGCGATAAAAGGCCGCCGGATCATTGTCCGCAACCTGCCGGAGGGAACCCCCTTTGTCACGCTGGATGAGAAGGAGCGGAAATTGTCCGCGGAGGACCTCATGATCTGCGATGCAGGCGGCGGAATAGCCATGGCCGGCGTTTTTGGCGGGCTTCATTCGGGGATCGGTGAGTCCACCTGCAATATTTTTCTGGAAAGCGCCTGGTTCGATCCTGTCGACATCCGGCGTACTTCCTTCCGTCACGGACTTCGCACCGACGCCGCCCTGCATTATGAGAAGGGAATGGACATTTCCGGCACGGTCCATGTATTAAAAAGAGCGGCGATACTGATCCGGGAACTTGCGGGAGGCGAGATCGCCTCGGAGATCGTGGATGTGTATCCGGCACAAAAAGATAAACCCCTCATCACCCTGACCTATGCTTATTTGAAGAAGCTGAGCGGAAAAGAGTATACCCGCGATGAGGTAAAGAAGATACTGGTCAGCCTGGGGTTCGTGATCGCGGCGGAGGATACCGCCCGTCTTGAGGTGGCCGTTCCGCTTCATAAGCCGGATATCACCCTGCCGGCGGATGTCGTGGAGGAGATCATGCGGATCGACGGGCTGGATAATATCGAGATCCCCATGGCCATCACGATCTCGCCTTCCGTGGAGAACGCTCCGTCACAGACGGCCTGGAAGCGGGAGACAGCCGGCTGGCTGGTGGGTCAGGGATTCAACGAGGTCCTGACCAACTCGATCACCAATAGCGCGTATTTCAGCGAGAACGAGCTGGCATCCGCGGTAAAGATGATCAATAATCTGAGCGCCGACCTGAATATCCTGCGCCCATCGATGCTGGAGAGCGGGTTGGAGTCCATGGCCTGGAACCTCAACCGCAAAAGCGGCCGGCTGCGGTTCTTCGAGTTTGGAAAGACCTATTCCTCCGGCGGCGTGGGAAAGTACGCCGAAACCAACCATCTCTGCCTGTACCTGACGGGCGAACTGTCGGAAGATAGCTGGAAGGGAAAAGGGAAACCCGTCGACTTCTATTATTTGAAGGGTTTGTGTGAACGATTGTTCCGTGTGGTTGGACTGGAATTTAATGGCTGGATTGAGGTGGATGATCCCAAACTGACTATGGGACTTGGGGCGGCCCCGGGGAGCGAAGTGGATCTGCCGGTTTTGAAATTCGGGGTCGTCAACCCCGGACTGTTGAAACAATTCGATATCAGGCAAGAGGTTTTATTCGCCGATATTCATTGGGACAATTTCATGACGGCTGCCTCGGCCCGCAGCATCGAATTCCGGGAATTGCCCCGGCAGCTGCCGGTACACCGGGACCTGGCTATGATCGTCGGAAAGGCCTTGCCCTATAAAGCAGTGGAGGCAGCCATCCGGGGCGTCCGGCTGGATAAATTGCAGGAAGTAAAGCTTTTCGATATATTTGAAAGTGAGAAGCTGGGGTCCGGCAAGAAGTCGATAGCCCTCAGTCTCACCTTTCTGGATGAAGAGAAGACCCTTACGGACAAGGAGATCGATGGGATGGTCACCCGAATCATGACCGCCCTGGAGAAAGATGTGCAGGCAGAGATCCGGAAGTAAGCGTCCAAATTTGTATTCAGTGTCGTTATGAGTGAAGATAACCCCATCGAAGGTCAGATCCAACGAATACAGGATAAGCTGCAGCAGTTGCTTCGCCAGCGCGACCTCCTGTTGAAAGAAAATGGGAAGCTCAGGGAAGAGCTACGCAAGACACAGGAAGGCCAGGCCGAGGATACCCGGCGGCTGGAACAACTACGGCAACAGGTGGAAGCGTTAAGGGTGACTAAAACGGCTATGAGTGAAGGGGAAAAAAGGGAATTGGAAAAAAGGCTGGGTCAGTACATCCGGGAAATTGACCGGTGTATCGCATTGTTAGGGGAGTGATCCGGTCAAACTCTTTTGACGAGCCGTAGTTTCATTTCATCCTGGCCCCGGAAGATCTCCAGGGTATACACGCCATACGGCAGGTCGTTGAGGCCATTCCAGTCCAGCTCTTGCTGGTCTTTCTCAACCTCTGTTTCAAGTGCGCTGCAAACTATTCCGGTATCGTCGCGGAGAACAGCGCGTAACATACATTTCTGTGGTTCGCCAACCTGCAAGGTGAGGTGGTCGATAAAGACGGGGGATTTGACTTTTAGGAACATGGCTGCTGTAGTTTTTATATAGGGTATTGGTGAGCAAACATTAGTTTAATTTGAGGTCCTGAATTAATCGACGTCAACCACAACTTGACCGGCTCCGCCGGCAGGGTTCAACAGCCTCCAGCCACGTTCACTTGTGCACAAGGTGTGAATAAATATAACACAACTATTTGGTCTATGCAAGATTTAATGACAATTAATGTGGTAATAGGTGATCGCACTTACCGGATCAAAATAGAACCACAGGATGAAGAAGTGGTACGGCGGACATTGCGGACGATAAATGACAAGATAATTGAATATAAGACCCAGTTCGCCGGCCGGGACATGCAGGATTATATCGCCATGGTCCTGCTTTGGTATGCCACCCAGGCCATACCGGGAACCCAGGGGGGATTGAATCCTCCCGTTCTGGACGCCCTCAACCGGATCGAACAGCAATTGGACAAGGGTTTATAAAATAAGATTTTCCCGTATCTTCGCCAACTAACACACTGGACCCCAGGGGTCCATGCATACATTTATTTTCATACAATCTTGACTTGCGTCGCAAGTATTTGATTGTGAACGATTTAAATTAAATAATCAATGGTAACATACATAGCCGGAGCAATTGCCCTGGTGCTTGGAATTGTCGTTGGAAAGTTCCTTTTCGCGAAAAATACGACCAAAAAGATAGAAGAGGCCGAAACCCAGGCTAAAAAGATCCTTTCCGATGCCCAAACCGCTGCAGAAAACCTGAAAAAGGAAAAATTACTGGAAGCCAAGGAAAAATTCGTTCAGCTCAAGGCGGAACATGACAAGGAAGTGCTGGAAAAGAACCGGCGGGTCAACGATACCGAATCCCGGATCAAGCAAAAAGAACAAAGCATCAATCAGAAGCTGGAGAACCTCGATAAGCAGGCCAAGGACAACGACACCATCAAGGAAAACCTGACCCGCCAGATCGAAGTGGTCAACCTGAAGCGGACCGAGCTGGAAAAACACCAGGAAGAACACATCCGCCGCCTCGAAAAAATTGCCGCCCTCACCGCGGATGAAGCCCGCTCCCAGCTGGTCGAAAGCCTCCGCCAGGAGACCCAGACGCGCGCCCTGGCGCTGCAGCAGGAGATCATCGACGACGCCAAGCAAAAGGCGAACAAGGAGGCGCGGAAGATCATCATCCAAAGCATTCAACGGACAGCCGCGGAGCAGGCGATCGAAAATTCGATCACCGTCTTCAACCTGGAAAGCGACGAGATCAAGGGTCAGATCATCGGCCGCGAAGGCCGGAATATCCGGGCCATCGAGGCAGCCACGGGAGTAGACCTGATCGTTGACGATACGCCCGAAGCCATCGTACTGAGCTCCTTCGACCCGCTGCGGCGGGAAATCGCCCGGTTATCGCTCCAGCGTCTCGTGACGGATGGCCGGATCCACCCGGCGCGGATCGAAGAGATCGTAGAGAAGACCCGGAAGCAGATCGAAGAGCAGGTGATGGAGATCGGGGAACGGACGGTCATCGAGTTGGGGATCCACGGTCTTCACAAGGAGTTGGTAAGGATCGTCGGGAAGATGCGATTCCGCTCCTCCTACGGCCAGAACTTGCTGATGCACAGTCGCGAGGTTGCGAATTTGTGCGGCATCATGGCCGCCGAGCTCGGGATGAACCCCAAGCTGGCCAAACGGGCCGGCCTTTTGCACGATATCGGTAAAGTACCGGATGAAGAAACGGAGCTCAGCCATGCCCTGCTGGGGATGAAGCTGGCCGAAAAATATGGCGAGAATCCTGCGGTGGTCAATGCCATCGGCGCCCACCACGACGAAGTAGAGATGCAATATGTGATCGCCCCCATCATCCAGGCCTGTGACGCGATCAGCGGCGCCCGGCCGGGCGCCCGCCGGGAGATCATGCAACAATATCTTCAGCGGATCAAGGATCTGGAAAGCCTGGCACTCGCCTATCCCGGCGTGGAAAAGGCCTACGCCATCCAGGCAGGACGGGAACTCCGCGTGATCGTGGAAGCGGACAAGGTCACCGACGTTGACAGCGACAAGCTAAGTTTCGAGATTGCCCAAAAGATCCAGACGGAGATGACCTACCCCGGCCAGATCAAGGTGACGGTCATCCGGGAAAAGCGGGCGGTCAATGTGGCGAGATAAGCCTGGCGCGCCGGGCGGAAAAAAGTTTGGACTTTACGGCCGATCTTGCTAACTTTGCAATCCTTTTAAAGTCGTGGGACACGACTTGTCCGAAGGACAGACATTAGCGCTTTGCCGGAATGCGCTACTTTTCAACTGTCGGCGCATTCCCGGCACATATTAAAAGACGCCCCCCGCGTCACAAAATTTTGTTTATGAACTCAGCTGTAGCCTTTGTGCACGAGCAACTGACGGGAAAAAGAGAGTTTCCAGCCTTCAAGGCCGGCGATAACATCACCGTCAATTATAAGATCATCGAAGGGAACAAGGAGCGTATCCAGGGTTTCAAGGGTGAAGTGATCAAGCGCCAGGGCGAAGGCCACACAGCCACCTTCACCGTCCGAAAGATCTCCGACGGGGTGGGCGTGGAAAGGACTTTCCCGCTGTTCTCCCCCAATATCGAATCTGTTGAGCTGAACAAAGTAGGCCGGGTACGCCGGGCCAAGCTGTACTTCCAGCGTGACCGGAGCGGCAAGAGCGCCCGCATCAAGGAGAAAAGAATGGCGCACTAAAACCGGGCGGAGCCCGGTTCGCACTTTACGACCGAATGGGAGGAAAGTGCCGACATTAGGGGCATTGAGACAAAAAATTATTTTGCGGAGCAAATTTTTGTCGAAATTCAATTTATCTTTTTGTTGTCAATATATCTGCTTACCTTTACAGGTACTTAAAATGAAGTTATGGGAGATTTATTCAGTGGTCCGCATATTATTCTGATAGCACTTGTAGTGCTCCTTTTGTTCGGTGGCAAAAAGATCCCTGAACTTATGCGCGGCCTGGGAAGAGGCATCCGCGAGTTCAAAGATGCGAAGGATAACGTACAACGTGAGATCGAAGAACATGTGAACGACGACAAAAAGACGACCGTAACGACGAATTCAACAACAACTACCAAGCAGGTTTCCCAGGATTCGTCCATCCATAATTAAAAGATTTTGCTCGCTGTCGAGTAGACGGACCTCGCAATTTTTGCGGGGTTTTCTTTTATACTTTACTTTTATACCCTGTAGTTTTCATTTCCATGGCACTATTCAAGAGACGGATTAAGACGGGAACGACAGAAGAGATGTCCTTTGTCGAACATTTGGATGTATTAAGAGGACACTTGTTCAGGTCGGCCATTGCTGTCGCCGTGGGGGCGATCTTCATGGCCGTTTATAATAAGTTTATCGTCCAGCGTATTCTCATGGGTCCGACGCATAGCGACTTCTGGACCTATAGAACCTTGTGCGAGGTGGGCCATAAATGGGGATTCGGCAATAAATTGTGCATGGCCGATATTCAACTGAAGATGCAAAGCAATGTCGTATCAGGACAGTTCGATACGTATTTTAACGTCATCCTGATCGGCGGGTTTATTGTTGCCTTCCCTTATATTTTCTGGCAGTTCTGGCGGTTTACAAAACCGGCCCTCAAAGAAAATGAGCTCCGGAACACCCGCGGCGTCATCTTTTGGGTATCGATGCTCTTCTTCCTGGGCGTACTCTTCGGGTATTTTATCATTGCGCCGTATACCATCAGCTTTTTTGCCAATTTCAAGCTGGACAGCAATATCGAGAACATCTGGACGATCGGCAGCTACTTTACCGCCATGGCCCAGATCGTCCTGGGCGCAGGTCTGGCTTTCCAGCTTCCATTGGCAATGTATTTCCTGGCGAAGATCGGAGTCGTCAGCGCGACCTATCTGCGCAGGGTTCGTAAATATGCCATTCTGATCATCGTGATCGTAGCCAGCATCATCACTCCGCCCGATATTCTGAGCACGGTCGTTGCTTCTGCGCCCCTGATCCTCTTATATGAGATCAGTATTGTGCTTTGCGTCCGGGTGGAAAAACGTGAAAAGCTTCGGGAGAAAGAATGGCAGTAAAAAAGAATGGCAGTAAACATGAATCGCTTTGATTCCATAACAAATTACCGTCGCTGGCTGGAGGATCATCCCGACGGCTGCGAACAAGCGGTCCACCACTACCTGGAACGGATCCGGGAGCACAAAGATCTAAACGCCTTCCTGGAAGTGTATGAAGACGAGGCCCTGGGCAGGGCCCGCGCCCTTGACAAGAAAAGGACGTCCGGCAATCCCATGGGCAAGCTGCACGGAGTTGTCGTCGCGCTGAAGGACGTGATCGCTCACGAGGGCCACTCACTGACTGCCGCATCGAAGATCCTTACCGGTTTTACGTCGATCTATAACGCGACGGTTGTAGAAAAGCTCCTCGCGGAGGACGCGATCATCATCGGCCGGAATAACTGTGATGAATTTGCGATGGGGTCTACCAATGAGAATTCCGCCTATGGCAAGGTGCTGAATGCTCGCTGTACCAGCCGGGTGCCGGGCGGCTCGTCCGGCGGGTCCGCTGTGGCCGTGCAGGCGGGAATGGCCATGGTCAGCCTGGGCAGTGATACCGGCGGATCGGTCAGGCAGCCGGCCGATTTTTGCGGCCTGGTAGGGTTCAAGCCAACATACGGGCGGATCTCCCGCTACGGGCTGATCGCCTACGCCTCTTCCTTTGACCAGATCGGAATTTTCGGTCAAACCGTTCCGGATGTAGCCCTGGTCCTGGAAGTGATCGCCGGGCCGGACGAATTTGACAGCACCGTGGCCAGATCGGAACCGCCGGCCTTTCCACTGGGGAATATAGACCGCAGTAAACGATACCGGATCGCTTATTTTAAGGAGGCGCTAGACCATAAAGGCCTGGACCCCGAGATCCGGGATACCATCCTGGGCCGCCTGGATGACTGGCGCCGGCAGGGCCATACCGTGGAAGCAGTCGGATTCGAGCTTTTTGACTACATCGTCCCCGCCTATTATGTACTGACCACGGCGGAAGCATCCTCCAATCTGGCGCGTTTCGACGGCATCCGCTATGGTTACCGGACCCCGGAGGAAGGCCTTGAATTAACAGAGTTTTACAAACGGACGAGGTCGGAAGGATTCGGCAGGGAGGTGAAACGGCGTATCTTGTTGGGAACCTTTGTGTTAAGCGCAGGCTATTCCGATGCCTATTTTACCAGGGCCCAGCAGGTCCGAAAACTGCTGATGGATCATACCCATATGTTATTCAAGGAGTTCGACATACTCGTCCTGCCTGTTTCCCCCAGTACCGCCTTTAAGCATGGCGAAAAGATGAGTGATCCTATTGCTATGTATCTTGCTGATATATATACAGTTTATGCCAATCTCACCGGAATCCCCGGAATTTCTCTCCCTTTATTCACCCACACGAATGGCATGCCTTTTGGTATTCAGGTTATGACAAGTCGATTTAAAGAGTTACTTTTGCTTCAGTTCTCGCATCAAATGATGCAACAATAAAGTCCTACGAGGTCTTATAACAAAGTCCAAGCCGTCCTACTCTATGGTGACTGAGAGACGTGAAGCGATTTCTCCTGTTTTCCGAACCTATGAAAGATTGTAAACGCCAATAGGGGCTGTTTACCAATCTAAAACGTTGGACATCATGTGCAACAAGAGGCTTTTATTGTTGGGCTTTACCATCCTTGTTCTGAGCTCGGGATGGGTGTACCCTGCCCACTTCTCTCCTGCCGACTTCTCCACGGATACAGGGCGGGTCGCGGCTGCCACCCCGGTGCCGGTTACGCTTACCAAAGCCGATCCCCAATCCTATCTTTTCTCGGAGCTTTTCCTGGCTACCTCGGTAGGCGGGAGCAACGGGTCGCGCTTGAATCCTAAAGCACTGAATTTCATCCAGGACTACGTCAAGGAAAATTGGGAAGAGCTGCAGCAGGTGCGCATGACCGGCACTCCTTATTTCAACCTCATTGAACGCATCCTCACCCAATATGATCTTCCCCGGGAATTGAAGTATCTCGCGGTGATCGAATCCAACCTCAAACCTTCCGCCGTTTCACGGGCGGGCGCCGTAGGGCCCTGGCAGCTGATGCCGCAAACGGCCCGCGACCTGGGTTTGAAGGTCAACAAGAATGTAGATGAGCGCCGCAACTATGTGAAAAGCACCCGCGCAGCTGCCCTTTACCTGAAAGACCTTTACAATCAATTGGGGGACTGGCTGTTAGTGATTGCGGCTTACAATGCCGGGACTGCAAATGTCTACCATGCGATCCACCGGAGCGGGAGCCGGAACTTCTGGGACCTCCAATATTACCTGCCGGCGGAATCCCGTAACCACGTCAAGCGTTTTATCGGCACCCAATATGTGTTCGAAGGCCAGGGCGGTGTTACTACCCTTACCCGGGACGAAGCAATGCAGCAGCTGTCCGGTTCGGCCATGTATGTCTTTCACCGGCAGTTAAGCGAGACGGAACTGAATGGCTCCAGCACCATAGCCATCTCCGGCAAATACCTGGCTTCGGTGATCGCGCGCTATACCCTCATGGATTCGACCGAATTCAACCGCTATAACCCGGATTTCGACAAGATCATGGCCGGCACCAATAATAGCTACGACCTGAAGCTGCCGGCCGACAAGATGAACCTGTTCGAAGCCAACAAATACCAGATCCTGACGGAATCGATGCAGCAGCTTCAAGGCACCCCCGCAGGCGACATCGCACAGGTGGCCGTTAACAATTAAAAGAGATTCACGTTGTTTATGTACGATACGAGGCCGGTTGGAGAAGTCCGCCGGCTTCTGTATTTCAGGACACGCCCAGCGCCTTCAAAATTCCTCCCGCCTTGATCAGGCATTCCGCATATTCCGCTTCCGGGTCGCTGTAAAAAGTGATCCCCGAGCCTACCTGGTAGGATAGATAGCGGCTTTCGCGATTGTAAAGGAGGCTCCGGATCACGACATTAAAATCGAAATCACCTTCAGGAGTGACATACCCCACCGCGCCGGAGAAGATCCCCCGGCGGGAGCGTTCATATTGGTCGATCAGCCCGACGACCCGGTGCTTGGGGGCTCCCGTCATGGACCCCATGGGAAAGGTCTCGCGGATCGCCGCGATCCAATGCAGATCCGGCCGGAGAATACCGGTAACGGTGGAGATCATCTGGAATACCTGGGGAAACGGATAAATGCCATACAGCTCTTCCACCCTTACCGAGCCCGCCTGGCAGATCTTCGAAAGGTCGTTTCGGACCAGGTCCACGATCATGACATTTTCCGCGCGGTCCTTTGCGCTGAGGAAAAGATCCCGGGCGGAAGCCGAATCCGCGGCCGGGTGGTCGGGATAACGGGCAGAAGTGCCTTTGATCGGCTGCGAGAAAAGCCGGTCCCCGATCTTTCGGAGATATCGTTCCGGGCTGGCGCAAAGGAGGTAGCGGCCATTCAACCGGTAGAAGCAGGCAAAAGGGTTGGGTGAAGCCCGACTCAGGGACCACCAGCCCGCAAGAGGGTCAAGATCGGCCGGCCGGGAATAGAATTCCTGGCAGAAATTGATCTCATAGCAGTCCCCCCGAAGGATATGCCGCTGGAGGCCCGCGATACATTCCCGATACTCAGCCGGGGTGAACCGCGCTGTAAAAGGCGGGATCCGGACCATATCGGAAGTAGGGGCCCTATGGACCCTATCGGCCGGAATTTCCTCGATTTGTCTCCAGATCGCCTCCCCGTCGCCCCGAAAACACCCTATCCGGATGGTCGTGGCAGTGAGCTCGATCAGCGTCTCGGGAATAAAGAAAAAAAGATCCGGGAAGCCGATGGGGTCCGGTTTCGGGGCGAATCGGGCCTCACCTCCTTCGGTCTCCGCGGCCAGGTCATACCCAAAGTGGCCGAACAACCATTCCCCACGATCGCAGGCCCATGATTCCAATCCCGGGAAGCCCTGGCCGGCAGAGGCTTCAAAACAATCCCATCCGCCAACACCCAGCAGGCACCCTACCCCCGCACGTTCCTTCCCCGGGCCTCCTACCCCCACAGACTCCTTCCCCGATCCCCCTACCCGCGGTCCCTCCATCCCTGAACACCCTACCCGCGGTCCGAGGCTGTCAGGATAGCCATGACTATCCAGAAAGCAAAAAATGTCGACCCGGGCCGCCCAAGTCAACATCTGTCTTTTTGTCCTTTGAAAATCGGTAACGGGAAAGGAAACGAACCGCCTGCTTTCGGCCGGAAGACCGCTAGAAGTCATCTTCTTCCTCATCAAAGCCACTCTCGTTGAAAAGATCGAGATCCTTGAAATCATCATCTAATCCCAGATCATCTTCGTCGCCGGCCTTTGTCGATTTCTTTGAAGTATTTCCGCCTGTGCTTTTTTTGGTCTTGGATTTTGGAATATCGAATTCATCAAAATCAGGATCCCATTCTTCTTCCTCTTCCACCTTATCCCATTCGTCCACTTCTTCATAATCGTCATCGTCATCATCGTCGTCATCATCTTCCTTCCTGGTTTTTGACGTCGTACCCTTAACAGACGATTTTGCGGAAGCTTTGGGAGCATCATCATCCTCATCCGGATCGTCGTCATCCTCATCCGTTTGTTTCCTGGTTTTGGAAGACGGTTTTTCCGGCGTGTCCTTCGGTGCCTGAGGCGCGGATTTCTTTGAACCCTTTCCCTCCTTATCAGATTTTGGTGCCATGCCCAATAAGATTGTAATGTAAATTTTCGGCTAAGTTTTTAATCCGCCAAATTTTTTTTAGAATAAATTTTCCGGTGTTTTTCAGCAGCCAGGGCGGCTCCGCCGCAGCTGTTTTTTAATCAAGCCCGATGAGCTGATCTCTGCCGGGACCATTGGAAATATAGGCAATTTTCACGCCCAGATAATTGTTAATGAATTGTACGTATTCCTTCATTTTTGCCGGCAGCTGATCGTATTTTTTTACTGCGGTGATATCCGTTCCCCAGCCGGGAATCGATCTCCATACGGGGTGAATAGCTAACCGGCTCATCTGGAACGGAATTTCATCGGTGGTTTCGCCGTTCACCGAATAATCGGTGCAGACCTTCAATTCCGAAAATGAATCAAGCACGTCCGCCTTGGTCATGACGATCTGCGTTACGCCGTTGATCATGCAGGCGAATTTCAGCGCGACCCCATCGATCCAACCGCAGCGGCGGGGTCGTCCCGTCGTGGAGCCAAATTCATTTCCGAGCTTCCTGAGCTCCTCCCCGGTCGCATCCTCCAGTTCGGTGGGGAAGGGTCCGCTGCCCACGCGCGTACAATATGCCTTGCAGACGCCGATCACATCGCGGATCCGTTGCGGGGCGACACCAAGGCCCGTACAAACGCCGGCGGAGATGGTATTGGAAGAAGTGACGTAAGGGAACGTACCGAAATCGACGTCGAGCATGCTTCCCTGGGCGCCTTCCGCCAGGACGGTCTTTCCCTGGGACAGTTTGTCGTTGATGAAATATTCTCCGTTGACGATCTTGAACTGACGCATGAAATCCAGCGCTTCGAAGAACTCTTCTTCCCATTCGGAGAGGTCTTCCTGGAAGTTGAGGTTGTCCAGCAGCTTCTGATGTTTGAGCCGCAGCCTGATATATTGCGTGGTGAAGGTCTTATCCAGCAAATCCCCTACCCGGAGCCCGTTCCTGCCGGTTTTGTCCATATAAGCGGGGCCGATACCTTTAAGCGTACTCCCGATCTTCTCCTGACCCTTGGACATTTCAGAAGCCTTATCCAACGCCCGGTGGGTCGGCAGGACCAGGTGGGTGCGCTGGGCGATATACAGGTTTTTGCGATAATCGATCCCGAAGGAAGCAACGGTTTCGCATTCCCGCTTCAGCGTGACCGGGTCGAGGACCACCCCATTGCCGATCAGATTGACCGTTCCTTCATGAAAGATACCGGAAGGGATCTGGTGAAGAACGACCTTCCTGTCTTTTACAAATAACGTGTGCCCGGCATTGGGACCACCCTGGAACCGGGCGATCAGATCATAGCGGGGCGCGAAATAATCCACGATCTTTCCTTTTCCTTCGTCTCCCCACTGGAGGCCTAGAATGACATCGACCATCTATTGTTCATTTGACTTTTGAGGCGGCAAAAATAAGGTATAAGATTGAAATTCTCCCGGCCCGATTTATGTTGTTTCCGCATCGTACCGGACGACTGAATTGATGCCGTTCAGCTGCATCAACCTCGAGACCAGCTCTTCCAGCTCCTCCTTGTCATGTACATAGATGCGGATATTGCCTTCGAATACGCCATCCTTTGCCTCGATCGTCAGGGCATTGATGTTGAGCCTTAACTCGCCCGAAATAAGATTGGTGATCTTATTGATGACGCCGACGTCATCCATCCCCACGATCCTGACGCCGGTAAGAAAGGAAATCTCTTTATTCTTTGCCCATTTGGTTTTGACGACACGATGACCATAATTGGCAAGCAGCTTCGCCGCGTTTGGACAATTCGTCCGATGGATCGTCAACCCCTTGCCCACGGATACGAAGCCAAAAACGTCGTCACCCGGAATAGGCTTGCAGCAATTGGCCAACGTATAAACAATGCGATCGCTGCTTTCGCCGAAAATGATCAGTTCGGTGTCTTTTCTCGGAACGGCCGGGGCTGCAGCAGGATCGGCAAGCCGCTGCTCAGCGACCGGTTTGGCCGGCCTGGGGGGTTCCAGCCTGTCGCCCAACAAATGGAATTCCTGCAATTCCTTCAGGTCGATGTTGCGGACCGAGACCTGGTAAAAGAAGTCAAGAGAGGAGTTTAGCTTATACCAGGCAGTGAGCACGTCGATGTTGTGCTGATTGTATGCCGCGCCAAAATTCTCCAGCTTGCGCTGAACGATATATTTCCCCTCGTCGGCGATCTTTCTCTTTTCTTCCTTCAACGCATCCTTGATCTTGCTTTTGGCCTTGGCGGTCACGACAATGCTCAGCCAGTCTTCCGTCGGCCGTTGCTTGCTCGAGGTGATGATCTCCACCTGATCGCCGCTGCGGAGCTTATGACTGATGGGTACCAGCTTGTGGTTGACCTTGGCGCCGATACATTGCACCCCGATGGCGGAGTGGATCGAAAACGCGAAGTCAAGCGCCGTGGACCCTACCGGGAGCATTTTTACATCTCCTTTCGGCGTATACACGTAGATCTCTTCTGCCAGGAAGCTGGTCTTGAAATCCTGCAGGAAATCGATGGAATCGTTGTCTTCCGTATTCAGCACCTCGCGGATCTGCTGGAACCATTTGTCAAACCGGCTTTCGTCGGCGGCGCCTTCTTTATATTTCCAGTGGGCGGCAAGCCCTTTCTCGGCAATCTCATTCATCCGCCGTGACCGGATCTGGACCTCCACCCATTTACCCTGAGGGCCCATAACGGTCGTATGCAGCGCCTCATAACCGTTTGACTTGGGATTGCTGAGCCAGTCGCGCAGCCGTTCGGGCGATGGGCTGTATTCGTCCGTGATCAATGAATAAACCTTCCAGCAGTCCTCCTTCTCCTTCTCCAACGGGGAGTTGAGAATGACCCGGATGGCAAAGAGATCGTATACCTCTTCAAAGGCCACCCCTTTTTTGCGCATTTTGTTCCAGATCGAATGGATACTCTTGGGACGGCCGTAGATATCGAAACTGAAACCGGCCTGGTCGAGCTTTTCCTTTAACGGTTTGACAAACTCGTTGATATAACGGGAGCGTTCCCGTTTGGTCTCGGAAAGCTTGCGGGCAATTTCCCGGTACTCCTCCGGCTCGAGATATTTCATCGCCAGGTCTTCCAGTTCCGTCTTGATGGTGTACAACCCCATGCGGTGCGCCAGCGGAGCATAAACATAGACCGTTTCGGAGGCGATCTTCAGCTGTTTCTCCCTTTTCATACTGTCCAGGGTCCGCATATTGTGCAGGCGGTCGGCAAGCTTGATGAGAATGACCCTGGGGTCGTCCGTCAGCGTAAGGAGGATCTTCTTAAAATTCTCCGCCTGCCGGGAAGCATTGACGTCAACCACATTGGAGATCTTGGTCAACCCATCGACAATGCGGGCGATCTCGCCGCTGAATTCCCTTTCAATATCTTCGAGCGTAATATCCGTATCTTCAACGGTGTCGTGGAGGAGGGCGCAGATCGTGGACCGAACGCCCAGGCCGATCTCTTCGGAACAGATGCGGGCTACGGCAAGCGGATGCAAAATATATGGCTCGCCGCTTTTCCGCCGCATGGTCTTATGTGCGTCGGCGGCCATTTCAAAGGCTGAGCGGATGAGTTCCTTGTCACCCAGTTTGAGTTTCGGCTTGAGCGAGCGAAGCAGAGCCCGGTACTCCCTGAGTATAAGCTTTTTTTCCTGGTCTTCCGTAAGATTGTATTTCGGTATTGCTGCTACTGTTTCCATTTGCATTACCTACGAATTTACGAAAAAAAAGCCTAGTTTTGCACGCTTTCCCCTTGCCGGACGCTGATCCGGCGCCGATGGCGAAATATGTGGGGAACAAGTGATTACGTTTGAGTTCGATTTTCTGCGGATGTGGCGAAATTGGCAGACGCACCAGACTTAGGATCTGGCGCCGCAAGGCATGTAGGTTCGAGTCCTATCATCCGCACAGGCTTTTAGGTAGTTCCCGCAGCTGTGAGTCTACTGCCATATTGGCCAGGAAGCAAAAAATACCTACCTTTGCCCCCCGCTTTTAACAAACGGGTTCTTATGGCAACTGTAACGAGAGAAAACATCGGGCTTCTGACGGACAAGATCGTCGTCAATATCTCCAAAGGCGATTATTTGCCGTCTTTTGAGAAGGCCCTTAAACAATACGGCAAACAGGCGAATATTCCCGGTTTCCGGAAGGGAATGGTGCCGCCGGGACTGATCAAGAAAATGTACGGCAACTCGGTATTTACCGATGAGGTCCTGCGGACGGTGGAAAAGGAACTGACCACCTATATGACGAATGAAAAGCTGGAGATCTTCGCCCAGCCGCTGCCCCTGCCGGAAAATGATTCCCGGCAGATCGACGTGAGCAATCCATCCGACTATTCCTTTGCCTTTGAGATCGGGTTGAAGCCGGCCTTTAACCTGGCCGACCTGGGATCGGAAGCCCTCACCTTTCATAAGGTCGAAGTGACGCCCGCGATGATCGACGAAGAGGTCGATCGCCAGCAAACCCGGAATGGCAAAATGACGGAGCCCGGGACGGTAACGGGCGATGAGAACGTGCTGAATCTGCATTTTACCGAGACCGACGCCGCCGGCGAGGCAGTGCCGGGCGGGATTGAAAAAGACAATTCCCTGCTGGTCAAATATTTTAACGAATCCACCCGGCCGAAATGGATCGGACTTAAGAAGGGAGATTCGATCCTGCTCCAGCCATCGCATGCTTTTGAGGAAAAAGAGCGGGAGTGGGTACTGAACGATCTGGGCCTTCCCAAAGAAGATGCGGCCGCGGCCGACAAGTATTTCCGTGCGGAGATCACGAAGATCGGGCTGGTGGAAAAAGCCGAACTGGACGAAACGTTCTTCAAAACGGTATATCCGGCCAAAGAGATCACCACCCCGGAGGCCTTCCGGGATGCGGTAAAGGAAGAGATCCAGGCCTATTGGGACAACCAGAGCCGTAATCAGATCCAGCATTCCCTCTATCATGTGCTGCTGGATCATACAAAGATCGAGTTCCCGGAGGATTTCCTGAAGCGCTGGATGCAGACCGGCGGCGAAAAACAGAAGAGCCCCGCCGAAGTCGAGCAGGAATTTCCGGCTTTTGTCGATCAGCTGAAGTGGACGCTGATCGTCGATAAGATCGTTGCCGACAATGGAATTGAGGTCACCCAGGACGACATCCGGGCCTTCGCGCGGCAGCAGCTTTTCGGGTATATGGGGATGCAGGCGGGAGCGGAGGAACAACCCTGGATAGCCGATTATGTGCAGCGGATGATGCAGGACCGGAAGTTCGTAGAAGACACGGTTCATCGCATCCGGACCGAAAAAGTATTCGCCTGGGCCGAGACCCGGATCCATCCCACGGAGAAGCCCATCAGCCGGGATGAGTTCCGGCACCTCGTCGAAGAACATCAGCATCATCATCATTAAGCAATTTGTAACGGGCCCCGATCTTCGATCGGGGCCCGGCCTTAGCAGCCCGGAACAGACTATGCCGGAATGTCAGTTTTTTGGCAATTTGAAAGTTTGGACGGAGATTTGAAAGGAAGTTAGCTGTCCAAAGAATCAGAACAGGCATTAAAACATTGAAAAATACGATTATGAATCCAGCAAACGAATTCGAGAAATATGCTGTTAAAGGTCTGGGTATATCCAGTAATACGCTAAACGATTACAATAAATACGTGGTCACCAATTTGACGCCGAACATTATCGAAGAACGCCCGATGAATGTAGCGGTCATGGACGTGTACAGCCGGCTGATGATGGATCGGATCATCTTCCTCGGCTACCCGATCAATGAAGAGGTCGCCAATATCATCACGGCCCAATTGCTCTTCCTGGACAGCACCGACCGCCACCGGGATATCCAAATGTATATCAACTGTCCCGGCGGGAGCGTTTATTCCGGCCTTGGCGTCTATGACACGATGCAATACGTAACTCCGGATGTGGCTACCATCTGCATCGGCATGGCAGCCAGCATGGGCCAGGTGTTGATGTGCGCGGGCACCAAGGGCAAGCGGACGGCGCTTAAACATAGCCGGATCATGATGCACCAGCCCAGCGGATCCATCGGCGGCCAGGCTTCGGATATCGAGATCACCGTCGCCGAGATCAAAAAGCTGCGCAAAGAATTGTATGAGGTTACCGCTTTCCATACCGGCAAAACGCTCAAGCAGGTAGAGAAGGACAGCGACCGCGACTACTGGCTGACTGCCCAGGAGGCGAAGGATTACGGCCTCGTGGATGAAGTGCTCCTGCAAAATCCGCGGAAGGAAAGGGAATCCAACTGATGGAAGGAAAGAGATCCAACTGACGGAAAGAAAGAGATCCCAACTAACAACAATTCTAAATTTATCCGAACATGAACTATTCGAAATATCTGCTCAAGCCGACTTATCTGAACGACGAAGAAGAGCCCGATGAGAAAGAACCGAAAGAGGAAAAAGGGCCGGACCTCGGGATGCTGGCCAAGAAGCTGGAAAAATATTTTTTCGAGAACAGGACCGTAGAGCTTTGGGGAGCCGTAGACGACAAGACGGCCCGGGAAGTAGTCACCAAGCTGCGACTGCTCGATGCGGACAAGCCCGGCGAAGAGATCAAATTCTTTATCAACAGCCCGGGCGGAGTAGTGACCTCCGGGATGGTCATCTACGATACGATGAAAATGCTGAAGAGCCCGGTAAGCACCATCTGTATGGGACTTGCCGCTTCGATGGGCTCGATCCTGCTGAGCGGCGGCGTAAAGGGCCGGAGGTTCGTTTTCCCGCATTCCGAGATCATGATCCACCAACCCAGCATCGGGGGTTATATGCAGGGCGTGAGTGTGGATCTCGAAATTACCGCCAAACAGACCCGCCGGGTGAAAGATATCAGCGCGAAGATCCTGGCAGACAATTGCGGGAAGAAAACGGAGCAGATCCTCAAGGATTTTGACCGGGATTATTGGATGGATGCCAAAGAGGCCATCGAATACGGCATTGTCGATCATGTCTTCGAGCAGATTTAGCACAACAGACTGATTATTAACCAATAAGATATTCAGGGACTGTTTTTTCCACATACTGGGAGAATCGAATAAGTTGGGTAACTTTGTGGTTATGGCGAAAAATACCTTGCATTGCTCTTTTTGCGGCCGCAACCGGGATGAGGTGAAGATTCTGATCGCCGGGCAGGAAGGGCATATCTGCGAGAATTGCGTAGAACATGCGCAAGAGATCATCCAGCAGGAACTGATGATCCGGGAGGATTCGGCGGGAAGCAGCTCCTTCAAATTAACGGTAAAGAAGCCGGCGGAGATCAAACGCATCCTGGATGAATATGTGATCGGACAGGATGATGCCAAGAAGGTTCTAGCGGTAGCCGTCTACAACCATTACAAACGACTTCAACAGAAGATCGTCGAGAACGACGTCGAAATAGAGAAAAGCAACATCATCATGGTCGGTGAGACCGGCACGGGTAAGACCCTGCTGGCAAAAACGATCGCGAGACTGCTCAACGTCCCCTTCGCCATCGTCGATGCGACCGTCTTCACGGAAGCGGGGTATGTCGGTGAAGATGTGGAAAGCATCCTGACCCGGCTGCTGCAAGTTTGCAATTACGATGTGCCGGCCGCGGAAAGGGGTATCGTGTATATCGATGAGATCGACAAGATCGCGCGTAAGGGGGATAACCCCTCCATCACACGGGATGTCAGCGGCGAAGGCGTTCAGCAAGGGTTGCTGAAGCTGCTGGAAGGGACCGATGTGCTGGTGCCTCCGCAAGGGGGCCGCAAGCACCCGGAACAAAAGCTCATTAAGGTCAATACCCAGAATATCCTCTTTATTTGCGGCGGCGCATTTGACGGTGTAGACAAGATCATTGCCCGCCGGATCAATACAAATGCCATCGGCTTCAATGTCAACAAGGAGCAGCAGGAAGCGGCGAAGAAGAACCTCCTGCAGTACGTGAATGCGCCCGATCTGAAGTCTTTCGGCCTGATCCCGGAACTGCTCGGGCGACTGCCGGTCGTGACCCATCTCGATCCGCTGGACAAGACGACGCTGCGTTCCATCCTGACCGAGCCGAAGAATTCACTCATCCGCCAGTATAAAAAGCTGTTCGAACTCGAAGGCATCCAGTTGAGCTTCGACGCGGAGGTGCTGGATTTTATGGTTGATAAGGCGGTTGAATACAAGCTGGGCGCCAGAGGGCTGCGGAGCATCTGTGAAAGTATCCTGACCGACGCCATGTTCGAGCTCCCCTCCGCAAAAGAAGATAAGTTCCATCTCGACCTCGAATATGCGCAAAAGAAGTTCGACAAGAGTAAAATGAATCTCTTGAAAGTGGCCTGAACCGGGCGAATCTCACCATATGCAGGAACTCATCGAAAAACTAATGGCTCAGGGCCTGACGGAAGAGCAGGCGTATAAGGCTATTGAAGTGATCAAGAATTTTACCAAAGAGAAGTTTCCGTTTTTTGCCGGGGCCGTCGATAAATTATTCGACAAATACGGGCCGAAGGCCGAAGATGATTTCATGCCTTAGCCGGAGCCGCCCGTCGCGGCTCAAAATCATTAGCCTTTCAACACTTCGCGCGCAATCACAATCTTCTGGATCTCGCTGGTCCCTTCGCCGATCGTGCATAGTTTGCTGTCCCGGTAATATTTCTCCACGGGAAAATCTTTCGTATAGCCATAACCGCCAAAGATCTGCACGGCTTCGGTCGCAGTCCTGACGGCTACTTCACTCGCATAGTATTTGGCCATCGCCGCCTCTTTGGTCATCGGCAGGTGCCTGTTCTTAAGGTCCGCCGCCTGAAAGGTAAGCAGTTCAGCCGCGGCAATCTCCGTAGCCATATCCGCCAGCTTGAAGGAGATCCCCTGGAAATTGGCGATCGGCTGATCGAACTGATGGCGCTCCTTCGCATATTTGGTAGCCGCTTCCAGCGCGCCTTTGGCGATCCCCAGTGAAAGCGCGGCGATCGAGATCCGTCCGCCATCCAGCACGGTCAGGGCCTGACGAAACCCATCCCCGGCGCTGCCCAGCTGATTGGCACCCGGTATCCGGCATTGATCGAAGATCATTTCCGCCGTTTCGCTGGCACGCATCCCGAGCTTGTTTTCTTTCTTTCCGCCGCTGAAGCCCGGAGTGCCTCTCTCGACGATAAAGGCGGTGGAGTTGTCGCGGGTCCGTGGTTCTCCCGTCCTTGCGACAACAACGGCAATGTCTCCGCTTATCCCGTGTGTAATCCAGTTCTTGGTGCCATTGAGGATCCATTCGTCCCCATCCCGGACGGCCGTACAGCGCATATTACCGGCATCGCTGCCTGTTCCGGCCTCGGTCAGCCCCCAGGCGCCAAGCGCCTGCCCGGTAGCCAGGAGCGGCAGGTATTTCTGTTTCTGCGCTTCCGAGCCAAAGGCCAGGATATGCCCCGTGCAAAGGGAATTATGGGCAGCCAGGCTCAGCCCGATACCTCCGCATACTTTGGAGATCTCCACGATAATGGTTACATATTCGACATAGGAAAGACCCGATCCGCCATAGGCTTCCGGGACGACTACACCCATCATTCCCAACCGGCCGAGCTCCCGGAACAGCTCGCGGGGAAATTCCTGCTTTTCGTCCCATTCCATGACATGCGGCCGGATCGACCGGTTAGCGAAATCGGCGGCCGTGCGGCCTACCTGTTGGGTAAGTTCTTCCGTTGAAAATTCCATGTAACTGCGCGCTTTTTTTTGTCAAAAAGAACCAGGCAACAACCGGAGGGCTATTGCCTGGTAACACTTGGCAAACAATCATTATTGAAACGTCACTCCGGACGCTCCGGGGGTAAAGATATGACAATATTCTCACATAAACTAACGATTGTTAGTCTGCGGCCCGAAAAAAAACCGCCCCTGTGGTTACAGGAGCAGCCTGACTTGCTGGAGTATGGATCAAAATCAATAGGGGTAGTAGTAGCGCGGGCGCGGGCGCGGCCGGCGGTATACAGGACGCGGGTGCGGCTGCGGAAGCACCCGGCCGAGGCCGATAATAAGGCCGCCGCCCAGGGTGAACTGGTAGGTGGATTGATTGGGGTTGATGCCGCCGCCATAGTAGTTGTTGTAATAGAAGGCTCCGCCGGCCGCCCCCACCGGGGAGAGGAACTGGGCTTTCAGCTGAATGCCCACCCGCGGAGAAATATAGATATTCGTCCCTAACTGAAATCCCGCAGCAAAATAGCTATTGGATTGATAGCCGGAACCGGCGCCCGGGGTCATGATGTCCGCACCCAGCAGCACGCCCAGGAAGGGTCGGACCGTCGAATTGGGGATATTCCCGGAGAATACCGGCCCCGCCATGATGAAATCCTGGCTGAGGTTACCACCATTGATCTGCGTGCCGCCGTCATAGCCGTAGTTATATACACCCGAACTGGAAGAGACGTGATTGTAAAGAACTTCGATCCCGACGTCACGGTTGATGTTGAAATTGACCGCGCCGCCCAGATTCAAACCTCCCGCAACCCGGCCATAGGTGTTGTAAAAATCATTGCGCTCAGGAAAAGCATAGCCGACCTGGGGAATTAATTCAACAGAAGTTTGAGCGAGGGTACGGCCTGCCGATAGGAGAAGAATAGATAGGATGACTGGTATTTTTCTCATACATACAATTTATATAGGTAATAGACGTAAAATCTTGCCAAAAGTTTAACGCGCCAACCCACGGGACCAGCCTTAACGATTGTTAATCAATTGCAAAAAAAGGTGGGGTTAAACCTCCAGCACCAGCCCGTCATAGGCGAGATGCCGGTAGCCCGGAAGGGTAGGCTCGACCACCGAATGCTTACCCAGCTGGTGGCTGATATGCGTGAACCAGGCCTCGGGAACAGCCAACTCCTCCACCTCGTCAATCGCTTCCCGGAGGGAAAAATGCGAGAGATGCTTTTCATGCCGGAGGGCATTGAGGACGATCTGCCGGCTGCCCCGGATCTTCGCTTTCTCGCCCTCATCGATCCTGTTGGCATCGGTAATATAGGTAAAGTCGCCGATCCGGAAACCAAGCACGGACATCTTCATATGCCATACGTGGATAGGGGTAAACGTGATATCGCCGATGGTGAACGACTCCTTGTCGATAGGATGCAGATCGAGCTCCGGAATGCCCGGATACCTGACATCGGCAAACGCATAGGGAAATTCCCGGACGATCGCTTCCTGGGTCATGGCATTGGCGTAAAGAGGCATGGCCCGGCGCTGAAAAAAATTAAATGCCCTGACATCGTCGAGCCCGGCCAGATGATCCTTATGCGGATGAGTATAGACGACTGCATCAAGACGGCGAATGCCCGCACGAAGCATCTGGAAGCGGAAATCGGGAGTAGTGTCGATCACGACGGTGGTGGAAGCGGACTGAACAAGAATGCTGGAGCGAAGCCGTTTGTCTTTGGGGTCGGTAGAAGCGCACACCTCGCACGGACAGGCTATCATGGGAACGCCGGTACTGGTGCCGGTGCCCAGGAAGGTGATTTTGATTGGCGGATGGCTCACGGAGTAAAGTTACGGAATAAGGCTGGCAGCGAGCACTTCTTCGTATAGGCGCCGGGCTTCAGGACCGAGCATCTCCGGGGCGATCTTCAGCTGGGGGATAATGTCGACAAGCGTGCTGATGCGACCTTCCAGGGGCAGGAATTTATTCAGGACCACCACCTTTCGCTGCTCCAAAATACAATAGCCGCTCTGAAAGTTACCCCGTTCATAGCGGACGATATATTCGGCTTCGTCCAGGATCTTCTCGATCTTTTCGAGTGTGGTTTGCGTATACCTCATTGGTCCAAAGTTACTACATCTCTACCCGCTGCGGGTAACGCCGTCTCCCAATTTATCCACATCAGACCTTGCTGCCCGCATCAGGTATTGCTGCCGCCATCAGACCTTGCTCCCGTCCTCAGACCTTGCTGCCCGCATCAGGTCTTGCTGCCCATCCGGACGATGGGAATGATCATTTCCTCCAGGCTGACGCCGCCGTGCTGGAAGGTATTGCGGTAATAATTGACGTAGTAGTTATAGTTATTGGGATAACAAAGGAATCCGTCGCCCTTGGCAAAAATGAAGGATGAATTGACCGTCGGCACCGGGAGGCCCGCTTCCTTGGGGTCGCGGAATGCCAGCACTTCCCTGGGCTCATAATTGAGGTTCCGGCCATGCTTGTATCGAAGGTTGGCAGTGGTTTGCTTATCCCCGATCACCTTATACGGGGTCTTGACGCGGACACTGCCGTGATCGGTGGCCAGGATGAGGTTGATCTTTTTGTCAGCGACCTTTTTCAGCGCCTGATGCAGCGGCGAATGCTCAAACCAGCTGGCGGTGATGCTGCGATAGCTGATCTCGTCGCCGGCCAGTTCCTTCAGCACCTCCATTTCCGTCCGCGCATGGCTGAGCATATCGACGAAATTGTATACGATAATATTCAGGTCGTTGTTCAACAGGTTATGGATATTGTTGACAAGGTCCTGACCCGCCTGATAGTTGAGGACTTTTGTATAGGAGAATTTCAGGTGATCCTTTTTAAGCCGTTTCAGCTGCGCCCGGAAGAGTTCCTCC
>DATJMG010000071.1:0-20802 GCA_035508835.1 Puia sp.
GCCTTTCCTTCCATTCCAGGTTGGCCTCCTCGTCAAATCGCGCCCGGAGCTCCAGCATTACCGTCACATTCTTACCGTTGCGTACCGCATTGATCAGCGCATTGATGATCTTGGAGTTGCTGGCCAGCCGGTAGCCGGTGATCTTGATCGTGGTGACATTGGGATCGATCGCCGCCTCGCGCAGCATATCGATGACCGGGTTGAAGGAATGATACGGGAAATGCAGCATGACATCCTCTTCCAGCACGACATCCGTTACCCGCGGGGATTTCATCAGGAGCGGATGCTGGAATGGCTTTCGCCGCTGTCCCTTTTTGGGGAATACATCCGGGAAGTCCATAAAATGACGGAAATTATGGATACGCCCGCCGGGGATAATGTTACCGCTTTTCTTCGACAGGTTCAGCCGCTTGATCAGGTAATCCATCAAACCCCTGTCCATCTCCCGGTCATACACAAACCGCGTCGGCTTGCCCTTGCGGCGGTTCTTCAGCCCCTTTTCGATCTTTTGCATGAGCGTCGTGCTGACGTCATTGTCGATATCGATCTCTGCATCGCGGGTCACCTTGAAGACCCACGACTCATAAGTGTCATAGCCAAAATAAGCAAAGATGTTCCGCAGGTTGTACCGGATGATGTCCTCCAGCAGGATGATATGATGCTCATCCATGGCAGGGGAGGGCAGCAGGACGAACCGCCCCAGCACCCGGCTGGGGATTTCGATCAAGGCATACTTGCGCTTCATGCTTGCATCCTGACGCGACAGGACGACCCCGAGGTACAAAGATTTATCCCTCAAATAGGGCATTGCCGGAATGCTTTCGATCATCAGCGGGATGGTGTTGGACCGGACCTCCTCCTCGAAATAATTTTGCACGAACTGCTGTTGGTGCGGGTCGAGCTCCTTCTCGGTCACGAGGAAGATCTTTTCTCCTTCCATTTCCTTGCGGATACCCTCCCAGATGGCATCGAAAGTATCTCCCTGCTCCAGCACGACCCCCTGGATCTCATTCAGGATCTTATCCGGGGACTGCTCGAGGTGCATATTGGCTTTGGACTTGGGCCCGCTGAATTCGGCCATGCGCTTCAGCGTCGCAACCCGCACCCGGAAGAACTCATCCATATTGTTGGAAAATATGCCCAGGAACTTGATCCTTTCCCGCAATGGCACCGTGGGGTCCGCCGCTTCCTGTAAGACCCGGCCATTAAATGCCAGCCAGCTGATATCCCGCGCGATCGTTTTTCTTCTCATCGGTTCTGTCATTATTTCCCGTTTTTGCAAGCCGCCGTCGGCGGCTTCGGCGCAATCTAGCCAAAGCAAAAGGGATTGGTAAATTAAGTAATTATTAATAAACTTTGGTCACCCGTACGTGGCCATTGGTCAAAGAAAATGGGAAAGGCCACATCATGACACTAGGTTTGCCCTAAACAACTCGTTATGCGATATCTGATCTCCCTGCTCATTCTCCTCTCACCGATCATCGCGATGACCCAGACCTGGTCCTGTTATGGACAGGACCCCGGCGGAAAGCGCTATTCGGCGCTGCGGCAGATCAACGACAAGAATGTCGGCCGGCTTACCGTCGCCTGGACCTTCCGTACCGGCGAACTGGCCACCTATGCGGGTACTTACGCCCTCGATAAAGCAGCCTTCGAAGCCACGCCGATCCTCATCGGCCGGACCTTATATTTCAGCACCCCCAGCGACCGGGTCTTCGCGGTCGATGCTGCTACCGGACAGCAGCGCTGGGTATACGATCCGCATGTCGATCTCCATAAAGATTATTCCGAGATCAGTTCGCGCGGCGTTGCCGCATGGCGCGGCCACGATAGCCTGCGGATTTTCGTCGGCACGATCGATGGGCGGCTGATTGCGCTGGACGGCCATACGGGGCAGCCCGTCGCGAATTTTGGCTCGGCCGGTATCGTCGACCTTCGTGCAGGCTATGGTAATGAAGTTCAGGAGACCTCACCCCCTGCTGTTATCGGCGACCGGGTGATCGTCGGCTCGTCCATGGGGGATAATCAACGTTTCAACCAGCCGCCGGGCGTCGTCCGCGCCTACGATGTCCACACCGGTCGCCTCATCTGGATGTGGAACCCCATCCCTTCGGACCCCGCCGACAGCGCCTATGCTACCTGGATCGGGCCCAGGGCACACCAGACCGGCGCCGCCAATGCCTGGTCTATCCTGAGCACCGACCCCGCGCGGGACCTGGTGTTCGTGCCGTCGACTTCTCCAAGTCCCGATTACTATGGCGGTGAACGGTTGGGTTCCAACTTGTATGCCAATTCGCTCGTAGCCCTGCGGGCTTCCACCGGCCGGCGCGTCTGGAGCTTCCAGGTTGTCCACCATGACCTCTGGGACTTCGATATTGCCGCTCAGCCCGTGCTGATCGACTATCCCGTCCGCGGCAAAACCGGCCGCACTATCCCGGCGGTGGTCGTGGGCACAAAAATGGGTTTTATCTATATCCTCGACCGGGAGACCGGCAAACCCCTCACACCCGTCGAAGAACGCCCTGTCCCCGCCTCCACCGTCCCCGGCGAACAGGCCTGGCCCACCCAGCCCTTCCCTTCACTCCCCCGGCTGGGGTTGCAGTCGATGAGCGTAGACAGCGCCTGGGGGCCTACCCCCGAAGATTTGGCTGCTGCCAAAGCGCGCATTGCCAAATACCGGTATCAGGGGCCCTTTACCCCACCCAGCTACGAAGGCACCATTATGGCGCCGGGCAACGTCGGAGGCATCCACTGGGGCGGTATGTGCTATGATCCGGGAACCGGCATGCTGTATACGAATATCAACCGGGTTGCCGCCGTCATCCGCATGATCCCCCGGGCGCAGGTCGATAGCCTGGAAAAGGAGAGCGGCGAAGTCCTCCGCGCCGAGACGGGCCGCCAGCGCGGCACGCCCTATGTTATGAAGCGGGACTATCTTTTCAGGCCGGGCGCAGACGGCTTTCTCATGCAGACCCGGCCGCCGTGGGGCACACTCGTGGGGATCGACCTGCGGACCGGTGCGAAGAAGTGGGAGGCTCCCCTGGGCTACCAGCTGCCCCTGGCCAAATATCCCGACGCTGAGAAATGGGGATCGCTCAACTTCGGCGGAGCGATCGTCACAGCCGGCAACCTCGTCTTTATCGCCGCCAGCATAGACGGTCACCTTCGCGCCTTCGACAGCCGTACCGGCCGGGTATTATGGGAATACGCCCTGCCGGCCAGCGCACAGGCCACACCCATGACCTACGAACTCGACGGACATCAATTCGTCGTCATCGCCGCCGGCGGGCACGGGAAGCTGCATACAAAGCAAGGAGATTATGTGGTGGCGTTCAGATTGCCGTGAATCGCGACCATTTTTCGGTGGGAACGATCCAAGCGTCCAACGCTTTAAAGAGGAATCCATGATGGAGACCGGTGTGCAGGATAATTTACCGGAAGTGGGTGAGTTGTCTCCGGGCCGTTGTTCTTTATGGTTCCGGAAAAGCAAGATTTCTTTTGGTTATTTACTAATATTTTACGACTTTTGCACTCCAAATCCGGAAACCGGATTGACGATGTCCGTTGAACAAAGGCATCGATAACCATCGTAAATTTTCGCATCATGGCTAGAGTATGTCAGATCACGGGTAAAGTTCCGGTCACCGGCCACAAGGTATCGCACTCGAATATCAAGACAAATCGCCGGTTCCTGCCCAATTTGCAGACCAAGCGGTTTTTCCTGGCTGAGGAAGACAAGTGGATCACCCTGAAGGTGTCCACCGAAGGTCTCCGTACCATCAATAAGAATGGACTGTACCAGGTCGTCAAGGAACTGAGAGCACAAGGGGAAAAGATCTAATTTATTATATCGCGGGCCGGGCCGGTATAAGACCGGCCGAAAAACCGGCCGCATTCAAATCGTCCAATTATGGCAAAAAAAGGCAGTCGGGTTCAAGTGATTTTGGAATGCACCGAGCATAAGACCAGCGGGCAACCCGGAACGAGTCGGTATATTACGACCAAGAACAAGAAGAACACGCCGGAACGGCTGGAACTCAAGAAGTATAACCCCATCCTGAAGAAAGTAACCGTTCACAAGGAAATTAAATAGTTCACAAAGGAATTAAATAATTAAGAAACCAGATAATTATGGCAAAGGCCGCGAAAACCGCAATCAAGACCAAAGACGCCAAGGCTGCCGCCGAAGCGAAGAACTGGACGAAGGTCATCCGGGCCATACGCAGCCCCAAGACCGGCGCCTATACCTTCAAGGAAGCCATTGTTCATAAGGACAAGATCAAGGAGTTCCTGGCCCGGAAATAGAATGTCTGCACGAACGTGCGACCCGGCCTCCGGCCAGTTTCGGCTTCTTTGGGTTAAGTAAGATATACCATAAAAGCTGTCCCCAAAAGGATGGCTTTTTTCAATTCCGGCGGACACGATCAATAACAGACAATGGGACTATTCGATAAACTCTTCGGCAAGAAAGAAAAGGAAAGCCTCGACCAGGGACTTCAAAAGACCAAAGAAGGCTTCATCACCCGCCTTACCAAGGCTATCGCCGGCAAAAGCACAGTCGATGAAGAAGTCCTCGATCATCTCGAAGACGCCCTCGTCAGCGCCGACGTGGGGATCGATACTACGGTTAAGATCATTCGAAAGATCGAAGATAGGGTCGCAAAGGACAAGTATGTGAATACCAGTGATCTGAATAAGATACTTCAACAAGAAATCGAAATGATGCTCGTGGATGCGCCCGAACAGTCTTACAAAGATTTCAGCACACCGTCCGGAAACAAACCCTATGTCATCCTTGTCGTCGGGGTCAATGGGGTGGGCAAAACGACCACCATCGGCAAACTTTCCTACAACTTCAAGAAGGCCGGCAAATCCGTCCTCCTTGGCGCCGCAGATACCTTCCGGGCCGCAGCCGTCGATCAGCTCACAATCTGGAGCGACCGGGCAGGGGTGCCCATCGTCAAACAAGGCATGGGAGCAGACCCCGGCGCCGTGGCCTTTGACACGGTACAAAGCGGCATCGCCCGGAACGCCGATGTCGTCATCATCGATACGGCCGGCCGGCTTCACAACAAGGCATACCTGATGGAAGAGCTGAGCAAGATCAACCGCGTGATCAGGAAGGTCATGCCCGATGCACCGCACGAAGTCCTGCTGGTGCTTGACGGATCCACCGGCCAGAATGCCATCGAACAGGCCCGGCAATTCACCGCCGCCACCGACGTGACCGCGCTGGCGATCACCAAACTCGACGGCACCGCAAAGGGCGGGGTAGTGCTGGCCATCGCCGACCAGTTCAAGATCCCCGTCAAATTCATCGGCGTCGGTGAAAAGATGGAAGACCTGCTGGTCTTTGACAAACATGAATTTGTAGACAGCCTTTTTAGCCTGGAGAAATGAGAACACGTAATTTAAAAAAGGACAAGGTCAATATTATCACCCTCGGCTGCAGCAAAAACATGGTCGACAGCGAGGTGCTGAGCGGCCAGCTGAAGGCCAACGAGATCGACGTCATCCACGAGAACAAAAAGACGGACCACAACATCGTCGTCGTCAATACCTGCGGCTTTATCGACAAGGCAAAAGAGGAATCCGTCAACACCATCCTCGATCAGGTCGAATTGAAGAAAAAGGGCCGTCTCGACAAAGTCTTCGTAACCGGCTGTCTCAGTCAGCGATATCGCGACGAGCTCGAAAAAGAGATCCCCGAAGTGGATGCCTGGTTCGGCACCCTCGAGCTGCCGCTGCTCCTGAAACAATTTGAAGCTGACTATAAAGCCGAGCTGCTGGGCGAACGGCTCCTGGCAACGCCTAAACATTACGCCTATCTGAAGATTTCCGAAGGTTGCAACCGCACGTGCGCCTTTTGTGCTATTCCGCTGATGCGCGGCGGACATATCAGCCGGCCCATCGAAGACCTCGTAAAAGAAGCAGCGGGATTGGTGCGTAAAGGAGTAAAGGAGATCATGCTGATCGCCCAGGAACTGACCTATTATGGCCTGGATATCTACAAGCGGCGCGCGCTCCCGGAACTGCTCCACCGCCTTGCCGATATCGAAGGCCTCCGCTGGATCCGCCTTCACTATGCTTACCCCGCCAGATTCCCGCTCGAAGTCCTCGACGTCATGCGCGAACGACCCAATATCTGCAACTACCTCGACATGCCGCTGCAGCACGCCAGCGACCGGATGCTGACCGCCATGCGCCGCCAGCTTACCCGGCAGGACATGACCGACCTGATCCGCACGATCCGGGAAAAAGTGCCGGGGATCTGCCTGCGGACTACCCTGATCGCCGGCTTCCCCGGCGAGACCGAACGCGATGTAGAAGAGCTTAAAGACTTCCTCCGGGTGCACCGGTTCGACCGGGTAGGTATTTTTACCTATTCCCATGAAGAAGGCACAAGCGCCCACGGCCTGGCAGATGACGTTCCCGCGGACATCAAGCAGCAACGGGCACAGGAGATCATGGAAATCCAGCAGGAAATCTCCTGCGAGATCAACCAACAGAAGGTCGGCAAGGTCTTTCAGGTGCTGATCGATAAAAAGGAAGCGGGCCGCTACCTGGGCCGCACGGAATTCGACTCGGTGGAGGTGGACAATGAGGTGATCATCCGGGGGCCTGCGAAATTACCCATCGGCGATTTTGTCAACGTGCGCGTCACAAAAGCGTATGATTACGATCTGGAAGGGGAAGTTTGTTGATCGGACGGCGGGCTGTTAAAATACGGGCAGAAATGGTCAATAGCCGTTAGCGCCGAAGGCAGGATATCGGATATATTTGCAAAAAAGCGTACATGAGGATAAACTGGAACGGCGTTTACCCGGCCGTCACAACCAAATTCACGGCAAACGATACCCTCGACCTTCCCGCTTTCGGGGCTAACCTCGACGCTCAGGTCCAGGCCGGCGTCAACGGGATCATCATCGGGGGTTCCCTCGGCGAAGCCAGTACCCTGGCGCTGGAAGAAAAAGAGATCCTGGTGAAATACGCCGCGGACCGGGCCGGCGTCCCCGTTCTGTTGAACATTGCCGAAGGCACGACAAAAGAAGCCATCCGCCAGGCGGGTCTGGCCGCGAAGTGGGGCGCGAAAGGCCTGATGCTGTTGCCGCCCATGCGCTACAGGAGCGACCACCGCGAGACAGTGACCTTTTTCAAAGCCGTCGCCCAGGCGACCAGCCTTCCCATCCTGGTCTACAATAACCCCGTCGATTATAAGATCGAGATCACGCCGGAGATGTTTGACGAATTGCTCGAACTGCCCAATATCGAAGCCGTGAAGGAATCGACCCGCGATATTACTAATGTCACCCGGCTGATCAACCGCTTTGGCGATCGCCTGAAGATACTCACCGGCGTCGACCCGATTGCTACGGAAGCCCTTATCATGGGCGCCCATGGCTGGGTGGCGGGGCTGGTCTGCGCTTTCCCCGCCGAAACAGTGGCGATCTACCGCCTCGTAAAGGCCGGCCGGATAGAGGAAGCGCTGGAGATCCACCGCTGGTTCCTCCCGCTGCTGGAGCTGGATATCCACCCGAAACTCGTACAGTATATCAAGCTGGCGGAGGCGGAAGCCGGACTGGGCACGGAATATGTGCGGGCACCCCGGTTGACGCTGGTTGGGGAAGAACGGGAACGCGTGCTGGCCGTTATACGCAAAGGACTGGCCAACCGCCCGGTGCTGCCCGAATACCTGTCCCTGGCCGTATAAACCTTAACTTTACATCATGAAATTCCAGGACGCCACAGCAGCCGAGATCAATGCCGTGATGGACGCGGCATGGGAAGCCTTTCCAACTTTCCGCCAGACCACCTTGAAACAACGCGCAGCCCTGATGCGGCGCATCGCGGGAGAAATAGAAGCCGAAGGGGATGCCCTCATCCGGACGGCAATGCGGGAGACGAACCTTCCGGAAGCCCGCCTTAAGAACGAACGTGCCCGCACGCAATTCCAGCTGACCAGCTATGGGGAGGCCTGCGAAGCCGGTACCTGGCTCGACGTGCGGATCGATACCGCCGTGGCCGATAAAGGCGACCCGGATCTGAGAAAATGGCTGGTTCCGCTGGGCCCGGTCGTTGTCTTTGGCGCGAGTAATTTTCCGTTTGCTTATTCCACAGCCGGGGGTGACACCGCCTCTGCCCTGGCGGCGGGCTGCCCGGTCATCGTCAAGGCCCATCCCGCACACGCGGAGACGTCGGAGATCGTGGCGCAGGCCATCGCCCGGGCTATAAAGATGGAAGGCCTGCCTACCGGGGTCTTCGCTCATGTCCATGGCGCCGGCACCGAAACCGGCAAAAACCTCGTGATGCATCCGCATACCCGCGCGGTGGGCTTTACCGGCTCCTACGGCGGCGGAAAAGCGCTTTTCGACTGGGCCGGCCAACGGAAGGTCCCGATCCCGGTTTTCTCCGAAATGGGCAGTATCAACCCCATTTTTCTTTTGCCCGGCAAGCTGGCCGCGTCACCGAAAGAATTGGCTTCCACCCTTGCCGGCTCGATCACGCTGGGCGTCGGTCAGTTCTGTACCAACCCCGGCCTCATCATCGGGATCGAAGGAAAGGACCTCGATCTGTTTATCGAAGAGCTGGGCGTTGCTATCGCGGCCGTCCCGCCCGCCACCATGCTGCACCCCGGTATTGCCAGGGCCTATACCGATAAACGCGGCGCGGCACTGGCTGAGGAGGACGTCGCTACGATCGCCGTTGCGGCCACTCAACCAAAATCCAACCAGGGCGTGCCGACCCTTGCTTCGGCTACCGCGGAGGCGTTCTTTCGGAACCCGCTGTTGCACCAGGAAGTTTTTGGGCCCTATTCCCTCATCATCCAATGCAAACATCCGGCGGAGATGCTGAAGGTGGCCCGTCAAATGGAAGGCCAGTTGACGACTACGCTGATGGCTACCGATCAGGACATCCGCGACCATGCGGAACTCGTGCAGGCGACCCAGGATATCTGCGGCCGGTTCATCCTGAATGGAGTCCCTACCGGCGTCCGCGTGGCCCTGTCGATGCAGCACGGCGGCCCTTTCCCTGCTACGACCGACAGCCGGTTTACCTCGGTAGGGGCCGACGGGATCAAGCGCTGGGCCCGTCCCTTGAGCTATCAGAACTGGCCCGATCATCTGCTGCCGGAAGCGCTGCGCAACAAGAACCCCTTGAAGATCTGGCGAACAGTCAATAACGTCCTGACCCAGGCCGCCATATAATACCCATGCCGAAGAAAACCTTTTTTTGCATCGACGCGCATACCTGCGGCAACCCCGTCCGCCTCGTCGCCGGCGGCGGTCCTATACTCGAAGGCCGCAACATGAGCGAAAAACGCCAGCATTTCCTGCGCGAATACGACTGGATCCGGAAGGGACTGATGTTCGAACCCCGTGGTCACGATATGATGAGCGGCAGCATCCTCTATCCGCCGCACGACCCGGAGAACGATGTGGCCGTCCTTTTCATCGAGACCAGCGGCTGCCTGCCCATGTGCGGTCATGGCACCATCGGCACGATCACCATCGCGATCGAAGAAGGATTGATCCGGCCGAAGACACCTGGCCGTGTCCGGATGGAAGCCCCCGCGGGGCTGGTGCAGATCGAATACAAAATGGAGGGTACTAAAGTCCGCTCCGTCAAGCTGACGAATGTCCCGGCCTGGCTTGCCGCGGAAAATATCGCCGTAGAATGCCCGGAGCTGGGGACGCTGAGAGTCGATGTCGCCTACGGCGGGAATTTCTATGCGATCGTCGACCCCCAGGAACATTATAGCAAACTCGATGACTTCTCCGCTGACCAGCTGATCAGCTATAGCCGGGTAATGCGCCGCCGGATCAACGAGACGCACACTTTTGTACATCCCCATGATCCAACCATTCATAGCTGTACGCATATCCTTTGGACGGGTCCGACTATCCACCCCGATGCCACGGCGCGTAATGCGGTTTTCTACGGCGACAAAGCCATAGACCGGTCCCCCTGCGGTACCGGTACCTCCGCCCGGATGGCACAATGGTTTGCGAAAGGGAAGCTGAAGGAAGGTGATGCCTTTATCCACGAAAGCATCATCGGGTCTCGGTTCACCGGCAGGATCGAAAAGGTGACCGCTGTCGCAGACAAAGGGGCCATTATTCCCAGCATCGAAGGCTGGGCAAAGATCTACGGGTATAATACCATCGGCATCGACCCCGATGACGACCCCTATGCCTATGGTTTCCAGGTGCTGTGAAAGTGTCCCGAAAGCCGGGCCGGGTGCGGTCGCGGAGCCGACCGTCCATCAAACAGGCTGAACAATTGGGGGAATTTTGCGTTATTTTGGTCCATCAGCACCGCTTATGGATTGGAACGAACATCATTTACCCATTCACCAGACCGGCCATTTTTCCCGTATCATCACCGACTATCTTGACCAGGCGGATGCGCTCCGGCCGTTGTATGCCCATGCTCCTGACGGGGAAGGCCTCCGCCAGGCGCTCGAAGCCAGGAAGGCCCGCCCGGTTGACCGCGCCGTTCTTGTAAATGCCCTGCGGGAACAATATGCCGCTATCCCGCCTGCCGAAAAGGTGCTGAACAATATCGACATCCTGTCAAAGGACACGACTTTTACGGTTTGTACTGCCCATCAACCGGCGATCTTCACCGGGCACCTTTATTTTATCTACAAGATCCTGCATACCATCCGGCTCGCAAGCTGGTTAAGATCGCAACACCCCGAATGCGATTTTGTTCCTGTTTTCTACATGGGGAGCGAAGACGCCGATCTCGAAGAGCTGGGTAGTATTTACCTGGACGGGGACACGCTGACCTGGGAAACCCGGCAGACCGGCGCCGTTGGCCGGATGAAGACTAAGGGCCTGGACAAGCTGCTCTATCGCATCGAAGGCCAGCTTTCCGTTCAACCCTTCGGCCCGGAACTGATCACGCTGCTGAAAGAATGTTACCTCGACAGCCCCGACATCCAGACCGCCACCCTCCGCATTGTTCACCGGCTTTTCGGCCGGTACGGCCTGATCGTCCTGAACGCCGACCGGGCTTCGTTTAAAAAGCAGATGATCCCGGTCTTTGAAGACGACCTCTTCGACCGGCGGCCGGCTTCCATCGTAAACGACACCATCCGCAGCATCCCCGATCATTATAAGGTACAGGCCAATCCCCGGGACATTAACCTGTTTTACCTCAAAGACGACCTGCGGGGCAGGATCGACCTGGAGGGCGATCAATTCATCGTCCATGGTTCCACGCTGCGGTTCACCGAAGCCGAAATGCGATCGGAATTGCAGCGATATCCCGAGCGGTTCAGTCCCAACGTGATCCTGCGCGGCCTCTTCCAGGAAACTATCCTGCCCAATCTCGCCTTTATCGGCGGCGGCGGCGAGACGGCATACTGGCTGGAGTTTAAAGCGCTCTTCGATCATTATCGGATACCCTTTCCCGTGTTGATCCTGCGCAACTCGTTCCTGTTGATCGACGGCCAATGGCAGGAGAAGATCGGACGGACGGGTCTCTCGCTTCCCGACATCTTCCGGCCCGCAGAGGAGCTGGTCAACGGGATCGTCCGCCGCGAATCGGAAAACCCGCTCTCCCTTGAACGCGAGATCACCGAAGCCAATCGTTACTATGAAGCGCTTAAAGCCCTGACCCGCCCGGTCGACCCTTCGCTGGAACAGCACGTGGAAGCCTTACAGGCAAAAGCGCTGGATCCCATCCGAGTCCTGGAAAAGAAATTGCTGAGAGCGGAGAAGCGGAAGTACGGCGACCTCCAACGCCAGGTCTATGCCTTGAAAGCAGCGCTGTTCCCGACCGGCGGCCTGCAGGAACGGGTGGAAAATTTTATGCCCTGGTACGCGCAGTACGGCCACGCATTCATCGATGACCTCTATGCGCATTCCCCGGCGCTGGATCAGGATTTCATTATTCTCACGGCGAAGTGATCTAAAGCCGGCGACTATCATAGATACTCCACGTTGACGACCCGCCCCGCGGCATCCATTTCATACCGCCGCGGCATCCCCGTCGGCAGGTCTACCTCGGCGATTCCCTCTTCGCCAATCCCTTCCAGGGACATCATCAGTGCCCTCAAGCTATTTCCATGCGCCACTACCAGCACATCCTTCCCATCCCGGAGCAGCGGCTCGATCGCCGTATGATAATAAGGCAGGACCCGCCCTGCCGTGTCGGCCAGGCTTTCCCCGCCCGGCGGTCGAACGGAATAACTTCGCCGCCAAAGCGCGACCTGTTGCTCCCCGTACCGCTTCGCCACTTCCGATTTGTTCAAACCCTGGAGCTGCCCGTAGTTGCGCTCGTTGAGTGCGCGGTCCTTGCTGACAGGACAGTCGATCTGGCCCGTCTGCCGGAGGATCAGCTGCAACGTTTCGATCGCGCGTGATAACACGGACGTAAAAGCGTGGCAAAAGGCTATTCCCCGCAGTTTATCCCCTGCCGCGCAGGCCTCGAGCCGGCCCTTGGCCGTCAGCGGCACATCCGTTTCGCCGGTGAAACGATTCTCGAGGTTCCATTCCGACTGCCCATGCCGGACGATGACTAATAATGACATGGGCTAAAGATAAGTCAATGCGCCTCGATAGAACAAAAGATCTGTCGCCCGGTCAGGAGCGCTACGGGAAACCGGTCCCAGCCCGGCCACAGCAACATCCCGCAGGAAAGATGATGCAAATCCCCGGTAAGCAGATCCACCCATGCTTCCGGCACGCCTTCCGGCAGCTTGAGACGAAACCCTCCGGCCGGAACCTCTTCCGCGCTGATCAATGGGGTCATCACCATTACCCACTCACCTGCATGACTTCGCAAATACGCCAGCATCGGCCCCTCCACCGGTACCGGAATATATGCGCCGTCGGAAAAAAGTTCCGCATGTGCCCGCCGAAAGTTCAAGACCCTATAGATCACCCACATTTTGATCGCTCCCCGCTCGGGATGATCCAGCACAAAACCCAACGCAGCCGCCATCCCCGCCGCTTCACGAGCCCTGATCTCGCGAAGGAGTCCGATCCGCCGGCTATAATCCACCGGCCGCCGGTTATCCGGATCGACGAAGCTAATTTCCCAACATTCCGCCCCCTGGTAAATGTCAGGGATACCCGGCGCCGTTAGCTTCAACAGCGTTTGCGCCAGGCTGAAGGCATAGGATTCCCGGATGATGGCCGCGGCGAAAACGCCAAATGCAGCGGCAAACGCGGAGCCCTCCGCCAGCAGCGCCGCCGCAAATCCCTGGCAAGCGCTCTCATACCATTCATCCGGCTCATCGTAATTCGTCTCTGCCTTTGCTTCGCGCAACGCTTTTCGCAGATAGCCGGAGAACCGCTCCCGGAACTCATCGGTGATGACTCCGTCCTCGGGCCACCCGCCCAGCAGGGCCTGATAGATGAGGTATTCATCGTTAGCCGATGGCGCCCGCCGCCCGCCTAAGCCAACTGCAACCAGCATCCGGTTCTGCTCCCGCCAGCGGCCGACCGCCTCGATCCACGCGGGAGCCTGTGCGCTCAGCCAGTTCAGCCGGATGCGGGCATCCTCCCCCCGTTTGGTGTCATGCGTCGTCGTCGCATTCAACGAATGCGGCCAGCGCGACTGCCGCTCCTGCATAAGTTGATGGAAGGCCGCCGGGGTGATCCCCGCGACTGCCGGAGTATCTCCGACCTCACAATGCGAGATATAAGGATTGTAAATATAAAAGCTCGTGTCTTCGATTCCTTTAGCCGCCAGCGGCCCGGTGAACTGCATCAGCCGCAGCAAAAAAGGCTCCGCCTCCGCGGCACGAAACAACCCTTCCAGCCAATCCAGCTCCGCCCCGCACTCCGGGCGGTTCAGTCGGGCCCGATCGAACGCCCCGGCGATCGTTAGTTTGTCTGCCGCCGTAAAAGGCCCGCCGTCGGGATATAACCGATAGACCGGCCAGCAAGCCAGCAGCATGGCCAGCGCCTCCCGAAGCCGCGTTGCATCCTGGCCCGCCGTCCCCAGCATGGGCATCGTTTCGAGCATATCCATCAGGTTGTCCAGCTCGCCGCCCATGTAGGTGCGCAGGAAGGAATATTTTTGGGCCGTTACCAGTTCCGGAAAAGCCGGTACTGCAAGCACGTTCCCTTGATACCAATCCAGCAGGGCCCGGCTCCCTGCAGCATCCGTCAGCACCTGGTTCGCAGCAGCCAGGAACTCATATCCCGTCGTCCCCTGCAGATCCCAATACTCCGGCAGCGGCTCGTCGCGTGCCAGGATCTTCTCGGCGATCAGGTAACAGTCGGGCCCAAAAAGTTCCCTCAAGCGCCGGATGTACTCCGCAGGCGCCGCCAGCCCGTCGATATGATCGATCCGCAGCCCCTGGATCCAGCCGCGGCGCTGCCATTCCGCTATCTTCCGGTGATAGGCATCAAAAACGTCGCTGCTTTCCATTCGCAGACAGATCAGGCTGTTCACCGTAAAGAACCGGCGATAATTAATGAGGGTAGACGACAGCCGGTGATGCGTCAGCGCGTAATGCTGGCAACCGATCAACGTCTCCAGCAACGGGGCGCGTTCGTTGAAGAACCCAACCCGGCGCAGGAGGTAGTCAGCAAGGATCGGATCGGCGTCCACCTGCCGCAGCCACCCCGCCTTGGCATCCTTCCATTCCTCCAGCGGCGGCAGCGACGCGATCACCAGATCTTCCAGCATCTCCCTGAGTTTCGCGGGACAATCGCCGGTTACCGTACAGATCCAGGCATAGAGATGGATAGCAACCGGCCAGTCGGTATCGTAATACCGGATGACAAACCCGTCCCCGCCATACTGTACCGTCAACTCGCCCCGCTGAATGCACTCGGTTAGGGGCGCCCCCAGGAAAGGAGCCATGATGCGGTCCCCTAACAGTTCCACGGGATCGGAATGCAGATCGAAAAAGGAATAATAGGGGGACACCTTTCCCCTTTCCAGAACATCGTAAAGCCAGGGATTTTGCGTCGCATACACCATATGGTTAGGGACGATATCCTGGAGCCAGGTCATCCCGTAACCGCGAAGCCGGGCAACCAGCGCCGCCCACTCCTCTTCCGTCCCGATCTCGGGGTTGAGCTCCGACGGGTCGGCGACATCGTAGCCGTGGTTACTGCCCTTGAAAGCGCGGGTGACCGGCGACGCATAGACGGTAGAGATACCCAGCTCATGCAAATAACCGAGGATGGCATCCAGGTCACGAAACCCGCAAAGACCATTTAGCTGTATCCTGTACGTAGCAGTCGGGATGTTCATAGCTCTTCGATTGATTCACAAACAAGCGCCGACCAGGGCGGCAACTCTTCCCCGTCCAGCTTACCCAATATCGCCCGTAACCGCTCGCCCGTAAGATCGGCAAGCGGAACACCCGCGGGCCCGAAATTCAAAAAGATCACCACCCGGTCATTCACGATCTTGCGCTCGAGCATCAGCACATTGCCCACCGCCGGATATACGATCATCGAATCCCGCGCCCGTCCCTGCAACGCAGGCCTCGTCTTTCGCAGCCGGATCAGTTCGCGGTACCAATCCAGCATTTCGTCATTGGCGACCCACGACAGCACCGCGGAATCGAAGGTCGCCGCCGCCTCCGGATCGGGGATCGACATACCCGGTGACAGGAAACCTTCGAACTCCGCCGCCCGCCCCTCCCGTATCGCCTTGATGAGGGCGGGGTCTTCGAAGTCGACGAAATAGGGGAAAGGGTTGCGCTCGCCATATTCTTCGCCCATGAAAAGCAACGGAACATACGGCGACAGCAACACGGTCGCCGCAGCCAGCTTCAATTGCGCGATGGTCAAATGCTCCGTCAGCCGCTCCCCGCGGGCGCGGTTGCCGATCTGGTCGTGGTTGCCTGCAAAAACGACAAACTGATCATACCCGCATCCATCCGCATGGCCGCCGTATACCCGCTTCCGATAAGCAGAATACACCCCATCGTAGACATAGGTATTCCGGAATGCCTTCTCCAGGTGCCCGATCTCTCCGAAGTCCTCGTAATAAGCAGACCTATCCCCGGTGAGCAACGTCCGCAGCGCATGATGGAACTCATCCACCCATTGCCCGTCCAGCCCATAGCCGCCTCGCGCCGCAGGATGGATATATCGCGGGTCGTTGAGGTCGAGCTCCGCGATGAGCAATTTATGGCGTCCGGTCTGCAACCCGATCTCTATTGTAAGCTCCTTTAATTGCTGCACGAAAGGGATTGCGCTGAGGTCCTTGATCGCATGCACCGCATCCAGCCGCAGGGCATCCACGCGGTAGTCCTCCAGCCATAACCGGGCATTCTGCAAAAAGAAGTTTCGTACCCCATCCGACCACGCATCGTCGAAGTTGATGGCGCTGCCCCACGGTGTCCGATACTTATCCGTGAAATATGGACCGTATTGCGCCAGGTAATTCCCCTCGGGCCCCAAATGGTTATATACCGCATCCACCACCACCGCCATCTCCCGCTGATGCGCCGCATCCACCAGCCGCCGGAATCCATCCGCGCCGCCATAGGAGTGCTGCACGGCAAAAGGATAGACGCCGTCATAGCCCCAGTTGCGCGTCCCGGGGAACTGCGCCGGCGGCATCAGCTCGATCGCATTAACCCCCAACCCTGCGAGATAGTCGAGCCGGGCAACCACCCCGTCGAAATCATGCGAAGCCGTGAACGTGCCGACATGCAATTCATACAGGATCATGTTGGCAAGCGGTATACCCGTCCAGCCTTCATCCTGCCATCGCCATGAGTGGAGATCGACTACCGCCGAAGGCCCATGCACGCCTTCGGGTTGCGAAAGCGACGCGGGATCGGGGCAGGTGATGTCGCCGTCAAGCCGGTAGGAATATTTTGCGCCCGCTTCGACCGGGAGCCGGGCCCGCCAATACCCCCATCGGTCGCGTTCCATCGCATAGGGATCCCCCCCCAACAACTCGACGCTGCGACGAAAAGGAGCCCAGACGGTAAATTCGGTAACATCCGGCGCATAGATCGCGCCGATCGGGATCAATGGATGGTTCACGTTAAGCCTGAACTCAAAACGAATGCCACCTCAAAGACTTGCCGGGCGCACATAAGGGATGGAAAAGTGAAACGTCGATCCCACATCCAGCTGACTGTCGATCCAGATGCGGCCGCCATGCGCATTGATGATCCTGGAGGCGATATACAACCCCATGCCGAGCCCGGAGTACGAGCGGACGATCTCTTCAGCGCGGAAGAACTTCTCGAAGACCCGCCGGATATTCTGTTCACTCATTCCGATGCCTTCATCCATCACGGAAATGCGGAGCATTTTACCCGGTTCGAGCGCCGCAAAGACGCGGATCGGGGAACGCTCCTTGGAATATTTCGCGGCGTTGACCAGCAGGTTCGAAAAAACCTGTTCCAGCCGCAATTTATCGACTTTCGCGATGACTTCCTCTTTCACCTCGATGAAGATGGGATGCGTGGGAATGGATTTCGCGATCAGCGAGACCGTATCGTTGATATACCCATTCATCGCCACCTCCTCCATGGCAAAGTCCAGCTGGCCGGCTTCCACCTTGGAGATATCCAGGAGCTGCTGAACGAGCTTGTATAGCTTATCCGACTGCAGGTTGATCTTGCTGAGATACATTTTGACGTTTTCGGGCAGATCCTCTCCCTCCATCATCGCCAGCTGCGTAAACGCCTTGATGGTCGTGAGCGGCGTTTTGAGCTCGTGGCTGGCGATCGACAGGAACTCGGTTTTCTTTTCATTCACATATCTCGACCGGATCAGCTGCTCTTCCTGTTCGGCAGCGATCTTCTTCAGCTCTTCCTTTTTGAGTTTCACTTCCTCATAGGGGGTGGTAGGATTTTCCTTTTTGAACCCGTCGATGATCTGCCGGATCCTGACTTCCGTCAGGCGGGCAGGGCGGGGGATATTGATCCGGAGCTCGATGTTGCTCAGGAATTCTTCCTGGTAGACCGAAAGCTGTGTCACGAGCCGCTTTGCATAGTCCAGCGCGCTGTTGGCCGCAGGTTGCCCGTTCCCCGGGTCCGGGTCCTTATACCGGATGGTGGCGACCAGGAAGGTTCTGCCGGTCTCCTGGATGATATGCACGATGAGCAGCCCGCTTCCCGTTCGCTCCAGCACCTCCCGGCAGCATTCGGAAATGGCAGTGGTAAAACTCGTCTGACTGGCGACAGAGAGGTTCAGCAATTCACCCAGCCGGATAGACCGCTTGTGGCTCAACACCAGATCCATTTCATTTTCCAAACTCAGCCGGGTGATCTCGTAGTTCATGTTGAAATTTTACCGATGATGATTGACATGTCGTCGTTCCGCCGGGCAAAATCCTTATAGATGGCCGCGGCCTGGACGATCAGATCCTGTCTTCCGATATCGGGCAGCCGGGCCTGCTGCCAGCGGGAACGGATGCCGTCGGAGCAGAGCGTGATCTGCTGAAAGTCTTGTATCGACACCTCCTGATCATAGAGCATGCCGGGAATATTGTGGCCGACGATCCCATTGTAGGACAAATAGCTCCGGGCCTGATGAACACCGGTGAAACGCGTGGCGATATTACCGATCCCACAGAACTTCCACACTTTCCGCGCCGGGTCGACGATCACTACAGCAGCTACGCATCCCCGCGTCTTCCGGATGACGGTATGCAGATACCGGAGGAATTCCACCGGGCTGTCGGTTTCGAAATCGCGGAAAGCAAGGATGGCTTCCTGTACCGCCCGGTTCGCCTCTGCTCCATGCCCGAGCCCATCCGCTGCGAACAGCCGGTAGGTTCCATCACCGGCCAAAAAGCCGGAGCTGCCATCCCCGCTGACCGTTTCGCCCGGCTTGGCGATCACCAACGATCGCATCGTCACCAGGGATCGCTGCGTACCCTTTTCATCGCTCTTATCCAGGAAGATCCTGCTCAGCAGGATGGTCCCCCAATCCTTCAATGAATAGATCTCGAACTGATCCGAGAACCGCCGGATGGCGCCCAGCCCGTGCCCCAATGTTCCCTTTGTCGAGACGCCATCCTGCATCATCCGCTCCGGATCGGTGATCCCGGGGCCATTGTCGATCGCAATGAGTTCCAGGCACGTACGCTGCCTGTCGCTGACGATCCCTGCCAGGATCTCTCCGTCCGCCGCATGTTTTACCAGATTACTGCTCAGTTCCGACACCAGGATGTCGATCTCGTCGATCTTCTTCTGTTCGAAACCGGCCTGGACCGCTAACCGGTGGATCTCCTTCCTTGTCCCCGCCAGGTAACTTCTCTCCTGCAGGATCAGGCTCGTATGCGTCGCACTAGCCATTAGTCCACTTGATTATGGTAACGGTCGTTCCCTTTCCGGCCTCGCTTTGGATATTGAATTCATTGACCAGCCGTTTAGCGCCTGGCAGCCCGAGGCCCAGACCCTTGCCGGTCGTATAACCGTCCTTCATCGCCAGATCGATATTGGGGATACCCGGACCCTTATCCGCAAACGTGAGCCGGATACCGTCGTCCCGGCCCCGGGTTACGACCTCGATCCTGATCCGCCCACCCTTCGCATAATTCAACATATTCCGTACCAGTTCGCTGGCAGCCGTGATCAGCTTGGTCTGGTTCACCAAACCCATTTTGATCCGCACAGCGTATTCCCGGACCCGGTTGCGAAATGGGACCACATCCTGCTCCCGAACGATCTCCATTTCATCCTTAAATAACGAAAGTATCATTGGCGGTGTTTTCCTCCTCTTCGTCCTCTTCCGGAGGGATCAATGACTGCAACAGTGCCATTCCTTTCTCCACGTTAAGGGCCGTAAGAACACCATGCAGCGGAAGCCCGAGCTCGACCAGGGTGATGGCCACCGCCGGCTGCATCCCTACCACCACGGTCTGGGCATCGAGGATACGCGACATGCTGGCGATGTTCCCCAATATCCTCCCCATAAATGAGTCGACGATGTTGACCGCGGAAATATCGATGAGCACCCCCCTCGATCCCACCTTATTGACCATTCGGATCAGATCGGATTCCAGATTCAGGGCCAGCCGGTCGTAAAGATCCACCTGGATCGTCACCAGCAGGAAGGGGCCCATTTTTAGAATTGGTATTTTCTCCATGTGCTTAAATAGCTATGCTTTTACCTGGTTGTTCTTTTTCCTCACCTCCAGCTGAAGCGCGCTGAATGCATATTTGAGCGCGCTGGCCAACGACGCCTTGGTGATGATCCCCGACAGATCGATCCCCAGGTGTACGATCGTTTGCGCGATTTCCGGCCGGACGCCGCTGATGATACATTCCGCTCCCATCAGCCGCGTGGCGCTAACGGTCTTGATCAGATGTTGCGCGACCAGCGAATCCACCGCCGGGACCCCCGAGATATCCAGGATCGCGATCCCGCTGCCCGTCTCGACGATCTGCGACAACAGGCTTTCCATGACCACCTGCGTCCGCGAGCTGTCCAGCGTCCCGATGATCGGCAGCGCGAGGATGCCTTCCCAGACCCGGATCACCGGTGTCGAGATCTCGGCGATCTCATCGGTCTGCCGAAGAATGACCTCTTCCCGGCTCTTGATAAAGGTCTCGAAGCTGGCGATCGCCATGTTGTCCAGCTTATTGCCAAGCTTCATGCTTTCCTCGAATAAAGACGCCGGGTCGCTTTTCATTTCCTCACTCAGCGCCTTCAATAAGGCTTCCTTCAGGCTGAACAGGAACACCCCCGTTTCACGCGGCGAATAACCCTTGCGTGCCCGGGAGATCGTGATCGTCTCGAGGATCTCCGGCGCCGGATCATGGTCATCATCGGCTTCGACGCCGCTGGCCTCCATTCGTAGCTTGTTCAGGAACGCATCGAGTAATTCCTCCGACTGCACTCTTGCATC
>DATJMG010000072.1:0-7704 GCA_035508835.1 Puia sp.
GCTCAAGGTCTGTTTTAGTTTGCGTAATCTTCCTTTTGATATGATTAGTCGCCGGGTCAGTGGATAGCGGTTTGTTGGTGTCATTCCATTGCTCAGCCAGGACTTTGCAACCAAGAGAAATTTCCGCTTGCAACCCGTCAATCGTTAATCGGACGTAGATAGGAATCAAGCCGTCCTTCGTGGCCTTTCTTCTCTTTAAATAAAATAGGATGGAGAGATGCTGTTTGACATGCATAAAGATTACATTTTAAGATGAATAAAATCATACAATTGTAATCCTTTCGCTGTCAGTAAAATCTACAGCATAGGTCAATAATTCAATGGGAAGTGAGCGGTTTCCTGCACTGTATAAATCTCCTAATTGGCTAGTTGTAGCTTCAATTTGTGACCCTTATTTGGTCGCAGATAACATGAAGAGGAAGGGCTCCGAATAGGTCACCAACATATTTTTTTTCGCTGTGTGTACTGCTTTGATTTTATTTACTTTGAACATAAATAAAATCGCGATTTGAGTAAAAAAATAGCTCATAACTAATTGATAATCAACTAATTATGAGCCAAGTGGGTCCTACTGGATTCGAACCAGCGACCTCTTCCATGTCAAGGAAGCGCTCTAACCAACTGAGCTAAAGACCCTTACTGAACAATCCCGAAATTCCCCGTTTCGGGACTGCAAATTTTAATCAATTTCGCCTATTTACCAAAAACCTGCCGCTAATTCCCCACATTATTCTCGTCCTATATCCCCCTCCTCTTCATCTCCTTCCTGATCAATGCCAACTCTCTCCCCGTCTGCCCCGACACCGAACTATTCTCCTGCGCCCGCCGCATCAAATACGGCACCACATCCCTTATCGGCCCAAAAGGTAAATATTTGCTCACCGCACACCCCGCCTTCGCCAGATTGAACGTAATATTATCACTCATCCCATAAAGCTGCGAAAAGTGTACATGCGGATGCCCCAGCGGCAACCCCTTCCCCTGCAGCAGCTGCACCGCAAGAAAATTACTGCGCTCATTATGCGAAGCCACGATCAGCGATATCCTGTCCAGCCGATCGATACAAAATTCCAGCCCCGCGTCATAGTCCCGATCCGTGGCCTCCTTATCCGGCTGGATCGGCGAAGGATATCCCATCGCAGCAGCCCGCTTGCGCTCCTTCTCCATATACGCCCCCCTCACCAACTTGGCGCCGAGAATAAAACCGCGCTGTTCCGCCGCCTCATGCGAATCCCGAAGAAAAGCCAGCCTGTCGGCCCGGTACAATTGAACCGTATTAAAAACCACCGTCCGGCCCCGGTTGAACTCATCCATCATACGGATAGTCAGCACATCGACCGGGTCCTGGATCCAGGTTTCCTCTGCATCGACCAACACGCCGACCTTCTTATCCGCCGCCTCCTGCGCGATCAGCCGCATCCGTTGCCCCACCCGCTCCCATTCGGCCCGCTCATCCTCCGTAAGGTCTTCAAGTACCCGCTCATACCGCTTCATCAGGCTCCCCGTATAACGTTTCATCCCCGCATCCAGCTTCTCGAGCAGCGGGAACCGCGCAATTCCCGTCACCTTCACACTCATGAACGGAATATTGGGCTGCGTAGCCGCATAGTCGATCACCCGATTGAACTCTCCCACTGCATGATCGAAACCTCCTTCCCCGTCATTTCCGCCCTCTACCCCATAATCCAGGATCACCTGCACATGATATTCCCCTAGCTTCCTGGCCACCGCCGCCGTCTCTTCCAATGTCTCACCACCGACGAACTGGGCAAATAAAGTCTTACGGATCATCCCCCTGACCGGCAGCCCCGACCGTACCAGCCACGGCGTCAACCGCGTCCCCAGCCAGACCAGCGGAGCATACCCCATGCTGTTAAACAACCCCGCCGCCCGCTTCAACTCCTGATCCGATTTATATTCGAATGCATTCTCCGTATTCTCAAAAGATACCATCAAATTCTGATTTGCCCGCAAAAGTACGGAAAGGTAATTTTGTTTATCTTCATCACATGAGAAAATACTACTGCGCATGGGCGGGACTATTCCTGCTATTCTCCTGCCAACCCAAACCCCACTACGACACCATCATCCGCAACGGCATGATCTATGACGGCACCGGTCACCCTCCCTACAAAGGGGACATCGCGATCAACGCCGATACCATCGCTTCCATCGGCGACCTCTCCGGCGCCGAAGCGACCGGCTCCATCGATGCAAAAGGCATGGCCGTCAGCCCCGGTTTTATCGATATGCAGTCCCAGTCGATGGTTTCCCTGCTGCAGGACGGCCGTTCCATGGGAGCGATCCATCAGGGGGTTACCCTCGAAATCTTCGGCGAAGGCAGCTCCGAAGGCCCCTATACCGATAGTATGAAGGCCATGGAACAGCGGGACGAGGGCGACATCAAATACAACGTGACCTGGACTACCCTTAAAGACTACCTGCAAACCCTCCAAAAAAAGGGGGTCTCTACAAACGTAGCCTCCTTCGTAGGCGCCGCAACTCTCCGGGAGAACGTGGTCAGCTTTGACAACCGCACCCCCGACTCCGCCCAGCTGGAAAAAATGAAGGCTCTCACCCGCCGGGCGATGGAAGACGGGGCCCTCGGCATCGGCTCCGCCCTAATCTATGCCCCGGGGAGCTATGCCAAAACCCCCGAGCTCATCGAGCTGTGCAAGGTCGCCGCCGCCTACGGCGGCTGCTATATTTCGCACGTCCGCAGCGAAGGCAATCAATTGCTCCAGGCAGCCGACGAGCTGATCCGCATTGCCCATGACGCCCATATCCCCGCCATCTTCTATCACCTCAAAGCAGCGGGGAAAAGCAATTGGTACAAGATGGACACGCTGATCGCCAAGATCGACAGCGCCCGCAAAGCAGGCCTTGACATCTCAGCCTGCATGTACACCTACACCGCCGGGGCCACCGGCTTCGACGCCGCCATGCCGACCGATATACAGGCAGGCGGACTCGACAAATGGATCGAACGACTCAAAGACCCCGCCATCCGCAGGAGGGTGATCGCCGAAATGAAGACCCCGTCCGACAAGTGGGAGAACCTCTACCTGGGCGCAGGCGCCGATAACATCATCTGCACAGGCTTCAAACAGGACTCACTCAAATACCTCACCGGAAAACGCCTGAGCGAGATCGCCAAAATGCGCCATACCTCACCCGAAGAAACGATCATCGACCTCGTCATCCAGGATCATTCCCGCGTTGAGGTGATCTATTTCCTGATGAGCGAAGACAACGTAAGGAAAGAAATAAAACTGCCCTATATGACCTTCGGCTCCGACGAAGCCAGCATGGCTCCCGAAGGCATCTTCCTCAAAAGCAGCTGCCATCCCCGCGCTTACGGTAACTTTGCGAAACTACTGGGCACCTATGTCCGGGACGAGAAGCTGATCACCCTCGAAGCCGCGATCCACAAACTCACCGGCATGCCCGCAGGTCTGCTCCACCTGAAAAAAAGAGGCGGCCTGAAAGTCGGTAACTACGCCGACATCGTCGTCTTTGACCCGGCCACTATCCGCGCCAACTCCACCTATGAACAACCCCACCAACTGGCAACCGGCGTCTCCGACGTGTTTGTGAACGGAACACAGGTCCTGAAGTCCGGCACCCATACCGGTGCAAAACCCGGCCGCGTCGTCTACGGCGCTGGCTATAAAAGCAATTAGAAGCGACCAAACATCCCTATGCGTATCCTCTACACCGACATTTACAAGTTCAGCATCCCCATGCACCCCTTTACTATCGCAACGGGCACCATGGACTATGCACAGAACACCTTGATCCGTATCCACACCGATGCGGGCTACTACGGCGTCGGCGAATGCTCCGCCTTCCCGATGATCGTGGGCGAAACCCAGGCGACCTGTTTCGAGATGGCTAAAGACTTCGCCAAATGCTGGAAAGGAAAAGAGGCCCTCGACACCGAAGACCGAATGCAGGAACTCAACAACCTGACCGCGTTCAATGCCACGATCAAAAGCGCCTTCGATATGGCCCTCCATGACCTGGCCGCAAGGGCGGCCGGCCAGCCCCTGTATCGCTACCTGGGCGGAAAGCACCGCACGCTCGAGACCGACCTCACCATCGGCATAGACACGCCGGAGAAAATGGCGCAGACGGCTCAACAATTCAAAGCGGACGGTGTCCGCATCATCAAGATCAAGCTTGGAAAGAACGGCCCGCAGGACGTCGAACGCGTCCGTCGCATCCGTGACGCCGCAGGTCCCGATATCCTTCTTCGTATCGACGCCAACCAGGGTTGGGACTTCGACACGGCCCGCCAAACCCTCGAGGCCCTGACGCCCTTCAACATCCAGTTCTGCGAACAACCCATGCGATATTGGAACGATCATAAACTCCCGGAACTACGCCGCCTTTCCCCGGTTAAGATCATGGCGGATGAAAGTGTCTTCGATCACCACGACGCCGAACGATTGATCACCGCCGATGCCTGCGACTACGTGAATATTAAATTCGCCAAAGCCGGCGGTATCCTTGAAGCAACCCGTATCGATGCCGTCTGCGAGCGGAACAATATCCCCTGTATGATGGGCGGGATGCTGGAAAGCCGCGTAGCCCTCACCGCCTTTGCCCATTTTGCCCTGGCGCACGACAATATCCGGTTCTACGATATGGATACCTGCCTGCTGGGCCATACCGCCGATCCCGTCACCGGCGGGGTACAATACAACGGCTATTTTCTCGAAATACCCGACACCCCCGGCCTCGGCGCCGACGCCGATGATACCTTCCTCCGCCGATGCGAAACTATCCGCATCTGATCCACGCCCGCACATTATCTTTGCACGCAAATGAAACCAAAAGCAAAAACCGCGCACGAGTCCGTGATCATCATGACGGAACTGGTCCTCCCCAATGACACCAATGTGTTTGGAAACCTCATGGGCGGTCGCCTGATGTACTGGATGGATATCGCCGCCGCACTGTCCGCCGGCAAACATTGCAACGCCCCCGTCGTCACCGCTTCCGTAGACAATATCTCCTTCGAGAACCCCATCAAGCTCGGTAACGTCGTACATATCGAGGCCAAGGTCAGCCGCGCCTTCAATACTTCCATCGAAGTTCACATGAAAGTCTGGGGCGAAGACCATACCCAGCAATATAAGTACAAAAGCAACGAAGCTTATTATACGTTCGTCGCCCTGGACCCCAACCGCAAACCCCGCCCCGTCCCCGAACTGATCGCGGAAACAGAGGAAGAGAAGCGGCTATACGATGGCGCTCTTCGGAGAAGACAACTGCGCCTCATCCTCGGCGGCAAAATGAAACCGGAGGACGCCGGCGAACTCCGCGCCTTCTTCGTAAAGGACTGACAGTCCGGGGGATAACCAAAGACGGCCTTGCCGGCTATTCGACGGTGACTTTTTCCGTGGGCCAATGATGTGCCCCGAGCATCATAAATTTTTTACTCTGTTCGATCGAATCCATCACCTGCTCCATGATCTTCTCCGCCGGGGCATCATAGTCGATCTCCAATGGCTCCTTAAACGTCACCGTCAGCTGCACACCACGCTTTTTGAACCGTAAACCCTTCTTGTTAAAAGCCCGCCAGAATCCGCCGATCACCACCGGAATAACGATCGGCCGGTTTTGTTTTATGATAAGTGCCGTACCTTTTCGAGCGGGCGCAAATGCCTTGGTTGTCCCCTGCGGGAACGTGATCACCCAACTGCGCTCCAACGCCCGGGTGATCTTTCGGGTATCGGACGGATCCAGGCCTTTTCTTACCTCTTTACTTTCTTTATTCCAGGTCCGGCGGACCGTCAGCGCCCCCGCCATCGTGAACAGCCTGCTCACCCAGGTGGCCCGCATCGTCTCCTCCGCAGCCACATAATAAACGTCTGTGAATGGGTTTAACAGGTAATAAGGCAACCCCAGCCGGTCCCGCTTTCCCCACTTGACTGCACAGAAAATATGCAGGAACGTGATGACATCCGCAAAATAGGTCTGATGATTGCTGACAAACAGGACATTCCCCTTCGGCAACCGCCGCAGGTGTTCGGTGCCGGTGATCCTGAGCCGGTTAACGATTGTCAGGCCGGGATAGGACACGATTCCCACGATGGCATATACCAGCTTCCGGACGAAACGGAATCGCGGAAAGCGTTCTCTTAGGCTCATATCCCGAATGTACGAAAAATCGAAAAATCAACACATAACATTACCTTTGGCGCCTATGCAGCTCAACACCGTCATCTTCGACATGGATGGACTACTGATTGATTCCGAACCCTACTGGCAGCTTGCGGGAATGGAGACACTCCGCCAATTCAACGTCACCCTTTCACCGATCCAATATCATCATACTACCGGCCTTCGTACACCCGAATGGCTCGACTACTGGTTTGGGGTTTTTGGCATAGATAAAAATCTCGTTCCCGCCGCCGCAGCAGCCCTCCACGCCAATGTCTTCGAAAAGATCCGCACCAATGCCAACCCCATGCCCGGCGTCCGGCACGCACTCGACTTTTTCAAGGCAAGAAAGTTCCGGATCGGCCTTGCCACCTCCTCCCCGCTTTCCCTCGCAAAGATCGTCACCGATAAACTGGACATCGGCGACTATTTCAACGCTGTCACCTCAGCCGGAGACCTGCCATATGGCAAACCCCATCCGCAGGTATATATGGACTGCGCCGCCGCCCTCTCCACGGATCCCCTCGAATGCCTCGCATTCGAAGACTCATTCAACGGCCTCATCGCCGCCAAGGCCGCACGCATGAAATGCGTCGTCATTCCCGTCGCAGATCAATACGACCTGCCGAAGTGGGGCGCCGCCGATCTCAAGCTTCCTTCCTTGCTGGACTTGACATCCGACCACCTCGATAACCTGCAATAAAAAAAGGCTCCGCTGACGCAGAGCCTCCGAAATATCCAACTTCATTCAGATCTTAATGCTTCTCTTCTGCACCGGGAGCATTTCCGCCTTGCGGATGCTGATCCTTATGCTGATCCTTCTCTTCCTGCTTGAGCTTTTCCTTGATGGACGCCAACGCGCCAAGATCCCCCAAAGTCGGCTTTTCCACCTTGCTCTGGATGTTCTTCACCGCCTTCCGCGTCTTGTCGGCGTCAGCCCGTTGCTCCTTGCGCAGCGCTTCCCGCTCTTCCGTCCTCACCTGTTCCCAGATGCGCGTGTGGGAAAGCACGATGCGCTTTTCATTGCGATCGAATTCGATAACCATGAATGGAATTGTTTCATCAGCCACGATCTGCTTGCCGTCCTCCTTGTTCAGATGCCGGTTGGGCGCGAACCCTTCCAAACCATACGGCAACTGCACGATAGCGCCCTTGTCATCCCGGCGGATCACCAGCCCTTCATGGATGGAGCCAACGGCAAATGTTTCCTCCAGTGCATTCCAGGGATCTTCTTCCAGCTGCTTATGCCCAAGCTGGAGCTTGCGGTTGTCCTTGTCGATACCCAGGATCATCACATCGATATGGTGCCCGACCTTCGTATACTCGGACGGGTGGTTGAAGCGCTTGAGCCAGCTCAGGTCGCTGATGTGGATCATCCCGCCAATGCCGGGGGCCAGTTCTACAAATACGCCATAAGGAGTGATGTTCTTGACCAGGCCGTTGTGACGGCTGCCGACAGGGAACTTGATCTCGATCGTATTCCACGGGTCTTCGCTCAGCTGCTTGATCGAAAGGCTCATCTTCCGCGCATCC
>DATJMG010000073.1:0-5968 GCA_035508835.1 Puia sp.
GCTGGACCTGTTATGGCTCAGGACCCTTCTTACCATCTTCTGGGTCAACCCCTTCTTCTACCTCATCTACCGGGAGATCCGGACGATCCATGAATTTCTTGCCGATCGTTATGCGGTGGCCGACGGGGACCGGTATGAATATGCCGAGCTGCTCGTCTGGCATAGCATGCGCGACCGGCAGCTGTCCATTACCAATCCATTTTTCCAATCATCCATAAAACGACGTATTACCATGCTTACCCAACTTCATTCCACCCGGGCCGGCTACTGGAGCCGGATGATGGCGCTGCCGCTGACCTTCGTATTGTTGTGCGCGTTTGCCACCGGCAGACGTACCGCTGAACCGCCTCGCGGGTTATTCCTTTACACCGTCGTGATCGACGCAGGTCATGGCGGCTCCGATAACGGAACGGTCGCGGGGGATGCCAAAGAAAAGGACATTAATCTGGCGCTGGCCTTGAAAGTAAAAGAACTGGCGCCGGAGTATCACATCAATGTAGTGCTGACCCGAAAAACCGACGAACTGGCCGGCGGCAAAACCGATATCCACTCCTCGCTCGAATATCGGGCAGCGATGGCCAGAGACAGCAGGGCAGACCTGTTCGTGTCGCTGCATGTCAACAATGGCGCCGGCAAGCCCGGTCACGGCTTCAGCGCCTACGTTTCCCCTGACAATGCGCACCATACGGAAAGTGTGAAGTTCGCCTCGGCGCTGCTGGATGCGGTAAAAGCCAATTATTCCACGGATGCCATACTCCATGAGCCGACCCAGCGGGTCTACGTTCTTCGCGAGACCGCGATGCCGGCCGTATTGCTGGAATGCGGATTTATCGACAATCCGGCCGACCTGGCATTTATCCGTGATCCGCACAACCAGGAAAAGATCGCCCGCGATATCCTCGAGGGCATCCGGCACTACCAGCAGGCGACGGCCGCTAAATAAATAACATGTTCAGGAACTACCTGCGAATAGCCTGGGGTCTGCTGCTGGCATCGCTGTGATCGCCGCCGCCAGCAGTTTGCTGAGCACGGCATCCGCTTTCCCCGCTACTTCGATGATCTCGCGGATGCGGACCGGTTTCAGGTGATCGGGATCGCACTCATCGGTGATGACGCTGACCGCCGCGCAGGGCAGCCCGAGGTGACCGGCAACGATCACTTCCGGCACCGTGCTCATGCCGACCATGTCGCCGCCGATCCGGCGCAGGTAGCGATATTCCGCGCGGGTCTCGAGGTTGGGGCCCATGACGGAAACATAGACCCCCTTTTGCAAGGAGATGCCAAGCTGCCGGGCCTCGGTCACCAATGTGTCATTCAACCCCGGATCGTAAGGGCTGCTCATGTCAACAAACCGATTTCCAAATGCCGGGTCATTGAGGCCGCGCAGAGGATTTTCAGGCAACAAATTGATGTGATCGTCGACAAGCACGAGGTCCCCCTTGCGATAGGAAGGGTTCAGACCGCCGGCCGCATTACTGAGCAGCAGCGCCCGGATGCCCAGCGCCCGGAGCACCCGAACCGGAAAGGTGATCTCCTTCATGCTGTAGCCTTCATAATAATGGAACCGGCCCTGGAGTACGATGACCTTCTTTTCTCCGACCTTCTTTTCTCCGATCTTCTTTTCCGCGACCTTCTTTTCCCCGATCCGGCCGATGATCAGTTGTCCTTTATGGGACTCGACGGTGGAATGCGGAAAATGTGGGATCTCTTCGTAGGGGATGGCGCCATCGACCCGCAGCTCCTTGATAAATGCTCCCAAACCTGTTCCCAGCACTACCCCGGTATGAGCCCCGCCGAATCCTCCGGATTCCAGAAAATCAGCGGTCTCTTTTATCCGGATAAGTAGCGGGTCCATTCGGTCAATTTGCGCCAAAAATAGCCGGATTGTTCCAATAAATTGCAACATTTGAATAACTATCCGGTCTAATCTCTCCAAGTGAGCCATCAACCGCGGAATATTCTAACTGACAGACAGGTCGTCGACAAAGTGTTGGGCGGCGAAATGCAAGCCTTCAGCCAGCTGATCGGCATGACCCAAGCTCTCGTGGCGCGGATCGTTCACCAGTTGATCCGGAATGAAGAAGATCGGAAGGACGTCGCGCAGGATATTTACCTGAAAGTGTACCAGCACCTGAAAGGGTTCAAGTTTCAATCCAAACTGTCGACCTGGGTGGGGCAGATCGCGTACAACACCTGCCTCAACCGGCTGCAAAAACGCCAGCTTGCCCTATATGACCCACCGGGTCATGAAGCGGATGAAACGGAAGGCAGCGGCAGAGCCGAAATCTTCCGGGCGGCAGACGAGACCGACAGAATGCTGCTGCAAAAAGAGCTGAAGGGCCTCCTGGCGGCCGGGATCGGCCGGCTGCCGCCATTATACCAGACATTGATCAGCCTTTATCACCAGGAAGACCTGTCTTACCAGGAGATCGCGCGGATCACAGATTTGCCGGAAGGAACGGTCAAGAGTTATCTGTTCCGGGCGAGAAGACAATTAAAGGAAACGATGTTGTTGAGCTATAAAAAAGAAAAGCTATGAGCGGAACACATCCATCGGACGAAGCGTTGCAGCAGTATGTGCTGGACCCCACAGGCTGCGAATCGGCGGACATCGGGCATATCGAAACCTGTCCAGCCTGCCGGGAATCCGTTGCAACCTACCGGCTGCTTGCCGTAGCGTTGAAGGAGCAGCCGGCGCCCGCCTTCGATTTCGATCTCGCGGCTATGGTGATCGCACAGCTGGAGCAGCCGGTCACACAGCGCGAGGCGCCGGGCCAACGGAAGAGGAAAGAAGGTTGGGTAATGACCGCCGTCCTCATCGCGCTGGCCATAGTTGTCCCGGCCTGGCTGTTCCGGCGGAGTGCTTACTTCGTGTTCACCGACATGTCGGCCGTCTTCTACGGGGTCGTGCTGACTATCGCCGGCCTCGTCGTCGGGCTTTTTCTGCTTCGCCTCTACAAAAAATATCAGGATATCATTCATCTAATAAACAAATAAAACATGAAAAAGGCCCTACTCATCATGGCCGCTTTTGGCGGAAGCATCACAGCCTATGCCCAGGACAAACCGGAACCCCTGGTTAACAGAGAGCTGATCTTCGATCTGGTGCATATCTGCTCGGTGCTCCTGATCATCTACCTGATCTCGTCCTTTATCCTGCAACTGGTCAGGTATAATTTCGATTTCCGGCTGAAGAGCAAGATCGTAGAGCGGCAGACCGAGAACCCTGTCGTCAGTCAACTCGTTCAGCCGGATAAGTCCAACCCGCTCAATTCAATCCTGCAATGGATCTGCGCTCTTGTTGCAGTAGGTATCGGCTTCCTGATCATCGAGATAACCGAGCCGTACGGTCTGCATTCGCTGGCGATCATGGCGCTTAGCGTCGCCGCAGGTCTCATTGTTTATTATCGCATTGCCAAACGTCCCAAAAATTGATCCGATGAAACTGACTTTCTTCCTGATCGCCGTCTTCCTTATCCTCCTGCGCTTCTGTTATCCCCGGCTCGACCTTTGGCACAATGGCAGGGAGCAGGGTACCATGATCACCAAAGGCGACAACTATATCGAAGGCATCTGGTGGTCCGGCAAGTACCGGCTGAGTGACGATGACCGGTCCATCGCAGAGATCAGTCCCGGCGGCTACCTGAAATTTCGCGAGAACGACACCATTCTAAAGGCGGAAAGCGACCTGCAGGGCAGGATCACGTATACCCTGAACAACGGAAGGGAAGAATTGCCGCTGAACGACAGCGGCCGGAACTTCATGGCTGCCCAGATCCAAAAAATGATCCGGCTTGGCTTCTTCGGCGAAGAGCGGGCGGAGCGGATCTATCGGCAAGGCGGCGTCCCCGCCCTGCTCTCGGAGCTTTCCCGCATCAGGATGGAAGGGGGGCGCGATCCCTATCTCAACCGGCTGTTCCGGGCCGATACCCTGACGGTTCCGCAGCGAATTGAGCTGCTGCAGATTGTCGACAGTTCGACGAATACGACAGAACAGCAAAATCTCCTGAGCCGCTTCACCAGGGACCAGCTGCGCGATTCCGCTGTCGCGTGTAAATGGCTGAGCGCAGTCGGCCAGCTGGGCCAATCCTACATGAAAAAGGACCTTTTGCTGCAATATCTCGACACCACGGTCAAACCGCAGGAGCCGCTGCGCGCCGAACAATTCGATACCGTACTGGCGATTACCGGCAGGTTTGAGTCACCGGAGGATCAAAAAGAGATCCTGGAAAGGCTGATCGGCCTTTCGCCCGGGACGACTGCCGGGTGGACCGCCTTGATCCGCGCAACCGGCGCCCTTCAGCCGGATTATATAAAGAGCGAGCTCCTGCCGAAAATAGCCTCCAAAATGCCCCGGACCGATAGTCTTCGGGCCGCATTCCGAATGGCGGCAAAATCTATCCAAAGCGACAATGACTATGGCAAAGTGATGCGGGCCGTGGAATAATGTTAACGATACCATCTATGGTGATAGTAACGGCACGCCTTTATTCGTAAATAATTCATTGTCAATGTGATCAAATAAAATGCAACAAAAAATCACCAAACCTGATTAATCGCTGTATCTTATCGTACCGGAACTACAATATTTGATCAGGAATCTTAAATTGGCGTCCTTTGTTGCAACGTCTATTCTTCAGGAAAAGCAAGGCGCAGGAAGAGAAGCTTGAAAAATCCCGCCGCCTTTACGCAACCATCAGCCAGGTCAATAAAATGATCATCTATGCCCGTGAAGCGGACGACCTTTTCCATCGTTTATGTTCGGTGATCGTGGACTCCGGAAAGTTCCGGATGGCCTGGGTCGGCCTTATCGACCGGGAGAGTCGGACCATCGTTCCCTCGTGCTTTGCCGGTCATGAAGACGGCTATCTCAGCCTGGTCAAGGTGAGCCTCGACCCTGTCCCGGCCGGCATGGGGCCAACGGGCACCGCCATGCGCGAGCAGCGGCATTATATCTGCAACGACATCCGGACGGACCCGACTATGCGGCCCTGGAAAGAAGAAGCCCTGCGCCGGGGCTATCGATCGTCGATGGCCTTGCCGATCTTCAAGTTTGGGGAGCCTTTCGGCATCTTCAGCCTGTATTCCGACGAATACAATTTCTTCGATGACGAGGAGGTCCGGATGCTGGATGAGGTCGTCCGCGATATCTCCTTTACGCTGGAGATCTTTGAAAAAGAAGAGCTGCGGAAAAAGGCGGAGAAAGGTCTCCGGATCGAAAAGCAATTCTCCGATTCGATCATCAATATGTTGCCGGGGGTCTTCTATATGTATGACGAGAGCCTGCGTTTCCAGCGTTGGAACAACCGGTTCGAAGAGGTCTCGGGTTACTCCCGGGAAGAATTTGCGGGATTGACCGTACTTGATTTCTTTCACGGCAAACAGCTGGAGCTGATCCGGCAAAAGACGGAGGCGGTGTTTGTCACCGGCCGTTGTGACGTTGAGGCCGAGATGACGACAAGAACCGGCGAAAAGATCCCGTTCTACTTCAGCGGCACAATGATCACGTACCGGGATAAGCCTTGCGTATTGGGGATCGGCTTTGACATCTCGCGGATCAAGGAGGCCGAGAACCTCCTTCGCCAGAGTGAGGAAGACCTCCGCGACCTGGCTTCCAGCCTCCAGAATGTCCGGGAAGAAGAGCGGGCTGCTATCGCCAGGGAGATCCACGACGAGCTGGGTCAGCAGCTGACGGCTATCAAGCTGGATGTATCCTGGCTGGACCGGAAGATCACCGGCGACGCCGTCATCAAGGAGCGGATCAATGGGGTCCTCACGATGCTGACAGAAATGATCCAGAGCATCCGCCGCATTTCCACCCAGCTCCGGCCCAGTATCCTCGACGACCTGGGGCTCCTGGAAGCCCTCAAATGGCTGGCCCGCGATTTTCAGAACAGGACGGGCATCCGGATCGAGCTCGACTGCCCGGATGAACCCCTGAAGGTGGACCCGGCGGTAACGACAGGGC
>DATJMG010000074.1:0-13759 GCA_035508835.1 Puia sp.
CTAATTTGGAAGGTCTTATGAGAGAAGGTTTTTTGATCCCGGTATTAACGTCAGGTTGCAACTCGATATCAGTAGGCTCTCTCCAGCCAATTTGAGTAGTAATAAACGCGACAGTAACATCCGCTGAAGTAACCGCCAATATCAATGCGGGCCGAAGCTTCGTTCCGGAGAGGTCCGTAAATGGAAATGGAATAAGAACGATATCTCCCTTTCTCATTCGTGCCTACTTGTATCGTTCCTTTAAGTCAGTCACGGAATATATTTCCTCGTCTTCTCTTACGAAATTAAATGTGCCGGATTGCTCGATGAGCGCATGCATTTCCTTTTGAAGAGATCGATCATCATACTTTTTCAATACATAGTCTGCGAAGTCCGATACTTCCTCTATTTTGTCATCAGGTAGGGCAGAGAGAACTTCAATGGTTTTCTGAATAATGGCTTCTCTGGTCATATAACCGTTTTCACAAATTTAACTAAATTTCCTAAGATTAAAAGCAAGTAAGTACATCTAGGGTATTGAAGCTGCACCCGCCCTCGAACTATACCCCTGCGAAAGAATATTCAACGGCAGGATCAACTCCCATTGATTGGGCCCCCGCCCCTCGAAATCCGGATCGAGCAGCCGGCTGTATCGAATCCCAACACTGATCGGCAGTTCATTCCACCACTGCGTATCGAAGTATACCTCCGACCCGAAAGAGCGGAACCGCCCATTATACGGAATCCCGTTGGTAAAAAAATCCATAGCCCGGGTATCGTCGTAATACAGGTTGGTCCGGACCCGGAAAAAATAGATCACATTGCCGACCCCGCAGTCCGGATAGAGCAGCGGCAGTTGATAATTCGCCGACCACCGCCACATCCGGTAAAAATTCTCGGCCGTATATCCCCGTGAGAACGGAAAACTATTGCTGAACCGCGCATTATTCAAAGTATCCCGCTGCTGAAAAGCGGCGGCAAGCATTAAACTATGCGTATCCCACAGCCCCGGCAGATACCCGAACCCCGACGCCAGGAACTGACCCGCCTCGAACGTCGTCACCGCCCGGTCGTACGACAGATCCATCACGGCGGCCCAGCGCGGGTTGATCTGCTGCTGCGCCTGCTGCGACTGAATAACAAAGTTCACATACGGGTCGATATATGCAAATCCCTGGCTGTTCACCTGAATGGAATCCAGACCCGTATAATATCGCTGATTGTATACGATGTCGGACCCGAACTGCAACGAAGTATACGTCAGATGACGCGTCCAGTTCAAGGGAATACTAAGGCCTGCATTGACGTTCTGTTCGTTCCAGAAAACCTTTTGCGCTCCAAATAACGCATTCCGGCCAAACGTATAGTTCCACCCGGCGTCGACAAACGGAAACCACGCGCCGTACGTCCCGTCGACCCCGGCCTGCTTGTAGCCTTCGTCCCGGTCATAGGTCACAAAGATCTCCGACTCCAGCGTATTGAGGACGTTCTCACTCGCCAGCGATAACGTATAGTCGGGGTCGTTGATGTAAGGCCGCCAGCTATGGACATTGATCAGGTGCGAAGCAACCGGATATTTCTTTTCGGGGAGATTCCCGCTGATAATGCTGTCCAGCAGGTGCGCGGGGCCGCGGTTGAGCGACAAGATCCCCTGTACCGCCAGCGGTTGTTTCCAGTCCGACAAGGCAACCCGCTCCCACCGCAACCCCCCGGCCGAAGCCGTGTCCAGATGAAAACCCACCGCCGTGAACGTATTCCAGCAATAGCTCCCTCCCGGTCCCGCATGGAATTGATATTGTCCGGTCAGCGGCTCACCATGCGGCAGCCTTACCTGGAAAAGCCGGTCCCCCCCTATCATCGCAAAAGTCCGGTCCTGGCCGTCCCGGGAAGCGGTGAACCAGATCGTATCGCCATGGACCGACGGATATCCTAGGGGTTGATAGCTGAACGGCAACAAATAGCGCACGCCGCCGGAAACCGTATCCACCAGGGCCATCGACATCTGCCCCGCCGGATTGCGAACCGCCGAGACGACAGCCCCCGAACCGCGGCCGGCAAGGAACTTGGGATAGGTGTAGAACAAACTGTCCGGATTGGGTATCCGCCGTACCACCTCTCCCGTCCGGCCATCGAGCAGCCTAAGCTCACATTTCCCATCCGTCGCCTCCAGAACCGTCACGATCCGGCTCCCGTCAAAAGAAATATCCGGCGAAAAATAACGCGTGCGGCTGGTCAGCTTCCGGTCCTCACCGGTATAAGGGTTGAGCACCCGGATCACGCTATAATCCCGCCAGCCCCAGCGCGGATCGGTCTCATATGCCGCATAGACGACCAGGCTGCCGTTGAAGGAAAAGTAATTGTCCAGCGAGATGGCCCTGGTCCGGACTTTGTATCCTTTGTTATCCCGAAGGTCGCGCACCACAAAGGCCGGGATCTGCTTATAGGTACTGCGCATATACAACAAACTATCCGTCCCGATGAACTGGGGGAACTCTTCATTGGCATCGAAATGCCGGTGCGCACGAGCGAACTGGTCTGCCAACGCCGGGCTGTCGAATTGTCCAGCCATCGCCGGACTGTCCACCGGCACCGCAGCCCGGAAGTGCTCCAGCGCCCGTTCCCGGAACTCCGAAAAAGAGACCCCGCTATACCGGCGGATCGCCCCCTGCATCGGGTAGAACAACGGCCGGAACGCCGCCGCATCGTGACCGACTTTCCGCCAGAAGTCATCGCCATAGGTCTGTCGGCCATAGGACACGAGCATATAGCCGAGCGGATACCAGTCCGGCACGTAGTCCCGGAGCGAACCATTGCGCAGCTTCATCCAGGAATAGCGCCTGTCCCCGGCCCAGAGCGCGCGATAGCTGTCAAAGAAGTAAGGCAGCCGCCCCCGCCCCTGATCGGTGACCAGGGTCTCCTGGTAAACGGCATCCCCTTCCCAAAACCAGTTGGGGACAGCCAGGCTGTTGGCCAGCGCCTGCCCGCCTTCACCAAACAGATAGTAGAACCCCGCGGAAAGGCCTACCCGAAAATTATTGAACTGCTGGACATGCCGGTACTCATGGACGGCCAGCAACTTTTGCCAGGGAAGGCTGCCCAGATCGAAGCTGTTCTGTTCCGGTGTGAGCTGGAATTCGCTGCGGAACGGGGCCAGCTGAACATACCCGTTGGCGATCGTGGTCTGATTCTGAAAGACGATATTGATTTTATGCTGCGTGGGCCCGATCGTCGCCAGCGTCGCCTGACTGAGCCGGCCCACGATGGCCGCTACCTGCTGCGCCGCCGTATCCAACCCTGCCGGAAAAATGATCCGCGCCGGCTCCGTATTGATCTGCCGCCACTTCAGGGAGGGGGGATTGCCGCCGAACACCTGGGCGTGCGAACATAAGGACCAACACAGGCAGGCGATCACTAAAGACAGGCGTACAGCAGTCATGCCCGTCAAATTAGGAAAAAATACCGATTACCTGTGTTAAGCACCGGAATCTCTTACTTTCGCGTATGATCACGCCACGAAAACTAAGCGACATCCTATTCTCAGGGAACAGGGACGCCCTGCTGGTCGCTATCGCCGGCTTCGCCATGATCCAGCTGCTTTCCCGCCATGGCGGGATCGGCCTCTCTCCGGATTCGATCGTTTACCTCAGCACGGCGCAGAACATCCACGACCACGGCCTGATCAACGACTATACCAACCAGCCGATGATGGACTTTCCCGCCGGCTATCCCATCTTTCTAAGCGGCATTATTTTTCTAACCGGCCATCCCGTGACCTGGTTCGGCCCCGTGCTCGACGGGCTGCTGTTCGGGCTGCTTATCTGGCTCTGCGGCTGGATGATGGACCGGTTCAGCCGCCCGTCCCGCTGGTATAAATGGCCGCTGCTCATCTTCATCTTCCTGAGCCCTTGCCTGCTCGAAGTATACTCTATGATCTGGTCGGAGACCCTCTTCCTCGTGCTGTCCATATTGTTCATGATCGGCTGCCACCGCTATTTTCAAACCCATTCCCTCCGGATGCTGCTGGCCATTGCCGTGATCGCCGGCCTGAGCTGCGTTACCCGGTATGCCGGTATCAGCATTATCATGATGGGTGGATTACTCATGCTGTGTGACGGCCGCCTGCGCTGGGGACCCGGGAAGATCGCCCACATCATCCTCTTCGGCGTCGTATCCATCCTCTTTCCTGCCCTCAACGTCTACCGTAACTACCTCGTCACAGGCACTTTCACCGGTTACCGCGAAAAAGCCATCCGCTCGCTGGGCATCAACCTTCATGATTTCGGCAGCGTCTTCTGTGACTGGCTGCCCTTCTTCAATGAACGTTATGACTGGGCAACGGTCATCGCCCTCGTCTTCCTGCTGGGGATCACCATCATTTTTATCCGGCGGCTAATAAAAAAAACCAACTTCTTTTCCTATGATACCATCGGCATCAGCTATTTCGTCACTTATGCCGTCTTTATCCTCTTTACCGCCAGCGTTTCCCGGTTCCAGCAGTTGGACAGCCGGCTGCTCTCGCCCTTGTTCCTTCCCTGGCTGTGGGGCAGCACCATCTGGATCCCGGCCCTGACCTCCCGGATCATCCCGGCGCCACGCAAGATCGTCCCGGCCCCAGGCAAGATCATCCCGGCGCCACGCAAGATCATCGCGGCGACCACCCTCTCCCTCGCCGCCGGGTGCTTCCTGTATGGCGAGATCGCCGCCTTCCAGTTCAACTGGGAAGGGATCAAATATGCCGGCATTCCCGGCTATACGGAAGATACCTGGCAAAAATCCGCGACAATGGCCTATGTTAAAGCGCACAAGGCCGAACTGGAAGCAAAAGGGATCATCTATTCGAGCTCTACCGACGGGTTATGGTTCCTGGCAAACGTACCCGCAGAACTGATGCCGCATCTCGAAACCCGGGAAGATATCGACTATATGATGCGCCAGGATCATTTTACGGTCATCTGGTTCGATGACAGCGTCAATACCGATCTGATCGACGTGAACTATATCCGGAAACATAAACAGCTCGTCGGCGAGCTCCATTTCGACGACGGCGCGATCTATTTCTTCCGGACGCCCAAAACTCCCTAAATTTAGGCCATGTTGCTAATCGCCTTAGCCGTGGCGCCGGGGATCGCCATTTGCCTTTTTATCTATTCCCTGAGGAACTACGGCCGGGATTCTATGTGGCAGCTCCTGGTTACTTTCGCCCTGGGCATGCTCGCAACGATTCCGGCGCTGAGGCTGCAGGAACTGGCAGTAGACCCGCGCACCCATCCCTGGCGTCATTCCATCCTCTATTTTGCCCGCTTTGCCTTCCTGGTCATCGCCCTTAGCGAGGAAGGCTGCAAATTCCTTGTTTTGCGCATCTATGCCTGGCCTCGACCCTGGTTCAGGGAGCCTTTTGACGGGATCGTCTATTCCGTGATGATCGGGATGGGATTCGCCACCATAGAGAATATCGAATACCTCCGGCAGTTCGGGCTCGGGATCGGCGTGTCGCGGTTTTTCCTTGCCGTTCCTGCTCACGCCTCTTTTGCCGTCCTGATGGGCTATCCGGCGGGAAAAGCCAAATCCGGTAACAGACATGGGTTCTGGCTGCTCCTCCAGGGACTGTTCGTGGCCGTGCTCTTTCACGGCAGCTTCGACTTCTTCTTATTTTTGCAACAAAGCCGCGAAGCCCACAAATACCTCTCGACCGGTATTCTTTCCTTTGGTACCTTTGCCAGTTTTTATATAGCCGTCCGGCTGGCCATGCGCGCCATCCGGCGACACCGCAATGAACCTGATCATCTTAACTCACCTGAATAACCGATGGACGAGACCTTATTGATCCGGCCGGCAGATCTGGATGACATCAATACCATTGGATACCTGGCCCAACAGATCTGGCCGGATACCTACGGCGATATCCTTTCACCCGAACAGCTGAAATACATGCTGAAGCTGATCTATTCCCCCCGGTCCCTGCGCCGGCAAATGATAGATGAACATCAACAATTCCTGATCCTGGAGCAGGCCGAAGAGCCGATCGGTTTTGCCTCCTGGAGCACCACGCAAACTCCGGGCGTTTACAAGCTGCACAAGATCTATGTACAGACCGGTCGCCAGGGAAAAGGGCTTGGAAAGATCTTACTTCAGTTCATCTTCCAAACGATCCGGCCCGAAGGCGCCGGCAAGCTCCGGCTGAATGTCAACCGGTACAATAAAGCGCGGCAGTTCTATGAGCGCATGGGGTTCACCGTCATCGGGGAAGAAGATATCGACATCGGCCACGGCTATTTTATGAACGACTACATCATGGAGATTCCCGTACCCTGATCCGCACATCCCCGTTGTCCCTGATCCGCACATCCCCGTTGTCCCCGATCCGCGCTGCCGCCGCTTAACCCGCTGTGGGGATCACTCCCGGGCTTTCCTCTTCAGCAATCCCCATCGCTACCCGTTTCATCTGCTTGGCCGTCTCATGACCGACATACCGCTCGATCCGTCCCTCGATCACGTAGATCAGCGGTGTCAGCAACACCGCCACGCTGGATTTATATAGATAGTTCATCATCCCCACCGCGAGGATCTGCTGCCAGGTGAAAAATTGACTGAAGGCAATGAACAACACGATATAACTGTCCACCAGCTGCGACACCAGCGTCGAGCCGGTCGCCCGCAGCCAGAGATGCTTGTGGCCCGTCCGCTTCTTGATCCGGTGAAAGACCCACACATCCACGACCTGGCTGACCAGGAAGGCAACGATGCTGCCCACGATGATCAGGGAGGAATTGCCAAAAATAGCACTGAACGAATCCTGAAGGTTCTCCACCCCCTGCTTGCGACTGCTCGCGATCCAGGAATCCGCCGGCGGGATCAGGATCGCCAGATAATACATCAGGAAGGCATAGGCGATCAGGCAGACAGCCGTATAGGAGATGCGCCGGACCACCTTCGGACCATAAAATTCATTGATAATATCGGTGATGACAAACTCCAGCGGCCAAAGCAGCACGCCGCAGGTCAGCGTAAAACCCAGGCCGCCCTGCCCGAATAATGTCCAATTGGCGGGATGAAGCCCGAACAACTTCTCCAGTGAGAATAACTTGGTGCCGATCGCATCTGCGATCAGCGCGTTGCAGCAAAAGAAGGCGGTAAATCCCAGTAAAAGCTTTGTCGGTCTGTCTTTGAGAATTGCATGGATCATTTCAGGTGCCGTATTAACGATATGAACTGACAACAAAAGATAACCAGGTTAAAACTCATCAGCCGGCTGGAAAACGCCGCGGCACGCCACTTCCGCTTTGCCGCCAGGGCAAACGCCCAACTAAAAATTATCGCGTTGACCGGCAGACCCATCCCGTAACCCATGACGATAACCGTCGAGACAACCTGGCCTCCCGGCGGCCTGGGCAGCCAAAGGATCAGGGATGCCAGAAGGAAGCAGATATTACAAATAAAGGCCACCCGCACAAGAAGTTTTAACACCTGCATATATTGAATTTCTGCACTTTCCTCGCTCAAGTGCGATCCGGGCTCCGCCCGGTTTTAGCCAAAAATCTGTATTTCTGGACAAAATACCATTATTTTGCCGGGAATAATTCCATCAATAATGATGAAGTCCTCTTTCCTGAAGAAGGCGTTGCCGCACCTCATCGCCATCGTTTTATTCCTCATTGTCGCCGTCGTCTATTGCCGTCCTGCGCTGGATGGCAAAGTAGTCAGCCAGTCCGACGTACAGCAGTGGAAAGAGATGGCCAGGCAATCATTCGAATACAAAGATAAATTCGGCCGGTTCCCGCTTTGGATCGAGAACGCCTTCGCGGGCATGCCTGCCTATACGATTGCGATCACCGGGGCAAGTGTGATCAATATCGGGTACGTTCACAACATACTGACCCTGGGCCTCCCCGATCCTGTCGGTATGTTCTTTCTTGCCTGCATTTGCTTCTATATCCTCATGGCGGTGTTCCGCATCGATCCCTGGATCGCAACGCTGGCTTCACTGGCATACGCCTATTGCTCCTACGATCCAATTATCATTGGTACCGGTCACGTCACCAAGATGTGGGCGATCGCCTGGGCCCCCGCCGTGGTCGCAGCTTTCCTTTTGCTGCTGAAGCGGAAAAATTATTGGTGGGGAACTGCCTTGCTTGCACTCTTTCTGGGCGAGCAGCTGGAGACCCAGCACCTGCAGATTGTCTATTATACGGGGATCTGTATGGCCATCCTGGCGATTTGCTATGTGATCGAGGCAGTCCGTAAAGGGCAGATCAGGCAAACGGCTATCGCCCTCGGTCTCGCCGTCCTTGCCGGGGCCATCGCCTTTGGTTCGAGCGTGGGCGCGACACTCCCCGATGCAGAATATGCAAAAGAGACCATGCGCGGGGGCCGGACGGAGCTGTCAAAAACCAATACACAGGAAAGCAAGAACGGCCTAAGCTACGATTATGCCTTTATGTGGAGCTATGGAATTGGGGAGACGCTGACACTGGCCGTGCCGGATGCTGCCGGCGGCGGCGGCCTGAATACGCCCGAGATCGGCGACAATTCCAAATTCGCGGACCGGGCAATGCAGGACCTGGGCGCCTCGGAAGACCAGGCGCTGAATATTGCAAATGAACTCGCCTACTGGGGTCCGCAGCCCAGTACCTCAGGGCCGGTTTATCTGGGCGCTGTGATCTGCTTCCTGACCATTTTCTCGCTTGTCCTGCTAAAGGGTTGGGCCAAATGGGGCTTGCTGGCCACCATTATCCTGGGTATCGTTATGGCCTGGGGTAATCATCTTACTTCGATCAATTATTTCCTGTTCGATCATCTTCCCTACTATAATAAGTTCCGGTCCCCATCCACCGCCTTGTTCCTGCCGCAGCTGGCGGCGCCGATCCTGGTGGCGCTCGGGCTGCAGCAATTGCTGACCGGAGGCCTTGACGCGGCGACCTTATGGAAAAAATTCAGGACGACTGTGACAATAGCCGTCGGGCTGATCGTCATTATCCTGGGCTACTATTTTACGGCAGGTTTCAAACCATCCGGCCTCAATGAAAGTGAAAACAGGTTCAAACAGTCCTTGATCCAACAAAAAGAGCAGCAGCTGATTCATACGGGCCAAACGGCGGAAGCAGCCGAGGCCCAGGCGCAGGCCTCCCTCAACGCGGTGTTCAAAGACCTCGATGAAGACCGCCAGTCGATGTATGCCTCGGATATGTGGCGATCCATCGCGCTCATCGCGCTGGCTGCCCTTCTGCTTGGGCTTTTCCTCAAAAAAAAGATAAAACCCCTGGTGCTGTTTGCCGGGCTGCTTGTGCTGAGCTCCTACGACCTCCTCTCCGTCGATTCACGCTACCTCAAAGCCGACAGCTATGTCGATCCGGCCGACCTGGAGCAAAACATGCAGCCGACACCGGCCGATCAGCAGATCATGGCCGACCCCGACCAGAACTTCCGGGTCTATGACGCAAGCGATCCCAGTTTCTCATCGGATGCCCGGGCCGCCAACTTCCACAATTCTCTGGGCGGCTATTCCCCCGCCAAGCTGGGATTGTACCAGGACCTGATCGATCATCAGCTGAGCAAGGGAAATATTCGGGTCTTCGACATGCTGAATACGCGGTATATCCTCGAACCCGATCCCCGGACCGGCCAGGTTCATGTCGAACGAAATCCGGGCGCCTTCGGGCCCTGCTGGCTCGTCAAAGGCATCGATTATGTTAAGAACGGTGACGAAGAGATGCAGGCTCTCGATAGCGTTGACGTCCGGGATACCGTCATCATTCAACGGAAATACGAATCCCGTGTCCCCTTCCAGCCGGTTCCCGATACTACCGCATCCATCCATCTGGTGGATAATATGCTGGAGAAGATCGACTATAAGTTTTCCGCGAAGTCCAATCAATTCGCGGTCTTCAGCGAAATCTATTACGACAAGGGCTGGAATGCCTACCTGGACGGCAAAAAGACCGATTACCTGCGGGTAGACTATCTGCTTCGCGGAATGCCGGTACCGGCAGGCGAACATACGATCGAATTCCGGTTCGAACCCCGCTCCTATCGACTTGGTACGGCCCTGACCAACTGGTTCAGCATCCTTATTTTTGGGCTGCTGATCGCGGCAGGCGTGGTGGAATGGCGGAAATGGAAAGCCCGGGTTCCCGCAGCAAAGGCCTAAATGCCCGACTATGAAGCCGTTGAGTTTTGTCATTATCACCTACAACCGGCCGGAAGATATGTTGGCGCTGGCCCTCAACATCAGCGGGCTCGAGGGGATCGGGGACTGGGTAGAAGAAGTGATCATTGTAAACAACCGGTCCACGGTATCCTATGCGCCGCTGGAAGCCTACGTGGCGGACCATCCTTCCATCCCATTCCGTTACATCGTCGCACCGGAAAACCTCGGCGTCTCCCGCGGCCGTAACTACGCCATCCGCCTCAGCCGGTCCCCTATCCTGGTCTTTCTCGACGATGATGCGCTGATCCGCAACAACAACGCACTGCCGGCGATATCAGCCATCTTCGATGAAGATCCGGCTATCGGCATCGCCGCATTCAAGATCTATTACTATTCCTCCGGCGAGCTTCAGGTTAACGCTTTCCCGCATAAACGATTTGCCGAACGCAAGGACCGGCGCCATTTCGATACCGCTTATTTCTCCGGCGCCGCCCACGCCATCCGTCGTTCCGTCTTCGGGGAAGCCGGGTTCTATCCGGAGAACTTTTTCTACGGGATGGAAGAATATGACCTGAGCTACCGGGCCATCGAAAAAGGTTTTACGATCCGCTATGACGACCGCGTTGAGATCTGGCACAAGGAATCACCTGGCGGGCGCCTCCCGCCGCGGGAAAAACTGCGGGGAATGTGGGTGAATAAGAGTAAAGTAGCCTGGAAATATCTGCCCGCCCGGTATTTTATCTCCACGGCGTTATTGTGGAGCCTCGAATACCTGAAAAGGAGCAGGTGGCACGCCGCCGGGTTCGTAAAAGGCTGGCTGGAAGTGTTGCGCATTCCGGCAACCGAGAAAAAAGCCCGGATCGGGGCGGCCGCCCGGGCCTATTTGCGGCGTGTCAAAGCCCGCTTAAGCCATTAAAAAACCCCCTGAATGGATCAAGGGGTCTTACTATTTTCCCAGCGGAGATCTTACCATTTGTCGACTTCTTCCCCGGTAGCCGTAGGTGCGCCGGGAGCAGCATTTGTATGCCTCGGCTCCCTTACCTCCTCCTCTACGTCATCCCCAATGCTGTTTTCGGTATATCCGTTGCCTGCATTCTCACCATCGTTGTCGTGGTTGTAGGCATCAAAATCGAAATCCGGCATCAAATCAGTCTTTACATAGTCCACCGCCTCGGTCAGGGCCTTCAGGAACTTGTTGAAATCTTCCTTGTACAGGAAGATCTTGTGCCTGTCATAGCCATCCTGGTCAAATTTCTTCCGGCTTTCCGTGATCGTAAGATAGTAATCGTTGCTCCGGGTAGCCCTTACGTCGAAGAAATATGTCCTGCGTTTTCCCGCCCTGATGCGTTTGCTGTAAACGCTTTCCATTCTCTTGTCGTTGTTGTCGTACGCCACAATGATTTGTTTTCTGTTGAAAATTATAAATTAAGTAGCCACAAATATAGTATTGTTTTCGAATTGGCAAAATTTGTCAACATAATTGTAGCAGCGAACTGAGCCTTTTTGAAAGGGGTCAACCGTAATTCCCGTAATCTGTGTCACGCGGGATTGTTCTCAGCCTGTTGCTGTTCATACAAGTAGGTGTAATATCCGTTGATCGCGATCAATTCCCGGTGGGTGCCGGTCTCTACGATCTTTCCATCCTCCAGTACGACGATCCGGTCGAAATCGAAGAGGGAAAAGATGCGATGAGTGATGATTATAGCGGTTTTATGCTGTAAGTATTGGTACAGGTTGCCCAGGATCTCCTTTTCCGTTTTGGCATCCACCGCACTCAAACAATCGTCGAAAACGATGATTTCAGGGTCTTTGACCAACCCCCTGGCGATGGAAATCCGCTGTTTTTGGCCGCCGCTAAGCGTAACGCCCCGTTCTCCGATCATCGTCGCATAACGATCGGCAAATCCTTCGATCTCCTTATCCACGCTCGCATACCTCGCCGCCAACCTCACTTTTTCCTCATCCGCCTTCTCCAGCCCGAACAGGATATTGCCCGCAACCGTATCGCTGAACAGGAATACATCCTGCGGAACATAGCTGATCTGCCGCCGAAGATCCTGGAGATCATACCGGCGCAGATCGGTTCCGTCGATCAGTATTTTCCCCTTATCGGGGTCGTACATCCGTAAAAGTAATTGGGCGATGGTCGTCTTCCCGCTGCCGGTCCGGCCAATGATCACGACCTTCTCCCCTTTCCGGATCTCCAGATTGAAGTCCTTCAGCGCATGGATCCCGGTATTCGGATAAGTGAAATCCACGTCCTGAAAGCTAATGTTTCCCTGTAGGGTGCTGTTCACAGCCGCCGCCGGGCTCTGAATGACCGGTTCGGTGTCCAGGAACTCATTGAGCCGTTTCTGCGAAGCAGATGCCCGCTGAACCATACTGGCGACCCAGCCGATCGCACTGACCGGAAAGGTGAGCATGGTAATATAAATGACAAACTCCGTAATCGTCCCCATATCCGTATTATGCCGGCCATAGATGACATAGATGCCCCCGATCATGATCGCCAGCAACGTGCTCAGACCTATCATCAACCCCATCGACGGAAAATAGATCGATTCCACCTTGGCGAGATTGACGGCATTCTTCCGGTATTCCTCGCTATTATGAGAGAAAAAGCGCAGCATGGCATTTTCCTGCACAAACGACTTGATGACCCGGATCCCGCTGTAGGATTCCTGCGCATTGGTCGTCAGGTTGCTCAGAAGGGCCTGGATATGCTCGCTCCTTCTATGGATAATGGTATTGACGTAATAGATAGTCACTGCCAGGATCGGCAGCGGCGTCAGAACATACAGACTCAGCAAAGCATCCTTGCGCAGCATAAAGAAGAGGCTGAACCCGATCGTAACCAGGAGATTGGCCAGGTACATCGTCGCCGGCCCGGTAAACATCCGGACGCGGCTCACATCTTCTGCCATCCGGCTCATCAGGTCACCCGTACTGTGGGTTTTGTAGAAGTTGGTGTCCAGCTGCTGATAGTGGTCGTAGATCTCCTTCTTTTGATCGTATTCGATATGGCGGCTCATGACAATGACCGTCTGCCGCATCAGGAAAAGAAAGAATCCGCTGATCAGCGCCAGCACCAGCAACGTCACGCCGCAAACCAGAACTTTGGTGCCGAAGGTCGAATGCCGCATATCCAGCTGGCGAATGAACTTCCGGACCAGGATATCATAGTTCGCGGTATCGCGGGTATTGGCGCTCACAACACGGGTATCGGGACTTACTGACCCTGGTTTCGCCCCCGCAGGCGACGCCACATGCTCCCTTCCCGCTGCTACCGCTTTCCCGCTTGCCGGAGTGTCACCAGTCACCTTCAATTCCTGTTCGACCGAATTGACGACATACCCCGTCACCTGCGGGGTAAGAATGCGAAAATAATTGGACAGGATAATGAACACCAGGCCCGCGAGGAGCCGCCACCGATACTTCCAGAAATATTTATTGACCGCTCTTAAATGCTTCAAACCAAAAATTTAAGCGAAGTTACGCACCCGGACCGAAAAAATTTGGCCGTTCATGGAGAGACCCTAATTTTGCGCCCGGAGAGATGGCAGAGCGGTCGATTGCGGCGGTCTTGAAAACCGTTGAAGGTCAAACTTCCGGGGGTTCGAATCCCTCTCTCTCCGC
>DATJMG010000075.1:0-20477 GCA_035508835.1 Puia sp.
GTATGGGTTGGCGGCCCTATGCGAATTTATGCGTATAAATTAAAAAGATGCGTATGGACTTGAAATTGGAAGGTAAAGTGATCCTTGTGTCGGGTGGGGCCAAGGGGATTGGGGAAGGGATTGTACGGGTATTGGCGAAGGAGGGGGCGATCCCTTTTATTGTCGGCCGGAATGCAGCGGATAATAAGGCGGCGGTGGCTGCCGTGGAAGCGGCGGGTGGTAAGGCGATGCAGGTTGTCGCCGAGCTGACGGAGCCGGAAGCGTGTGCGGCGGCAGTTGCTGCAGTGATGGATCGATGCGGCCGGATCGACGGGTTGGTGAACAATGCGGGAGTGAATGACGGGGTGGGGTTGGAGAAGGGGAGTTATGAGGCGTTCATGACGTCGTTGCATCGGAATCTGGTGCATTATTATTTGTTGGCGCATCATGCGTTGCCAGCGTTGAAGGTTTCGCGCGGTGCGATCGTCAATATCGGATCGAAGACGGCGGAGACCGGTCAGGGCGGGACGTCGGCGTATGCGGCGGCGAATGGCGGGAGGAATGCCCTGACGCGGGAGTGGGCGGTAGAGTTGTTGAAGTATGGGATCCGGGTGAATGCGATCATTGTGGCCGAGTGTTGGACGCCGCTGTATGAGAAGTGGATTCGCACGCTGCCGGATCCGGAAGCAAAATTAGCGGAGATCATTAAGAAGATCCCATTGGAGAACCGGATGACGACGGCGGAGGAAATTGCGAATATGGCGGCGTTCCTGTTGTCGGAGCGGTCGAGTCATACCACAGGGCAGTTGATCCATGTAGATGGGGGGTATGTTCATTTGGACAGGGCGCTGGCGAATGCGTAGGGGGCCGGGGGTGACCGGCAGTGGTTTGGTCGGCGGCGAATGCGTAGGGGGTGTCGGTGTCCGGCGGGGGTTTGGTCGGCCGCGAATGGGGTCTGTGGGTGTGCGGCGGCGAATGCGTAGGGGGCGGGGCGAGGTGTGGGGTGGAGGCGGGTATTCATGAAAGCATTGGTTTGTATAAAGCCCGGAGAACTGGAGTATCGGGAGACAGATGCGCCCATGGCGGGGCCGGGGCAAGCGATCATTAAAATCCGGCGGATAGGGATCTGCGGGACTGATCTGCATGCTTTCGAGGGCACGCAGCCTTATTTCGAGTATCCGCGCATCCTGGGTCATGAATTGGCGGGGGATTTGGTGGATTTCGACGGGGCGCCGGGTTTTGTGCCGGGGGAGGCGGTGACGGTGATCCCTTACTTTAATTGCGGGACTTGTATGGCGTGCCGGAATGGCAAGCCGAATTGTTGTGTCATGCTAAAGGTTTGCGGCGTGCATATCGATGGCGGGATGGTGGATTATTTGGCGGTGCCGTCGACTTCTTTGGTGCATGGGAGGGGGTTAAACTACGAGCAACTGGCGCTCGTGGAGCCATTGGCGATCGGGGCGCATGCGATCCGGCGCGCGGGATTGCGGGCGGGGGAATTTGTGCTGGTGGTGGGGGCAGGGCCGATCGGGCTTGGGACGATGGAGGCCGCGCGGATTGCGGGTGGGGAGGTGATCGCGATGGACATCCATGAGGGGCGGCTGCGGTTTTGCCGGGAGAAGCTGGGGGTGTTGCATACGGTGATTGCGGGCGGCGGCGGCCGGATGGAGGAAGGTGACGATGGGCGGGCGGTGGAAGGCGGCGGCCGGGCGGGGGAAGGCGGATCGGCCATGGAGGAAATAAAACATATTACGCGGGGCGAGATGCCGGCGGTAGTCGTGGATGCGACGGGGAGTTTGCGGGCAATCGATGAGGGGTTCCGTTTCATGGCGCATGGGGGAAGATATGTGTTGGTGGGATTGCAAAAAGGGTCGATCCGGTTCAGTCAGCCGGAGTTCCATAAACGGGAGGGAACGCTAATGAGCAGCCGAAATGCGACCCGGCAGGATTTTGATCAGGTGATGGAGAACATGAAGAGACAGCTGATCGATCCGGCGGTATATATTACGCATCGGGTGGGCTTCGGTGAGGTGAAGGCGGAGTTTGCGGGATGGCTCGACCCGGCGAGGGGGGTGATCAAGGCGATGGTGGAGAAGGATTGAGGGGCGCGGGCGGAGAAAAATATAACTATGAGCAAAAAAGTGTTGTCTTTCGGGGAGTTGTTGTTACGGTTCTGTCCGGATGTGCAAGGGGATTGGCTGGAGGATAACAGCTTATCTTTTTATGTGGGCGGGGCCGAGGCGAATGTGGCGACGGCATTGGCGTTGTGGGGGATCCCATCGGCTTATCTTACGGCGTTGCCGGACAATATGCTGGCCCGTCAGCTGGCGGGGTACCTTGAAGAACGTGGTGTCGATACGTCCCGGATATTATACCACGGCGAGCGGCTGGGGCTGTACTACCTGCCCAAAGGGAAGGACGTGAAGAATGCGGGAGTAATTTATGACCGGGCGCACTCGGCATTCTCGGCGCTGCGGCCGGGGATGATCGATTGGGATCAAGTCCTGGCGGGAGTAGGATGGCTGCATTTCAGCGCGATCTCGCCGGCATTGAATGCCGGGGTTGCAGAAGTTTGCAAGGAAGCGCTGGAGGCGGCGCGGGAAAAGGGGATCAGGATCTCCATCGATCTCAACTATCGGGCGAAACTATGGCAGTACGGGGTGGCGCCGATGGCGGCGATGCCGGGGCTGGTGGAATATTGCGATGTGGTGATGGGTAACTTGTGGGCGGCGGAAAAAATGCTGGGTATCCCGGTGGAGGCGGAGCTGGTCGAGAGGGGGCGGAAGGAAGATTTCCTGGAGCATGCGCGGCGGTCCAGCGAGCGGATCATCGAGCGGTTCCCGCGGGTCAGGCTGGTAGCGAAGACTTTCCGGTTTGACCGGGGCGAGAAAGGGATACAGTATTACACAACGGTGTTTACGGATGGGAAGCTGTATTCGTCGCGGGAATATTCATCCGATGCGATTGTGGATAAAGTGGGCAGCGGAGATTGTTACATGGCCGGGTTGATCCGGGGCCTGTACCTGGGGCAGCCGGTGGTGGAGATGGTGGAGTTCGCGACGGCGGCAGCTTTTTTCAAACTTTTTATTCCAAGTGATGCGACCGACCAACCGGCGGAAGACATCGAAAAATTTATGATGACATGAGCACCGGGAAGCCAGTCTTGATGAATATTTTTAATGCCGGTATCCTGCCGTTGTATTATTGTCACAGCCAGACGGTAAGCATGGATGTGGCGAGGACTTTGTATAAAGCGGGGGTGAGGGTAGTAGAATATACCAACCGGGGATCGGCAGCGCTGGAGAATTTCACCGGGATGAAGAAAACGCTGGCGGAGGAATTGCCGTTGTTGCAGCTCGGGATCGGGACGGTCAAATCGAAGGAGGAGGCGGAGGCGTTCGTACAGGCGGGGGCGGATTTCATTGTCGCGCCGATCCTCAATCCGGAGGTAGCTGGGGTCGCGAAGGCGGCGGGTTTGCCATGGATACCCGGTTGCATGACGCCGACTGAAATATACCAGGCGCAGCAACTGGGGGCGCCGGTGATCAAATTGTTCCCTGCGAATATCCTGAAGCCGGAGTTCATGCGATCGATCTTTACCTTATTCATCGGGCAGAGGTTCATTCCGACGGGCGGGCAAGAGATCGATGAGGCGAGTATCCGGGACTGGTTCCAGTCGGGGGTTGTTGCGGTGGGGATAGGCAACAAGCTGGTCTCGAATGACATCCTGGCCGGGGGGAATTACGATCTTCTTTATGAGCGAACGGTGAAGGTGTTGGAGATCGTCCAAAAAGTCAGAAAAGAAATGAAGTCATAATAAAGAAATGAAGCCATAATTATGAATTTATCAAAAGAAAACTTATCCGTCATTCGCGAGACGGGTTTGATCAAGCCGGGCCCGGCGTTGTTCGAACTGCCGGAAAAAGTGCTGCAATTCGGGACGGGGGTATTGCTGAGGGGATTGCCCGACTACTTTATCGATAAGGCGAACCGGCGGGGCCTCTTTAACGGCCGGGTGGTGGTTGTCAAGTCGACGGATTCGGGCGATGCCGGCGTGTTTGACCGGCAGGACGGGTTGTATACGTTGTGTGTCCGCGGGATTGAAGACGGGAGAAAGATGGAGGAGAATATTATTTGTTCGGCGATCAGCCGGGTCTTGTCGGCAAAGGACCAGTGGAAGGAAATTCTTACGCTGGCGGGCAGGCCGGAGATGCAGATCGTGATCAGCAACACGACGGAGGTGGGTATTCAGCTGGTTGAGGATGATATCCGGCGGGAGCCGCCGGTTTCGTTCCCCGGGAAGCTGCTGGGTTTTTTGTATGCGCGATACAAGGCATTCGGAGGCAGCCCGCAAAGCGGGATGGTCATCATCCCGACGGAGCTCATCGTGGATAACGGGAAAAAATTGGCGGGGATCGTCCGGGAACTGGCCCTGAGGTGTGGCCTGGAAGCGGAATTTGTGCGGTGGCTGGAGCGCCATTGCCGCTTCTGCAGCTCACTGGTGGACAGGATCGTTCCGGGCCGGCCAAATGGTGGCCCCCTGCAACAATTACAGCACGATCTGGGTTATACGGATGAACTGCTGGCTGTTTGTGAGGTATACCGGCTATGGGCCATCGAAGGCGGGGAGGAGGTGAAGAAGATGTTATCGTTCGGGAGTGCAGACGAGGGCGTGATCATCGAGCCGGATATCGAGATCTATCGGGAGCTAAAGCTGCGAATGTTGAATGCAACGCATACGTTGAGTTGCGGGCTGGCGGTGCTGGCGGGGTTTACGACGGTGAAGCAGGGGATGGATGATGGGGCGTTTGCGGCGTTTGTCAGCGATCTGATGATGAAAGAGATTGCCCCGGCGATCCCGTACCGGCCGGCGGTTGAGCAGGCGCGGGAATTTGGGTTGAAGGTACTGGACCGGTTTCGGAACCCCCATCTTCAGCATCAATGGATGAGCATTACGATGCAGTATTCTTCGAAGATGAAGAGCAGGGTCGTGCCTGTGCTGCTGGAGCATTATAAAAACCATTCGGCGGCGCCGGTGCATATCGCGTTGGGTTTTGCAGCTTTTCTGCTGTTCATGCGGACGGAGAAGAAGGAGGGGTGGGATGACGGGGCGCGGCATTTTGCAGATCTGTGGGCGAGGTATCCGGCTGAAGAAGTAGTCATGAAGGCGTTGGGGGATCAATCGCTTTGGGGAGTGGACTTGTTGCTGGAGCAGGGATTTCCGGAGGCCGTGCTGGAGCAGCTGGATATCCTGATCAATAAGGGGGCTTTGACGGCGCTGGCGATGATGACGATGAAAAAAAATATTGTATGAGTGCGATATCCAATGTACTGAAAGTGCATCCGGCCGATAATGTGCTGGTGGCGCTGGGCAATTTGGAAAAAGGTTCGGTGGTGACTTTTGAAGGGGAGTCGTATCCGATCGTCGAGAATGTGAAGGCCAAGCATAAGTTTGCGACGGTCGATCTGGCGCCGGGTGATCCGGTCGTGATGTACGGGGTGCTGGTGGGGAAGGCGCAGCAGCCGATCGCGAAAGGGGGGCTGATCAGTACGGCGAATGTAAAGCATGCGGCCAGTGATTTCACGGTTGGGGAGCGTCATACGGAATGGGTGGTCCCGGATGTGGCAGCATTTAAGAACCGGACATTTTCCGGGTATCACCGCGCAGATGGGAGTGTGGGGACGGCCAATTATTGGGTGGTTATTCCGATGGTCTTTTGTGAGAACCGGAATCTGGATGTCTTGCAGCAGGCGCTGGTAACGGATCTGGGCTATGGGCGGAACCGGTCGTATCAATTGCAGTCGCAGCGGCTGATCGAATTATACAAGACGGGGAAGAGCGTGGAGGAGATATTGAGTACGGACTTGCGTGCCGACTATGGGAGGCATGCGAATCAGCGATTGTTCCCGAATGTGGATGGCATCAAGTTCCTGACACATGACGGGGGTTGTGGGGGAACGCGGCAGGATGCGCAGGCGTTGTGCGGCTTACTCGCCGGGTATATCACGCATCCGAATGTGGCGGGAGCGACTGTCCTGAGCCTGGGTTGTCAGAATGCGCAGGTGAGTATCCTGGAGGAGGAGATCCGGAAGCGGTCGCCGGAGTTCTCCAAGCCCCTATATATGCTCGAGCAGCAAAAAGTGGGAAAGGAGGCCGATTTTCTTTCCATTGCAATAAAGCAAACGTTTGCCGGGCTGATCTTGGTCAATGAGCAGCAAAGGAAGCCCGCGCCTCTGAGCAAGCTATGTATCGGGCTGGAATGCGGGGGGTCGGACGGATTCTCGGGCATTTCGGCGAATCCGGCCATCGGGTATACTTCCGATCTCCTGGTGGCCCTGGGCGGGTCGGTGATCCTGTCCGAGTTTCCGGAGTTATGCGGCGTAGAGCAGAACCTAAGTGACCGGTGTGTCGATGTGGAGACGGCGGTGCGGTTCTCGACGTTGATGCGCACGTATAATGACCGGGCCAGGGCGGTCGGGTCCGGGTTTGATATGAACCCGTCGCCGGGGAATATCCGGGATGGGCTGATCACGGATGCGATCAAGTCAGCGGGGGCGGCCAGGAAGGGCGGGACATCGCCGGTGACGGCGGTGCTGGACTATCCCGAGAAGGTGACCAAGCCGGGATTGAATCTATTATGTACACCGGGAAATGATGTCGAATCGACGACGGCCGAGGTAGCGGCGGGGGCGAATATCGTATTGTTCACGACGGGGCTAGGGACGCCGACGGGAAATCCGGTGACGCCGGTGGTGAAGATCGCGTCGAATACGGCGTTGTTCGAGCGGATGCGGGATATCATCGACATCAATACGGGGACGGTGATCGAGGGAAAGGAGACGATCCAGCAGGCGGGGGCGCGGATCCTGGATTATGTGATCGGGGTCGCCAGCGGGGAGATCGAGATTGCGGCGGTGCGGCATGTGCAGGATGATTTTATCCCGTGGAAGCGGGGGGTGTCGCTTTAGGCCGTCTTGCGATAGTTCAGGATCGCCCAGGTATTCAGGAAAAGCCCGATCAGGGCCATTGCGCCCAGCTTGGGCAGGATGTCGCTGAATCCGCTTCCTTTGAGGACCACCATTCGCATGATCTTGATGAAATGGCTTGGCGGGAAGGTGGCAACGATGGTCTGGGCCCAGCCGGGCATACTGTCCACGGCGGTGAATACGCCGCTCATCATGTTGAAGATATTTATAAAGAAGAAGGACAGGGACATGGCCTGCATTTGGGTGAAGGAATAGGTGGCGAGGAGAAGCCCCAGCCCGAGCATGGAAAGCAGGTAAACGATCAGCGAGCCGTAGAGCACCCACAGACTGCCCACCGGTACGAGGCCGTATAGAATGCGCCCCACGAGCAGGCCCATGGTGAAGAGAACGATGCCCAGTACGAGGAAGGGGATCATTTTACCGATAATGAAAATGTGCTTTTTAATCGGCGTCACGTTGATCTGTTCGATGGTGCCGCTTTCCTTTTCCTGGACGATGTTAAAGGCCGATTGCATGGCAACCATGGCAGTGACGAGGGTCACGAGGATGGCGGGTACCATATAAAAGGGGTATTTAAGCAGCGGGTTATACCAGTTGGAGGAGGTGACGGTCACCTGCGGACTGTCGTTGTATGCGACGTTCCACTGGATACGGACGTCGTCGTTGAAATCACTGATGATGCTTTGGAGGTAGGCGCCGCCGAGGTTAGCCTTGGTGCCTTCGATGGCATTGATGGCGATATAGAGTTGTCTCGAGTTCTCGCGTACGAGGTCCCGTTCGAAGTGGGCGGGGATCTGCAGGGCGAGATCTGCCTTATCTTCCTCCACCATTTTGAGCGCCTGGGGGTAGGAGGCCGTATAGCCGGCCAGGTGGAAGTAGCCCGAGGAGGTGATCTTCGCGATCAGCCGTTGGGAGGTAGGGGAATGGTCGTTGTCGGTTACGGCGATCTGGATATCCTTGACCGTGTAGTCCGCTGCCAGCGGCAGGAGGATAAGCTGGATGAGCGGGGCCAGCAGAAGGGTCCGCATCAGCTGGCGGTTGCGCAGGAGCTGGCGGAATTCTTTCTCGAGGATAAAATATAATGTTGCCATTATTGCAGTCTGATTTTGAATCGGCGGAGGCTGATGGTGAATAAAAGCAAGGTCATGCCGGTGAGGATAAGGGTTTCTTTCCAGACGGCGCTGAAGCCAAGACCTTTCAGCATGACCCGCTTGACGATGATAAAATACCATCGGGAGGGGACGAGGTTCGAAAGCGCCTGGAGGATAAAGGGCATGTTCTCGATCGGGAACAGAAAGCCGGTCAGCAGCATGGTCGGCAGCATCATTCCCATCAGCGAGCCCATCATGGCGGCCTGTTGGGTCCTGGCGTTGATCGACAGCAGCAGGCCGATGGAAAGGGAGGTAAGAATGAACAGGATGCTGCAAAACACCAACAAGGCAACGCTCCCCTTCACCGGCAGGTCGAGAAAGATATCGCTCAGGACAAGGATGATGACCAGGTTGACGATGGAGATCAGCAGGTTGGGGGCGAGTTTGGAGATAATGATATAAACCGGCCGGAAGGGGGAGACCAGAAGGATCTCCATGGTGCCCATTTCTTTTTCCTTGACGATAGCAACCGATGTCATCATGGTACAGACGAGCATAAGCACGAGGGCCATGACACCGGGGACGAAGTTGGGGGCGCCGCGCAGCTCGGGGTTGTAGAGCATTTGGACTTCCGGCCTGATCTGCAGCGGCTGCTGCGCGTCCTGTGCCAGTTCCATGTTATAATCCGTGACGATCGACTGGAGGTAGTTCGTGATGGTAGTGGCCTGGTTGGGGTCCGAGCCGTCGGCGATCACCTGGAGGGTGGCTGTGCCGGTGTGGATCAGGTTGTCGCCGAAGTTGGCGGGGAAGATGACGGCCATTTTAATATCGCCCCGTTTGAAGGCTGCGTTCAGTTCGTCCGCGCTTGCCAGGGTGTGCTGGATGTCGAAGTAGTGACTGGCTTCTATCTTGCCGATGAGGCGGGTGGTGATCGCGTCTTTGGAGTAGTCGACGAGGGCGATGCGCGAATCCTTGATCTCGTTGGACAGGGCGAAGCCGAACAGGACGATCTGGGCGATCGGCAGGCCGAAGAGCATCAGCAGGGTCTTCCGGTCGCGGAAGACGTGGAGGAATTCTTTTCGGATGAATACGAGGAGTTGCTTCATGGTTGTCGTTTTGATGATGGTGGGCCGCGGCGTGTGCGGGGGCCAGTTAGTCTCCTTTCCGTTTTGCGTTGCGGGCTAATTCATAGAATACGTCTTCCATGGAGGCGTGACCATATTGGTCGCGCAGGTTAGCGGGGCTGTCGAGGGCGGCGATGACACCGTCAACCATGATCGAGACGCGGTTACAGTATTCGGCTTCGTCCATATAGTGGGTCGTCACGAAGACGGTGACACCCCGGTCGGCGGCGGCGTAGATAAGATCCCAGAACTGGCGTCGCGTGACGGGGTCGACACCGCCCGTGGGCTCGTCGAGGAATACGATCTCCGGGTCGTGGACGATGGAGACCGAAAAGGACAGCTTTTGTTTCCAGCCGAGGGGGAGTTCGCGGACGAGGGTTTTTGCTTCGTCCCGGAGCTCGAGCTCATCGAGGAGGGTGGCGGTCTTGGTACGGATGGCGGGTCGGCTCATGCCGTAGATGCCGCCGTAGAAGCGGATATTCTCGCTCACGGTCAGGTCGTCGTAGAGGGAGAACTTCTGGGACATGTAGCCAATGGAACGTTTGATGCGTTCGGTCTGGGTATAGATGTCGTAGCCGGCGATGCGGGCTTTCCCGGAGGTGGGAGTGAGGAGGCCGCAAAGCATCCGCATGGCGGTGGTTTTACCGGCGCCGTTCGCGCCGAGGAAGCCGAAGATCTCGCCTTTTCCGACTTCGAAGGTCAGTTCGCTCGCGGCGACGAAGGCGCCGAATTTTTTGGTCAATTTGTCGGTAGTGATGACGGTGTCCATGGTTAATTATTTGAGGTGGCTGCTGCGGGGGTGCCGAGCAGGTGGATGAAGCAGTCTTCGATACCGGGGGTGATCTTTTCGATCGTCGGGTCCGAGATACCTTTTGATCTCAGGTAGGGCAGCAGGTCGTTTGCGGGGTTGGCGGCAGTGGGGGCGCCGGGGCCGTGGTCTTTGAACGTGACGTGCGGGGTGTCGCCCGGGCTGTGGTCTTTAAACGTGACGTGCAGGGCGTCGCCGAAGGCAAAGCAGGAATCGGTGTTGCTATAGCTCCGCACTTCGCGCAGCAGTTGGTGGGTATTGGCGGCCCGGATGCCGTAAAGGTCCATGGGAAACTTCGCGATGATGCCGGCGGGAGTGTCGACGGACAGGATGCTTCCTTTCTGGATGAGGGCGATGCGGTCGCAGCGGTTGGCTTCGTCCATATAGGGGGTGGAGACGAGGATCGTGATCCCTTCGGCTTTCAACCGGGCGAGCATTTCCCAGAATTCCTTGCGGGATACCACGTCGACGCCGGTTGTAGGTTCGTCCAAAAAAAGGACCGCGGGCTTATGGATCAGCGCGCAACACAAAGCCAGTTTTTGTTTCATGCCTCCCGACAGTTTCCCTGCCCTGCGGTCCTTGAAAGGTTCGATCTGTTGATAGATATCTTTGATCAGGTTATAATTCTCCTTGATGGTCGTGCCGAATACGGTGGCGAAGAAGTGGAGGTTCTCTTCGATGGTGAGGTCCTGGTAGAGGCTGAAGCGGCCCGGCATGTAGCCTACGCTGCTGCGGATCTTTGCGAAGTCTTTGACAACGTCGAGGTTATTGACCGTTGCGGTCCCGCTGTCGGGCAGCAGGAGGGTGGTGAGGATGCGGAAGAGGGTGCTCTTCCCGGCGCCGTCGGGGCCGATGAGGCCGAACAGTTCGCTGCGCCGGATATCGAGGCTCACGTCGGTGACCGCCTTGATAGCGCCTTTATTGTAGGTCTTGGTGATCTTGTCCAGGGTGATCATGGCTTTAAAATTTTACTTCGCCGTACATGCCCAGCTTGAGGTAGCCGTCATTCTTCACGCGGATCTTGACGGCGTAGACGAGGTTGGCGCGTTCGTCGCGGGTTTGGATGGTCTTGGGCGTGAACTCCGATTTGTCGGAGATCCAGTATACCTCACCGGGGTACTCGCGGTATTGTTCCGAGCCCTGATCGGCGTACACTTTGACTTTCTGGCCGAGTTTCACCTGTGTGAGCTGCGACCCGGTCACGTAGGCGCGTAAGATCAGGGTATCGAGGTTGGCGATCTTGTAGAGTGCTTTCCCCGTGGTGGTCATTTCGCCTTGCAGGGCGTATTTGGTAAGGACGGTGCCTTTGATGGGATTGACGATCCGGCCTTTGTTAATGTTGTCCTGGATCTGTGCGGCCGAGATCTCGAGCGGTCGTTGTTCGCTGTAGATGGTCCGGTTCTGGGTGGCGATGTTCGAGTTGTCGAGCGCGATCTGTTGTTTGCTGACGGCGATCTGCTTTTCCAGCTGGTCGATCGCGGAGTTGATGTCGTCGAGTTGTTTTTGGGTGGCCGCGTCGGCTTTGAGAAGGTTTTGGGTCCGCGTCTTTTCGCGTTGTTGCTGTTCCAGCTGCGACTGCTCCACGGCGAGCTGGCGTTTGACGAGCTCGGTCTGCGGCAGGGGGTTGGTGGTCTTTAGTTTTAGTGCCTGGATGGTGGCTTCCACCTGTTCTTTCTGAATGATGGTGTTGGACATATCGATCTGGCCGACGACGGCACCTTTGGCCAGGGAGTCGCCTTCCTGGATAGGGAAGGACAGCAGCTTGCCGTTCTGTTCCGCGGAGACGATGACTTCGTCGGATTCGAAGACGCCGGAAGCGTCGGTTTTTATTTTGTCCCGGTTGCAGGCGGTGAGGGTAATGGTTGTTGTGATGGTGAGAAGGATGCCTGATAATTTTTTCATTGTATAGTGATTTATCAATTTCCGGAGGTGGTTTTGTGATCGAATTGGGCCATGAGCAGCTGGATCTGGTGGACGGCGCGGTCCTGGCGGGCCTGGGCGGCTGCGTTGATGTCGAGGAGGTAGTCGTTGACGCTTATAACACCGTTGTGGAGCTGGACGGCCGACGTTTTGCTCACGGATTCGCGCAGGTTCACGATATCGTCGTCGCTTTCGATCAGCTTAATGTATTTGCGGATGTCGGCATTCTCCTGGTGCAACGTCTGCTCGGTATTAAAGAGAAAGGTGCTCCGCTGGGCTTTCACCATTTCCCGGTTATTGAGGCTGATCAGCCGGTCTTTTTTGTACGTATAGGCGCCGCCGATGGTCCAGGTAAGGCGCAGGCCGGTGAAATAGTAGGGGCTCAAGGTGGTGGAAAGCAGGTTCATCGGGTTAGGCTGGCCCATTCCGCCCTGGAAGAAGGCGCTCAGCTGGGGGTAGAGGTTGAGACGCGAGAGGCGCAGGTTCTCGTCATATTGTCGGACCTGCAGGTCGTAGGCTTTTAGTTCCGGCCGGTTGATGGAGTCGGTTGGCCGGGGTGGTTCGGGCCGTTCCAGTCGGGTGGTGCTGTCGACGGTTTCATTGATAAAGAGGCCGAGCATATCGGTATAGGCTTCGCGGGAGGCCTTCAGTTCGATGGTGTGCTGGTCGGTTTGCAGCAGCTGGGCCTTCAGTTTGTTGAGGCTGCTTTGAAAATCGATGCCGTTGTTAATGCGGGCCTGGACGTTGTCGATGCCGGTTTGGATATCTTTTGCGGCAAGGTTGTTTTGAGCTATCTGGTCGTCAATGAGCAGGGTACCGAAATAGAGCTGGTCGATGCGGTCTTTGAGTTGATAAAGGTCGGAGTTGAGGTTGGCTTCCTGGAGGGCGGCGTCGGTGATGCTGATCCGGCGTTGTTGTTTATTGATGCCGAAGCCGGTGAGGGTTTGGGAGATCTCGCCGTAAAGTTTGTATTGGTCTTTCGGTACGGCAGGGATATTGATCTTATAGCCGTTTATGGGAGGAATGGTGATATCGGTGACGGCGCTCTGGTAGGTGGCGGTGCCGTCGACGCTCAGCTGGGGGTAGATACCTTTGGTGATATTGGAGATGTTATAGTCACGGGTGCCGGCGATGAGGGCGCGCTGCCTGGTGAGGGGGTAGTTGGCTTCGGCCAGGCGGTAGCACTGTTCGAGGGTGAGGGAGGGCTGGGCCCGGGTACCGGGGGTACGGGTGTCCGCGTTACCGGAGGGCAGGGTGACCTGGGCTCGCGCGGCCGGCGCGGCGAGAGCGAGGAAGGCGGCCATCAGCCAGTGCGTCTGTTTGAGCATAAGATTTATTATTTTGATTTAATCATTTGATTAATAGGGCGGCAAAAAAAATTTATTTTGTGATTCGCGGAGCCGGCGGTTTGGACCGGGGTTTGGACGGGGGTTTGCGGTTTTCGTGAGGGGGCGGCGCCGGGGTTGTAGCGGTTGCCGGGGTTGTAGCGGCTGCCGGGGGTGCCAGCATGGCCTTGATCCAGATGGGGACCAGGGTTTTGCGGTCCTGCATGTATTTATCGAATTGTTCGTCCGTTACTCCGAGGATGCGTTGCAGGATCGGTCTGCCGATAAAGGGGAACACGGTAAGGCCGACGAGGTTGGCAATAAAATGGAACGGTTCGAGGTTTGTCTTGCCTTCTTTATTCGAGGCAATCAGTTGGTTGAACAAGTGCTGGCGCATCGGCGCCAGTTCCGTGTTGAGTTTCGTAGCGATCCGGGAAGGGTTTCCCTGGATCTCGTTCAGGATGAACAACGGGAGGTCGGGGACGCGGGTGAGCATATCGACGTATGCTGCTACGATCTTCTGGATGCGTTGCTCGAAGGTCATCGATCCATCTGAGAAATTGACTGTGATCCCTTTGACGAACTGCCGGAAGTTCTCCATCATGATCAGGTCGAAGAGTTTCTGTTTGCTGCGGAAATAGTAGTTCAGCAGAGCCAGGTTGATGCCGGCCTCTTCGGCGATGTCGCGGGTACGGGTGGCGGCAAAACCCTTCTGGGTGAACAGTTTGCGCGCCGCTTCCTTGATGCGCTCCTCCGTGCTGGATTCCTTTGCGGGCTTGGGCTTCTTTGATGTTTTGGCTTTTGCCATGGGTCAAAGGTAGATTGAGTTTTTGATTTAAACAAATTTTTTAATCAAATGATTAAAAACGGATCTTTTGGGAGGTGGGGAACGCAATGTCAAACGGTTCCCGGATGACTTTATGTTCCAGTTGACGGCGGAAGAAAAAGAGGAGGTGGTCGCAAAATGCGACCACCTTGCAACCATGAAGTACTCGCCTGCCTTGCCGTATGTTTTTACGGAATATGGAGCGGTTATGCTGGCCAGTGTGTTAAATAGCGACAGGGCCATCGAGGTCAATGTCCAGATCGTTCGGATCTTCACGCGGATGCGGGAAATACTGCTGACCCATAAAGACATATTGCTGAAGCTGGAAGACGAGCAAGACTAGCGCACCGCACAAGACTCGCGCAGAGTGACTCAGCCATCTTAACCTTATTTTGGCTGGGGTGTGTAAATTAAACGTTTAAAAGGGTCGTCGGGTTGAGTGAAGTCGTCGCGGTAGGTGATCTTTCCGTTGGACAGGTAAACATAGTCGACGGAGCCGGTGCCTTCGAAGCGGTAGTCGATGCCGATGATCTTCGAGTGGCGGATATGCCGGGGGACGGTATAGGCGAGTTGGTTGTTGATGAAGATCTTTGCGCGGCCGCTGTCGGATTCGATGCGAACCTTGACGAATTGGTTGAAGTCGACGCCAAAGTTGGAGAGGTCTTCTCTTTTTCCCGACGTATAGTAATAGGTGAAGTAGAGGTCCGTTGCGGAGACGCAGCCTTTTGCGCAGAGGGGGACCCAGATGGCGGTGCCCTCGCAGAGGAGGTAGATGCGGGTCTGCTGGCAGGCGGCGGAGCCTTCGGAATAATCATTTCTGACGCTTGTTTCGAAGGTAAAATGGTCGGAGTAGATCTCGCCGAAGTCGCGGACGTTGGCGAACATGACGGTGGGGGCGGAGGGTTGCATGGGGATATTTTTGGCGCGGATCTGGTCGAGGGACAGGCTGATCTTGCCATCGTGGATGGCTTCTTCCTTTTTAAAATAGACGGGTACGGGGTCTCGTTCGATCAGGGGCAGCCAGCCATTGGATTGGATGAGCAGGTTGTGGGCCCTTACGACATGGTCGCGGACCTGGAGGGTGGCGTGGTAGTAGTCGGGGTAGTAGTAGATGGAGGTGTATTGGTGACCGGTCCTCGGCACTTTGACCCGGCGGGTCGTGTCCCAGGATTGTTGGATGACGACGGAGTCGTCGGGGCTGCGGCTGGCGTCGTAGTCGAAGATGACTGAATTGGGGAGGCCGGCGGTGACGACTTTCTTGCTGCTGAAGGCGTAGTCCTGGGGCTGGGGGGGCGGCTGCTGGCCGTGAAGGAAGAAGAGGATGGCGAGGATGAGGATGAGGATGGGTGCGCCCAGCCAGATGCGGCGGAATTCTCCGTGACGGGAGGAGGGGTTGGATCGGGGGGAGGTGGAGGAGTTGGGAGAGGGGCCGGGGGTGGTGGAGGAGCCGGGGGAGGGGCCGGGGGAGGTGGATGGGTCGAGGGAGGTGCCGGGGGAGGTAGAGAGGTCGAGGGAGGGGTCGGGGGAGGGGGGAGCCGGCTTGCTGCTGATGCCTTCGAGAGCGGCGCTCGTAGGGTGTTGAGTGGTTTCGGGAGACGGTAGAGACGCTTCGGGAGGATTTTGAGTAGCTTCACGTAGAGGTTGAGTGATGGGGTGTCTTGCGGCGAGGTCACGCCAGTTATCATAGCCCAGGAATTGTGCGAGAGTATTGAGGGTATGGGTATTTGGCAGGCTATCGTACTTGACTTTGCCCCAGACCCGCTTGAGGGTGACATGGCTAAGGGTTATCCCGGTTGCGTCGCGGATCAGTTCGCTGAGTTGGAGAAAGTCCTGATTGGTCCAGGTATCGCTATTGCCCCAGCCGGTCTTTTCTTCGAACATCTTCTTAACCTGCCGGATCAGGCTTTCGTCAGTCTGCATGGCTAAAAAATGAATTTAAGGTCTGACCTCAGGTCGAATCGGCGTCCGGCCGGTTCAGCCTGCAAAATTAAGGGATCCGCCAGCCTTCCCGGCTTTGTACCAACTTGTACCAACGTGTACAAGGGTTGGATTGCGGATACGTGGCTTTTGGCTCAATTTTATAACAATTTAGTCTAATCTGATCAACTCTATGCGTGTTTTCTTTTGCGGGATATTGCTGCTTTTGCTCTGGAATACTCGCCCGGCCGCTGCCCAGGATTATCACGCCTTTACCCGGAGTGGATTTGAAAATCGAGCACCGAGATTATCGACTGACCGGTTTCTCGGAAGTATCCGGTTCCGGGTGCTTATCGGCGGCATTATTTTAGGGAAGGTCCGGCTGGGCGATTTTCCGGATTCACTGAATTTCATTTTCGACACCGGGTGCGGGGGAATATCCCTGGATTCCCAGACGGCCCGGCGGTTAAACCTGGTTCCGTATCCAAGTTCCGCCACTATCCGGGGGATTGCGGGGATGCGTCAGGAGAAACTATTGGACGGGATGCGGCTGCGTTTGGGCCCGGTTACGTTGGACAGCCTGACGATGCAGGTCAACAATTACGATATCCTGACCAGCATATATGGGGAGAAGATCGACGGGATCCTGGGCTATACTTTTTTCTCGCGCTACCTGGTGCGGGTCGATTATGACAGTTGCCGGATCGATATCTATAAAAAGGGACCGGTGACTTATCCGAAGGGGGGGTATCTGCTGCGGCCGCGGCTGGTCGGGTTGCCGATGACGGAGGGGCGGCTGAATGATGCCCGGGATATCAGCTCGAGGTTCTATTTCGATACGGGGGCGGGGTTGTGTCTGCTTTTCTCGTCGGAATTCGCGGCAGACAGTGCGATATTCGGCCACAAAAGGAAAAGACCGGTGCGTGCCGAGGGTGCGGGGCTGGGCGGGAAGAAGGAGATGCAGCTGACGACGCTGAAGAATTTCTCGATCGGCCCTTTCCGGTTCCGGCAGATCCCGGTCTATGTGTTCGATGACTCCTATGACGTCACTAATTATCCGCAACTGGGCGGGTTGATCGGGAATGACCTGTTGCGCCGGTTCAACCTGATCGTGAATTATGCCAAGTCCGAGATCTATCTGATGCCGAATGCATCGTTCCATCAGCCATTTGATTATAGCTATAGCGGGGTGACGATCGCGCTCATAGATGGGAAGATCGTGGTGACCGATGTGATGAAGGATTCGCCGGCGGAAAAGGCGGGCTTCCGGGAGGGGGATATCGTGCTGATGGTAAATGGAAACGGGCGCCAGAACGTCCAGGAATATGAGGGCCTTTTGCGGACGATCGGCCCGCGGGTGAAAGTCCTGGTGCGGCACGAGGAAGGCGGGGAGTTGGCGCTGCTGTCGATGAAGGTGAAGAGTATATTGTAATGGACTGCGCCGGGGGTGGAGGGGTCAACTCGCCAGGAGGGTGCCGATGCGTTTGTAGAGCTCGGTGAATTCAAAGGGTTTGGTCATATATTCATTCATTCCGGATTCTATACATTGGATCTGCTCCCCTTTCATGGCCGTGGCCGTCATGGCGATAATGGGGGTTTGTAATTTGAGGTCATTCCGAATATAGCGGGTGGTAGCATAACCGTCCATCTCGGGCATCTGGATGTCCATGATGATGAGGTCGAATACCTGGTCTTGCTGGAGGTGCCGGATGGCGTCGGCGCCATTGTTGAACATTTCTACTGTTCCGCCCGCTTTCCTGAGCACATAGTCGATCAGCTTCTGGTTGATCTCGTTGTCTTCGGCTACGAGGAACCGTTTACCGGCCAGCAGCTTGCTGTAGTCCTGGGTGGTTTCCGGGGTATTGCGGCTGCCTGCGGCGTTTTCGCTGATTCCATAAGGCAGGTAGAACTGGAAACTGGTGCCTTTTCCGACGGCGCTGGTCACGCTGATATCGCCGCCCTGGAGGTGGAGGAGCTGTTTGCAGATGGTGAGGCCGAGGCCGGTTCCGCCGTAAAGGCGGGAAGTATCGCGGCTTCCCTGGGCGAAGCTGTCAAAAATATGATGGAGGCTGGTTTCGGGGATGCCGATTCCGGTATCCTTGACGGTGAAGGCGAGGACGACCCCGGTTGCCGTCTGTTCCCGAAGGGTCACGTCAACCTGGATATGGCCCTGATCCGTGAATTTAACAGCATTGCCGAGCAGGTTGATCAGTACCTGGTTCAGGCGATGGGGGTCACCGGTCAGCCATTGGGGGATAGCCGGGTCGATGCTGGTGTGGAGTTCGAGGCGCTTCTTCTTCAGGCGATGCTCGAAGATGGCGGTGGCGTTGTTGAGGACGTCCGTGACGCTGAAGGTAATTCGTTCGATATTGAGCTTGCCGGCCTTGATCTTGGAGAAGTCGAGGATATCGCCCACGATGACGAGAAGGTTGTTCACGGAACGTTTGATGACTTCGGCGAGCTCATGCTGCTTGGTGCTGAGGGGGGTACTGAGAAGCAGGTCGGTCATGCCCTTGATGCCGTTCATGGGCGTGCGGATCTCGTGGCTCATATTGGCGAGGAATTGTTCCTGCATCTGCCTGGCTTCCTGCGCTTCGCGGATGGCGACTTCCAGCTGTTCCTGGACTTTCTTGCGGCGGGTGAAATCGGTATTTATCTTGATGAGCACGAACACGAAGAAAAGGGAGCCGGCGATCCTGAGAGCGAGGAGGGTCCAGGCAGTTTTACGGTTGCCATCTGCGTTGTCTTTCTTCCGTTTGACCAGTATGGTCCTTTCGGTTGCGGTCATTTGGGCGAGCAACGCCTGAAGGGTACTATCGGCACCGGTCAGGCGAGATCCGAGGGCTTGCCGGGAGGCAGGGGCAGCGGTTGAAAGGGTGGTCAGGAAGCTTTCTTCGGTACAGCATTTGTCCAAAATGAGCCCGGCAAGGCGATCGGTATTGCTGTCCTGGTCACAGTTCTTGTTGGTCAGGCGTTGAAGGGTGTCGAGGGCTTGCTGCAGCTGCCGGTGGAAGGTCTTTATCCGGCGGCCGGCGGACGGGTCGCCGTTCTGCAGGAATCGATAGACGGCAGCCCCTGATTCGGCGGTGAGGAGATCCATGTTCTGGAGGGTACCGATGACCTCATATGTGCGGCTGATCTGGGAACTGGTCGATCCGAGAATCCGGTTGTTGGCATAGATCAGGTATACGACTATAAAAAAGGTAACGATGAGGAATACCAATAGCCAGGCGATCTTGCGGTTAATTACGATTCTTGATTTGGAAATCAATCGCATAGGTTATTTCTTCGGATGTCACCTATAACGCAAAAAAGCTCCTTTATTATGTGTATCTACCTATCTTTATGACATGAAAATGAAATGGATTGTCCTTTTGACCGCGGTGATCCCGGTCATTTCCATCGATGCGCAGGTGATTGTTCCTAAAATGGACACCACCGTCAAGGTCGGCAAAGTGGGGTATCATGTGACGTGCAGAAACAAAAAGTTCGACCAGAATGAGCTATCGGTCCGGCCGGTGGGGATGGCTAGTGAGGCCAGGGAGATGGATTTCATGATCCGGGGGCGGGTAACAAAGGCGGAGATCGACGATCTGAACAGTGATGGATATCCGGACCTGGTATTATATGTATATATGGATTCGTCTGCGGTCTATGGGACGGTATATGCCTTTGTATCGAAGGCCAATAAATCCATCATCCCCTGTTTTTTGCCCGATCCTATGATGGATGGGCAGATCAATGAAGGGTATAAGGGGCATGATCAGTTCTCGCTGATGGAGGGGTATTTGCTGGAGAAGTTTCCGATCTATAAGTCCGGCGACGATAAGGATAAACCGTCAGGGGGCACCCGGGCGATCCTCTACCAGCTTGTTCCCGATGAGGGGGACCGCTTCAAGTTCCAGAAGGTCCGGAATTATGATACGCATTGAGGGGGCAGTGCGGCATACGCATTGAGGGGGCAGCGCGGCCGGAGAAGTAGTTCAATGGGCGTGGACGAGGGACAGCAGGGATGTCCGGTCGGCGGTCTCGTGCAGGGCGGTGAAGAGGATGTCGAGATCATCCTGGCTGTTAAACGCATTGATCGAATAGCGCAGGAGGGTATGATTGCCGTGGCGGTTGATGGCGATCTCGACGTGGTGCGTCTGGAAGAGGTAGCGCTTTAGCTGGTCGGCGTCGGGGGTCCGGATCACGATAGCGAACATCTGGCCGAGGAAGTCTTCGGTGATGGGGCAGATAGGTTCGGAGCCAAGGAGGTCGCAGAAGCGCAGGGCGTTGTCCCGGACCAGCCGGCGGCAGGCGGCGGCCACTTCGGGCCACTGGTGTTCCCGCATAAATTCGATGGAGCGCGGGATGGTCAGGAAGGCGGAATAGTCGCGGGTTCCCTGCAGCTGATGATAATCCAGGAATTGTGAGGCGGAAGGTTGGAGACTATCGAAGCCCCAGCTGATGAGCAATGGGTCGAACAGCGATTGTAATTCCCTTCTGACATACAGGAAA
>DATJMG010000076.1:0-3689 GCA_035508835.1 Puia sp.
CCCACCTGATCGGCTCCAATGCAGCTATCATGGCCCTCGCTGTTGCCACCACCGCCGTCGCTCCCGACTATCGCATTTTCCCGATGATCAACGGCGGGATACCCCTGTGGATACTGACACTGCTCTATCTCCTCGTCGATTTTTCCAGTATCGGCCACGGTGACGCCGGTTCCTATATCGCCAATGTCGCCGGCGGCGCCACCGGGTTCTTTTTTATCTACCAGCTACGGAGAGGCCGCGACGGTAGTATCTGGATCAACCAGGTCTTCGACTGGTGTAACGACCTCTTTAACCCGTATAAGAAAAGAAAGCCCCGTTCGCCAAAAGACGAATTTTTCTATAAGGTTTCGGGCACTCAGCCGTTCAAAAAGATCCCCAACGTAACACAGCAGCGGATCGACGAGATCCTCGACAAGATCAATCAACAAGGTTACCGGTTCCTCACGGACGAAGAAAAAGAGATTTTGAAACGGGCCGCAGACGAAGAAGATTTGTAACTTAGGTGCTGGCCTATAGCCGATCACCATGCCGCCATGCCGAACTTCCGAAGTCTCACCCGCCATCTGTTCATTATCCTGAATGGCCTGGCGGTCCTGCTGTTCCTGTTGGCCTGCGCCAACTCTTTCCTGCATCCGGGGAGGCTGTGGCTGATTTCCCTCCTGGCTCTTTTTTTCCCATATCTGTTCCTGCTGGTTATCGGCTTCTTCCTGGCTGCCATCCTTATCCGCCCCTATCGCCGCTGGGCACTGCTCTCCGCGGCCACCCTGCTGGTTGGCTGGTCCAATATCCGCCATTTCCTGGCCATGCACCCCGGTAACCATTTCCAGGAAACCCGGCTGCCGGGCACCACCCTTCGCATCCTGACCTGGAATGTCCGCAGTTTCGACGATTTTGTAACGAAGAAGCGACCGCCGGTTCGTCCCCGCATCAAAATGCTCGACTTTATCGGCAGCCGGCAGGCCGACATCCTCTGCCTCCAGGAATTCTACGAACCGCTGACCCGTCATGGCCTCGAGTCAAATCTCACTTATATCCAAACTCAGCTGCACTATCCTTATTTCTATTTTTCCCGCGACTATGTCCGGCCGGGAATATACGCTGCCGGCGTGATCATCTTCTCCCGGTTCCCCATCCTGGATACTTTCATTCACGATTATGCGCGCTCCAACGGTTTCCGCACCACCGAAAGCCTGATTGCTGCGGATATCCGGGTCGGTGAGGACACCATCCGGGTATTTACGACCCATCTCCAGTCCGTGCTGTTTGGCAATAAGGAGTACCGGGACCTCCAGATCATCCGGAACGTAGATGACAGCATCGTCGATGCTTCCCGCTCCATCGTCCGGAAGCTCCGCGACGCTTCCCGGCACCGGGCCGATCAGGCTGAAGAAGTACGGAACTGGCTCGACAGTTGTCCCCATCCCGCTTTTATAACCGGCGATTTCAACGATGTCCCCAATTCCTATACCTACTCCGCTATCCGCGGCGACTGGCAGGATGCGTGGCTGCAGAAAGGATTCGGGATCGGCCGCACCTATAAGAATATTTCCCCGACACTGCGGATAGACTATATCCTTGTTTCCCCCGACTTTGATGTGCTCCAATGCCGCAAGATCTCAACTCCCTGGTCGGACCACAATCCGGTAGAAGCCGACCTGCGCCTGAAAAGGCGGTAGCGTCTTCGTCCGCCGTAAATGCTCAATAATATTGTAACTTCGTCCGCCCGAATACATCTTTTGGTATGAGTGTATTGAAAGTCCATAATAACTATACAAGACAGAAAGAGATTTTCACCCCGCTTACGCCCGGCCATGTAGGTATGTATGTGTGCGGACCAACTGTCAGCGGCGAAAGTCACCTCGGGCACGCCCGCCCTTTTATTACATTCGATTTTATCTATCGCTATCTCCTCCACCTCGGCTATAAGGTCCGTTATGTCCGCAATATCACCGACGCGGGCCACTTTGAGGAAGAAGGCCGGGAAGCGGAGGATAAGATCTCCACAAAGGCCACAATCGAAAAGGTAGAACCCATGGAGCTGGTACAGAAATATACCAACCTCTTCCATTGGGCCATGCGCCAGTTCAATAATCTCGACCCCAGTATCGAACCGACCGCCACCGGTCATATCGTAGAACAGATCGGCATGATCGGGACGATCATCCGCGAAGGGTACGCCTATGTCGTCAATGGTTCGGTATATTTTGACGTGAAAAAGTATGCCGCGCACTATCCCTACGGCAAACTGAGCGGTCGCATCCTCGACGATCTGCTCGAGACCACCCGCGATCTGGACAGCCAGGACGAAAAGCACAACCGGCAGGACTTCGCCCTCTGGAAGGCCGCACCCCCCGAACACATCATGCGCTGGCAAAGCCCCTGGGGCGAAGGTTTCCCCGGCTGGCATATCGAATGCTCCGCCATGAGCACCAAATACCTGGGCGTCGAATTCGACATTCACGGCGGCGGAATGGACCTCCAGTTCCCTCACCACGAAAGCGAGATCGCCCAAAGCACCATCTGCAACAAACACATCCCCGCCCGCTACTGGCTGCATAACAATATGATCACCATCAACGGGAAGAAGATGGGGAAGAGTTACGGCAACGTGATCCGGCTGACGGAGATGTTCTCCGGAAACCACCCCATGCTGCAACAGGCCTACTCGCCGATGACGATCCGCTTCTTCATCCTTCAGACCCACTATCGCAGTACGCTCGACTTCAGCAATGAGGCGCTGCAGGCCGCCGAGAAAGGTCTTAAACGGCTCTGGGAAGCTTATGAGCTGTTGCAGAAACTTGCCGCTGACCCTGGCGCGGGATCCGCCGCCACCCGTGATCCCGCCGCTACCCGTTATCCCGGCGACCCCATACCCGGTACCCCCGCCTCTACAACCTCCGCCTCCACAACCGCCGGCGACCCTGCGCTCGACGACAAGGTCCGCCGCCAGCTCGAGAGCCTCGACGACTTCATGAACGACGACTTCAATACCGCCAAAGTGCTCGCCACCCTCTTTGACCTGGTACCCGTCATCAATTCGCTCAAGAGCGGCCACATCCCGGCCGGCGCATTAAGCCCCGCCACCCTGAGTCGCACAAAAAAATATTTTACCGACTACCTGGAGAATATTCTGGGCCTCAAAGGCGAATTTTCCGACGAAGACCACAAGCTGACCGGCGTAGTGGAACTGCTGATCGACATCCGCCGCGATGCCCGCACCCGCAAGGACTACGCGACCTCCGACAAGATCCGCAACCAACTCCAGCAGTTGGGCATCATTCTTAAGGATGAGAAGGACGGAGGAATAAGCTATTCGTTTTCGTAGTTCCCCCGGCCTCACCCCGGCTTCCGCGCCCTCAAAATCTCCCTTTTTCCGGGCGGCCCGGGCAGCTTTTCTATGACAAACCCGACCGCCTCCATTGTCCGGCGGACAACGCCTTTGCAACAGTACGTGACCAACACCCCGCCCGGCCGCATGGCCCCATACACCCGCCCGAGAATATCCCCCCGCCACAGTTCCGGCTGCACCGTCGGATCAAACGCATCATAATAAACGACATCCGCCTCCCGTTGCGGCCGGTACCCGGCGCCATCCGCCAGGACCTTCATCAGCGTGAACCCCGGCACGATCCCGGCCTCTTCCCCCCATGGCGCCGAATGCAACCGCTCGAAAACCGGCTGCAACCCGG
>DATJMG010000077.1:0-11673 GCA_035508835.1 Puia sp.
TGCGCCGGCAGCCAGCAGGCCCGCTATTCCGCTTCGGATACCGGCAGGCATGTTGCTGATCCAATCCATTTTTCGCAGTCGCAGATAGGAAAGGAAAAAGGGATACCCGGCGAACAATTCGTCCCCCCCGACACCGGACAGGGCGACGGTCATCCCGTTCCGGCGGATAGCCTTCGACACGACATAGCTGTTAATCCCATCGCCGCTGGGAGAGTCCATGGCGTCCAGCGCGTTCTGCAATTCATCCAGAAAAACGGTTGGCTTCAGCAGGATCTTCACATGCCGGGTGTTGAACTTCCGGGCTATCACCTCTGCAAAGCCGGACTCGTCATATTCTTTTTCTTCAAAAGCGATATTGAACGTATCAGGCTTATCGCCGCAGGCCTCGGCCATCAATCCCACCACGGCGCTTGAATCAATGCCCCCCGAAAGAAAAGCGCCCACCGGAACGTCACTGACCAGCCTTCGCTGTATCGATTGCAGCAGCAGCTGATGTATTTTTTTCTGAACGCCGGCCTTGTCCGAAAAATCGCCTTGAGCAAAAGCAGTGGAGCCAGAAGCGGCGCCGACGGCGGGAGCGGCGACATCCCAATATCTCTTCTTTTCGACGCCTTGCCTCTTTATCCGCATCCACGTGCCCGCTTCCAGTTGCCGGATATCCCGGATGACCGAATCGCAGCAGCTGAACGATTGATAGCTAAAGTAGTCCGGTAAAGCGGCCTCATTAAGTTCCTTTTTTACCAATCCGCTTGCCAGGAGCGCCCGGATCTCCGAAGCGAACAACAGCGTTCCATCGCTGCCGTAATAATACAATGGCTTTACCCCCATGGGATCCCTGGCCATAAAAACCTCGTGGTCCCGGCGGTCCCAGATGACAAAGGCGAACATTCCCCGGAGGTATTTCAGGCAATCCCGTCCCCATCGGGCATAGGCGGCGATCAGCACTTCGGTGTCGCTGGTCGTATGAAACGCATAATCCGGGATGAGGCGCTTTACTTCCCGGTAGTTATAGATCTCCCCATTGAACACGATGATATAGCGCCCGGACACATCGATGAAAGGCTGATTCGCGGCGCTGGAAAGGTCGATGATCGACAGTCTCCTGTGCCCCAGGGCAGCATTCGCCTCTATCCAGATCCCGTCTGCATCAGGTCCCCGGTGAGCCATCGAGTCGGTCATTCGCTGCAGCGTGGACCTTTCGGCAGGCTGTTCAGTAAGGTGTATGATTCCGGCTATTCCGCACACAAAATTCTATTTATTTAATTGTTGATAGCAGGCGATGTATTGACGGACGATCGAGGCTGTATCGAATCGTTCCACGTTTCGAAATCCCGCCTCCACCAATCTTTCCCGGTATGTTTTGTCATTGATCACTTTTAGAATGCCTTCGCGGATCGAAGCGACCGAATAAGGATCTACCAGGCAGGCAGCCCCGCCGGCGACCTCTCTCATGGGGTCCAGGTCACTGGTGACAACGGGCCGGCCCGCCTTCTGGGCTTCGACGATCGGCAACCCGAATCCTTCAAAGGTGGATGGAAAGAGTACCAGGTCCGCACCGCAATATCTTTCCGCGACTTCTTCATCCGTGAGGTTCGATCCCTTCCGGTACCTGATCTTATTCTTTTCCAGCAGCGTCACCGCCTCTTCGGAAATATCGCCTACCACATCCAGCAGACAAGGAATTCCCTCGAGTGCGGGGACAGCCCGGAGCAGGTTCTTGTTGGGCGTGCTCCCGAGAAAAAGTACCACCGGCTCCGCTTCGTGAAACGGCCGGGGCACCCAACGAATTTTACTATCGACCGGGTTGGGGATAACGACGATCTTGCCGGGGGCGCAACCGGTATGACGGATGATATCCTGACGGGTAGACTCGGAAATCGTTGTGATGACCGCGCATCGCCGGACAGGCCCGCTCAGAAACAGCCACTTGAGCAGGAGACGTTTGAGCCCCGCCGCCTGGTAAAGAAAAACGCAATCATGGATGGTCAGGACAGCCCTTTTATGCGGCAGGCCGAACGCCAGGTAATGCAGGTCCCCGGTGATATGATAGATATCCGCTCTGGCAGACCGGGCCGCCTCGATATTCCGGATAATTGCCCGGAGCGAAAAGCCGCCCGTCGGGGCCTCCAGGCGTCTGACCGTCAGGAACTTGCTCATCTCGGGCTCCAGTCGGCCGAAAACCCGTTCGATACTGAAAAACTCGCCTTTCTTCCGGAAGAGATGAATGACTTCCATCTATGATAATGCCTGGGATGAGGTGGATTCGGGATTTTGGCGCTGCGGCCGACTCGTGATCTTTTTTTGCATCCCGAACCAATCGGGTACCAACCTTGACAGCAGCCAGACAAAAAATGCCGACTTTACCAGGGAATTAAAGATCTGCAGGGAATCCGATTCAGCCGAATAAGTGATCTGGTAAAACATCACGGGTATCCAAAAGATCAGCAAGGGCCATTTACCGGCAAGCTTGAAGATCCGTCTGTATCCCCATCGGATGAAAACAGCAAGACAAAACATATAAATTATCCCTCCCGTGGGCCCAAAACTTCCATATGCTTCTCCCAGCGGCCCCACATTGGTCGACCAGCCTTCTATCACCATTCCCGTATAATACTTCATATTGAATTTGCCGCCCGCCTCGGGTTTATCCGGCCAGAACAGGCGTGGAACAAACGAAGAAGCAAAGGACAGGCTGAGGTTGGAACCATAGTCATACGGCAACGTATTCGGGAACCGGCGTATCACCATGGCGACATTGTACCCCTGGTTAGTGCGGTAATAGATCGGGAAAAAGGCCTCTGCTGAAAAAAGATCCGAGAAATCGCTGAGCTTGTTAACGATCAGCGTCCCAAACAAAACGGCCTGATTTCCGGAATACCCTTGCCGCCACAGATAATTCCTGTAGCTGGTTTTGACGCTTTGGACCAGGAACAGAAAAAAGCAGCCCAATAAAAAGAAAGCAAGCTTTTTCCAGAACCGCGTCTTTCGCCCGAGGAAAAAGAACGAAAACATGGTGATGCCCATATAGGCCACCAGGGTGAACATGCCGTTTCGCAGGGCGGTGGTAAGAATAAAAAAAGCAAATATCCCCAGGATCAGCCGTTTGTATTTAAAGTGCGGGGTATAAAAAAGGTATAAGACCCCTGCAAAGGAGCTCCAGAAAAACAACATGGCGACAAACGTCAACGCGTCGGGGAGAAAAGATGCAATAAAACTGGCTGCAATTCCAATGGAGATGATATAGATGCTTGTGCGGGGCATCAGGCTCAGTCTACCTTGTATCCTGTTCATGGTCAATCGCAACCTGGAGCCCTGATCGCTTGCCTTCCTGGAATTCACGGGCCAGCAGATCGCGAGGCAAAACAGGGTCATCGCAGGCAGGGTATAACTGAAATATTTCTCTTTGGGGATAAACATATACCGGACCCATAGTCTCGCCAGGAAATTCTCCTTGGTGTAGATCGTATAACCCAGCATGGGCATCAATACGCAAACAAACAGTGCGTGCAAAGCGATGAGTTCCCGCAAAACGATCCCTTTCCCCAATCTATCCAGGATCATCAGCACCGTCAGTACGAACAAGGCTATCCCCAGCGGAAAATACCAGGTGGTGACCAATTCAAGTGTCAGCAGGATGACTACTGATATGGAATAATAATAGATTAATATGGGACTCTCTTCTTTTTTCATCCCTGTAGTTTCTGCATTTCCGCCAGCGCCTGCAAGGCCCTGTCACGGTAGGTATACCCGGAACCGATACTTCTGCATCGCGCGGCCCGGCGTACCGCCATCGCTTCGCCGGGTGTCATGTTCAATAAGCCAGCCGCCGTTTGCTTGCACTCCAACATATCCCTGTATAAAAAGACCTCCTTTCCCGCTTCGAAAAAAGCTTCATGGTCCGGCGTCCGGGGGAAAAGCCCGATACCGCCGACGCCCGGGACCTCAAAGGTACGCATATTGTGGGATTGGAGGTTATGGACGCGCATGAGGTTAAGCTGGACGCGGTACCGGTATAAGGTCTTCCAGAAGTCGGCGCCATAGACAGGCGGGTAAACGGTAATCTGTTCGTGCCTGACAAACTTCCCCCAGCCGTTGCCGAAAACATCGATGGGGAGATCATCGGCCAGCTGCCTGATAAAGGCGGCCCTTTGCTCATCGGGGTTGCCGAGAAAGCACAACTTCACCGTCTCCTGCTGTTCGCAGCACTCTGCATATAGTTCTTCGCCAAGCTCGAATCCAAAGGGAAGTATCCGGCAGGGAATGTCATAATCCCCGGTGATCTTTTTGCAAATCGACCGGTCATACGAAAAATGAAGATCATACAACCCGATGGAATCCGTTACATTTTTATTGCCGCTGCCTTTTCCGCTGAATAAAAAAGGGTTGTCCGGGTTATAGTTCACCAGCCTGATGCCCTGCCCTTTGATCCAGCGCAATAATTCCGGCGATAATTCCATGCCCTTGAAGACCCATACCATATCCGGCTTTTGTTCTTCCACCATTGACCTCATCCTGCTTTCAATCACCCGGCCGACCGGAGATAAGCCCAATTTAAACAAGACTTTATGGATGATGCCTTTATGGTAATAGCCGTAAAAGATACTTTGCACCGGGATGCCGGATACCCCGACACCGGCTTCTTCCAGGTATTTAGCATAATATTTTTCCAATGACCAGACTTCATCTGAGCCTGCTATTAGTACTCTCATACGGCCTGGCTGACATTTTGAACGATATGCCGGATAGAAAATTCCTTTATGATCTCCCTGGATTCCATGCCGGCCTGCTCCGCGAAAGATCCATCCGCCAGTGTTTGTTGCAAATACGCCGCCAATTGACCGGTATTACCTTCCTCAAATATAAATCCGTTCCTGCCATGCCGCACCAGGTCCACGCTACAGCCGCAGGTGTCCGAAACGATTACCGGTTTGGCGAAGTTCATGGCTTCATTTACGGCAAGGCCCCAGGTCTCGCCCATTCCCGAACACAGGACAAATACATCGGCCACCGAATAATACCGGGAGATCTGAGACTGGTTGACAAATCCGGTGAAAATGACCTTCTCTTTCAATTCTTCCATCGCGGCGAATTTTTCCATCTCCGGCCGTAACTCCCCCTCGCCGACCATGACCAGGATACAATCCGGGGATGCGGGTAACTGGCGAAAGGCCTTTAACAGGTCCAAAGGCCTTTTCTTGGGCGTGTATTTTCCGACGAAAAGGATTACCTTCTTGTGTTGCGGCAAGCCCAATTTATTCTTCAATTCGACTGTCCGGTCTTTCCATTGACAATAGGCAGCAGAAAAGAAATCATTGTCCACCGCATACGGCGTATAGAGGAGCCTGTCCGCCGGAACCCCGTAGTAGCTGAAGAATTTTCGACTCTCTGTCCCGATGTACAGGCACTTATCCGTAAAATGGCGGAATAAGATATGCTTGAGAAAAATCCTTTTCAGGAAGAGGACCCACCCGGATTTCCGTAACTCCTGGTTCATGGGATTTTCAGCCCTGATCCAGACCTTCCTCCCCAGGAGCCTGGACGCGAAGATCGCCAGCAACGTGGAGCTGTAGGTCCACCCGTTGACGATGACGACCGACCGTTTGCGTTTCCTGATGACCCCAACGATTCCCGGATTGAAAACATCCCAGAAATGATTATCGGGATTGCGCTTTCTGCCAAAATTCGGGATAAAAAAGGCCGCGTAACCGTCGAGCAGCGGCGTATCCCAGGTAATCGCTTCACCGAAACCCGCATCTTTCCGCCCCTTTATACTGGCATCCGAAAAGTAATATACTTCCAGGTCCGTTTCTTTTGCCAACGCTTTGAATAAGGGGGAAAAATACTGAATGGGATGGCTGAGGAAATAGGTGATCTTCCTGTTTTCAGGCATGAAATTTATTTTCCAATAAGGTTTCTATTCTTTCCAACTGCTTTTGATAGGTGTTATCTACGGCATAGCCATGTCTTGCCTCCCGCAGGGGATCGCTGTTATATTTCTCGATCTCGCCGATGACCGTGTCAAACAACCGCGGAAGGCCGTCGTTATTATCTCTTTCCGCTATCATCTGCACAAGTTCGGGCCGGTCCCGATAGGTGGTGATATTATTGGAAATGATCACCTTTCCGGTGCTTAGGTATTCCATTACCTTGTGATAGTTGGTGCCCTTACTTTGATCTTTCTGTATATCGTAGCAGATCAGGAAGGCGTCCATCCGGCGCAGTTCTGTGGCCAACTTCACCGGCGGAACGGGTCCGTGCAGGATGACATTGGGGGAATGCTGCAATTCGTCTACGAACTTTTCGATAGCCGTATCGTTACCCCCGCTGATGTTGGAATCATGAAAAAAGTAGCTGCCCCAGAATTCAAAGATCACCGCCGGCTGTTCGCGAATGATCTGCAGCAGGCAGGCGGTATCGATATCGGGGCGGGTCCAGTTACCGGAAAGCCCGACATGCACCGGCACCGACTTTTTCCAGTCAGGGACGCCTTTTGTCGTAAATTCTTCGGCAACACCATGATTGATAAAATATCCCGGCGCGGGGATGGCGCTGTATTTGTCGACAATCTCCCGGGTGACAGCAAAAAGGATATCGGCTCCCTTTGCCGAATCGATGGCAACCGGGTTCAAAGGCTCATCTACCGGGTGAAATATTTTAAGGGTCCGGCGCCCGAAAAGCCGGAAAGGGTAGAGGTTTCCCAGGTCAAAAGACCAGACGATATCCACCGGGCTTCCGATCTTCCGCATGATCCGGGCTATATGGAATTTCATCAGCGCATGGAACAAGGGCATCGCATGGAATTTCAGCCGATAGGGGAACCATGCCCAATGTTCGATCAACCAAAGACCTTCCGTGGTCCCGGAAGGAATGATGTCAACATCTCCCCTTTTCCGGCCTTGTTTTTTTTCCGGCGGGTTCAGGAAATAGACCCTGTTCCCCCTTTTGGCCAACTCGATCGCATAGTGATGCTTGGAAAGCGTCATTTTTCCCCAGCGCTGCGGGGAGATCACGAGGATCGTTTTGCCGCTCAGGAGATATCTCGCCATTAGTTGGAAGAATGGGCTTCGCCCCGTTGATAAAATGCCCGGACCGATCCCGCGATATAGTCAACCATCTCTTCCGTCAGTTCGGGATAAATAGGTAAGGAAAGCGAATCATCCTGAAGAGCGGTCGCGACCGGAAAATCGCCGGCCTGATAGCCCAGGTATCGGTAAGCCGGGAGATTGGGCAGCGCGGTGGGATAATGGATGGCTGTTTCGATGCCTCTTTCCTTCAGCCAGGCGGCCAATTGATCGCGCCGTTCACACCGGACCAGGTATAAGTGAAAGGTATGCCTGGTGTCGGGCCTGCGGGCCGGTATCGTTAGCTGCCGCACGCCTGATAACAATCTGTCGTAGGTGGCCGCTACGGCGATCCTTTCTTCCGTCCACCGGAGGATATGGGGAAGCTTTGCAGTCAAGATCGCTGCCTGCAGGCCGTCCATCCGGCTGTTGATGCCCTCGATCCGGTGCTGGTGCTTGATCAGCGCGCCATGCCTGGCATACATCCTGCACTTCTCCGCCAGTGCGTCGTCATTGGTAATGATGCAGCCTGCATCGCCATACGCGCCGAGGTTCTTTCCGGGGTAAAAGCTGAAGGAGCCGGCGACCCCGAACAAACCGGCCCTTTTGTCTTTATAGGCGGAGAAATGGGACTGCGCGCAATCTTCGATGAGGTAAATGCCATGTCGGTCGCAGATGGCTTTCAGTTCATCCATCGCGCACATTTGCCCCTGCAGGTGCACGGCGATCAACGCCCGGGTCCGTGCCGTTATCAGGCTTTCCAGCCGGGTCTCGTCAAGACTGAAATAACGGGGATCCGCATCGATAAAAACGGGCCTTGCCCCTGTCTGCGTGATCGTTTCGGAACTGGAGATCCAGCTGTTGGCCGCCGTGATCACCTCATCACCCCCGCCTACCCCGAGCATCTTCATCAGGATATACAGCGAGTCCGTTCCGTTGCCGCAGGAGATCACATGTTTGACGCCATAAAGCCTGGCGAACTCTTCTTCGAATTTGCTGACGACAGGTCCGCCGATGAAGGCCGTTTCCTCGATCACCTGCCTTATGGCCTGATCGATGTCGCTTTTTATACTTTGGTATTGGGCTTTAAGATCGACAAAGGGTATTTTCATAGTTGCCTTCAGGAGTTATTTAGCATTCAAGTTATTTAGCATTCAAATGACGGATAAGCTTCGCCGGGTTACCCGCATAAATGCCCGGTTGAGTGATATCTTTTGTCACGACGGCCCCGGCGCCTATCACCACATGGGCGCAGATGGCAACCGGAAGGATCGTTGCATTGGAGCCGATGGAAACATGATCGCCGATCCTGGTGGGCTTCCACAAGGCAGGGTCGCCGCCGGCCGGCCCCCCGGACGAAAAAAGATCATTGATAAACATGACCCCGTGGCCGACAAAACAATGATCGCCGATCTCGACCAGCTCGCAGATGAAGGAGTGGGACTGGATCTTGCAATGGCTGCCGACGGCTGCATTCCTTTGGATCTCCGTGAAAGGACCGATGAAGGAATGATCGCCGATGGTACAGCCATATAAATTCACCGGCTGGACGACGGTCACATCCTGCCCGAATACAACATCCGGAGCAATACCTGCCTGTTTGACGCGGAGGCTCATAGCCTGTTGAAATTTGAATAGATCTTGTCGATGATCTCGACGGTCTTTAACCCTTCGAAACCATTGGTGGCAATAATACCGGTGCCTTCCAGCACCTGGATCAGGTTTTCATAGACCTTGTCGTGATTGGACATCGATCCCTGGTATTTACCGTAATTATTGGCAGGGTTGCCCGGTGGCAGGTTACTGATCGTATAATTTTCGATATTCTGGTATTCCAGTTCATTGAGATATTGCCCGCCGATCTTTACCGTACCTTTCTCGCCAAAGATAGTAAGCGATCCTTCCATATTCTTCCCATAGCTGTTTACCGTATAATTGATCGTGCCGATTGCGCCGTTGTAAAACTTAATGCTGGCGATCCCGGTGTCCTCGAATTCGATGACATCCTTATGATCGAAGTTGCCGGCAAAGCCCTTTGCCTCTTTTACATCGCCGATCATCCAGTACAGCAGATCGATAAAATGGCTGAATTGCGTAAAAAGCGTTCCGCCGTCCAGGTCTTTGGTCCCTTTCCAGGAATTCTGATAATATTCCTCATTCCGGTTCCAGAAACAATTCAGCTGAACACTATGGATCTTCCCCAACCTTCCTTCGTCGATTATTTTCTTGACCGCCACCACGGGCGGATTGAACCGGTTTTGCTTCACGATGAACAACCGCCTGTTTGCCCGTTCCGCGGCATTGATCATTTCCCCGCAGTCCTGCACGCTGAGGGCCATGGGTTTTTCGCAAAGTACATGGTAGCCCGCCCGTAAAGCCTTGATCGTATGTTCCGCATGCAGGCCGTTCGGGCTGCACACGGATACGACATCCATCCCGACCGCCCCTCCCAGTAAATCGTCTATTTCCTGAAAAAAAGGTACTCCGTATTTTCCCGCCAGCTCCTTTGCCTTGGCCGTGACGATATCACAGACACCCACCAGCTCCCCCAATTTATGAATATGCTCGGCATGCCGGTGTGCGATCCGGCCGCACCCTACGATTGAAAATCTCAAAGGGCTGTTCATCGCGAAATGATTTTTTTTATTTTGTTTCTCACGGGCGCCGTTTTAACCAGCAAATTCATATAAGAATCTTTCAGCCGGGCATCCGTTTTGAACTCCTGGTGTCTTCTTACCGGCATCTTCATAATGGCCGTGAACTCACCTTCGGAAAGCCCCAGCTTTTTGAGCACATACTCTTTGTCGGCGGCCAGCTCCGCCGGTGGATACAGGGGCTGCTCCAATTCCCGCAACGCTTCTTCTTTCGTCAGCTGGCCCGAACAGATCAACGTAGAAAGATGCGCTTTTCTTTTGTCGATCCTGAATTTCTCAGGGAGGATATAGGCCTGGTAGAATTTTGTAAAGATCGATTCATAGTGTTTGCCGCCGTAATCCCGCCAATCCAGTTCCTTTTTAATAAGTTCTTTAACCTCCTGTTTATTGTAGGGAACATAATTCAGAATAGAAATGGGTGTCAACCGCAGCAGGGCGGAATAATAAAGATATTTTTTAAAGTCGAAGGTGGGATAGGTCTTCAATTTCACTTTTCCATACTGGCTGTGAATATCCCGGAGATTCGCAAAGTCCATTTTGGAATAAAGCCAGCCGGGAGGCATGATATATTCCGTGACAATATTGGTACCGCTGATGATATACCCGATATTTTTTTCCCTGGCCAATTTGTACATCGTGGCAAAGATGGCATGATCCGACACGACTTCGATATCCACGACAGAAGCCCGGAGGTAGGCCAGTTGGATGTCTTTGAACTCTTCCCAGTTGACAACAAGGGTATAAAGATCAAAATTCAGTCTGGTGATAATGTTCTCGACATTCTTGACGGCCAATTCGGAATTCCACCCATTGTCCAGGTGAACGGCCAGCGGCCGCAAACCCAGGCGCTTTACCAGGTAGGCCACGTACGTACTATCCACGCCGCCGCTGAGCCCGATCAGGCAATCATACGCCCTTCCCTGGCCGGCCGCCCTGATCTTTCCTGCCAGCTCCTGCAGCATCTTTTCACCGGCCTGCCCCTTCAAAACGGCATTCCTTTCTGCTTCGAAATACTCGTGGTAATAGTTGCAAATGCCTTTATCATCAAAGCGGATATCCGGGTCGGCGATATTATCCATGACAGTTGCAGCGCACTGTCTGTAGCCGGGATCGTCTTTATTTGCTATCATTTGTCACCTGGACTAATTGATTAAAAAACTTTTCCTTCAATTCCCGCTGACCGGGGTAGCTGATCAATACGGCCCGATGGGGCCCCTGGAACACAAACATGCTGCCGGCTGATACGGCCGACGCGCCGCTTGCAACGGCCCTGGCGAAATCGTCTACCGTCGCTGCGCCGCCGATAGCTACCACCGGGATATTAACTTTACTGCTGACCAACCCGATCAGATCGGTGTCATACCCGGAAAATGTGCCATCCCTGTCGACTGCGTTGAGCAGGATCTCACCCGCGCCGGCCCTTTCCACCCTGATCGCATACTCCACCGGATCCAACCCGGTATTCACCGTGGCATTCTGCACATAGACCTTGTATTTCCCCCACAGATTCTTCCTGACGTCGATGGAAACCACGATACTCTGGCTGCCGGCATACCTGGCTCCTTCCTCCACCAGCCCGATATTCCTGAATGCGCTTGTGTTGAGGATCACCTTTTCGACGCCTGCAGCGATCAGCTCCCTGATCTCTTCCAGTCTCGTGATCCCGCCGCCATAACCAAGCGGCATAAATGCTTCGCCGGCGATCTCCTTTATTTGCCGGATATTGGGCGGTCTTTTTTCCGCCGTCGCGGAGATATCGAGGAGGACGATCTCATCCACCTCCTTTTCGTTAAATATCTTCACGGCATTGATAGGGTCGCCGACATATTTTTGGTCCTTGAAGCGGACCGATTTGACAAGCCCGCCTTTTTGGATCAGCAACACCGGTATGACTCGCACCCGTTTCATCGATAAATACTGACAAAGTTGGCTAAAAGTCTCAGCCCGAACTTGTGGCT
>DATJMG010000078.1:0-18016 GCA_035508835.1 Puia sp.
GTCCAGCGTATGCCGCTGGCGGATATGATACCATTCGTGCCAAAAGATCTGCCGGCCGCGGGCGGTGTCGAGATCGATCTCCTCATTCCAGAAAAGCCGGTTGAGAAATGAAAAGGGAGTCCCCGGTTCACGCGTCATGAAGAAGTCGATCTGCCCCAGCCGTTCACGCGGATACTTCCTCGGCAGCTGCCGGATATGCCACAGCTGACGGAGATAAATGACAAGCAGGACCAGGATCGCGGCTAAATAGATCGCTGTTATGATCAGCTGCGCGCTCCACCAGGGCGATGTCGCCGCTTCAGGCGCAGCAGCAATCGCCGGCTCCCTCCAGTCGCCGGGAACGATGGCATGAAGTGCAGGGCCAAGAACCGGCGTCCGCCCGATCAATGGCAAGGCACCTCCTATCGGCAGCCGGATCAGCGGCAGGATCAGTGATGCCGGCGTCGCGCCCAGCAGGTAATACCGGTTATACTGATGGAACTGCCTGTTGCGAAGGAACAGCAGGTAATAGCCGAACAACAGCGCGGAGATCAATACAACTTTCGCGAGATAAAGGGCGGCGATGGCAACGATCACAATCATGGTTTGGATTTTTTGGCGTTCCGGATCTGCTTTAGCAACTTTTCCAATTCTTGCAGACTTAATGTTTTGTCGCTGACAAACTGCGACACCAGCTTCGCGGCAGAACCTTCGAAATATCCCTTTACCAACTGGTTGGCGCTGGTCTTTCCATATTCCGTTTTGCTGATCAGCGGCCGGTAACAATTGTTGCGGCCCTGGACGTCGAATTCAACAAAACCCTTTTCCACCAGTATTTTCAGCAGCGTGGCGATGGTGTTGGGATGCGGTCTGGGTTCAGCAGTGGCGTCAACGATGTCCTTCAGGAATCCTTTATCCAGTTTCCAGAGGACCAGCATGACCTGTTCTTCCGCTTTTGTCAATGGTCTCATCGAATAACTAAATTTTTAGTCACCTAAAGATATAACTAACTTTTTAGTTACTCAAAATTTTTCCTGCAAATTTTTTGAAAAAATTTTCGGACTGCCGGGACTTTATTCCACGGCGATCGAATAAGCGATCGTGCTCGACGTTGCATCGGTCAGGTAGACGGGCGAGCCGTTCTTCCAGTATGTGGCGACATAATTGTCGGGGGCCACCCAGCAAAAGCCCGTTACGTAAACATCATTGCCCCATACGATCACTGAGGTCGCCTCCGATGAGGTGTCATTACCGGTGAGGCTGGTTGCTGTCCCGTTCTTCCAGAGCATCGCACGGGAATAGTTGTTGACATTCTGCCAGCCGGCGGCATATACATCGGAACCGGCAACGAAGACGGCGTTGGCTACCGACCCGCTCAGCGAATCTGTACTAAGGAACACGGGTAAACCGTTTTTCCAGTAGATGGCGACCGGCCAATTCTCCGCCGTTTGCTGCAGGCCCGATACGTAGACATCATTGCCCGCGACAAATATGCCGGTGCTTTGGGGATATCCGGATGTATTGTTCGGGCCCGCGTAGTTCAAACTTCCGGCCAGGTCAACCGGCACACCATTTTTCCAATACCGGGCATGCGCCGCCGATTGATAAGAAGTTCCTCCGGACACATAAACATCGGACCCCGAGACGAAAATGCCGTTCACATAATCTTCATAAAACCGGTTGGCATATTTCCCGCTATCCACCATGCCCACCGTGCCGTAGCCGGCGAGCGTGAGCGGCGTCCCATTTTTCCACACCGTACCCACGGAACCGGTCACGGGATAGACAGCGCTGTCGGTGGTGTATGGCACCGTGTCCTTTTGCGAATCATAACCCCTGATCCCGGCAACATAGACGTCACCTCCTGAAACGGTTATTGCTTCGGCGAAACCGTTTGCGACGGAACCATTGGTGTCAACCAGGGACGTTGCTGCACCATTCAACCAAAATACCGGGCTGTAAGGGAATAGCAGGCTGGCTGTCGCCGACTTATATCCGGCGATATAGACATTGTTGCCGGAAGCGGCGAGTGATGACGGCCCAAGAATATACTGGATGCCAATTTCACTGTAGACGGGATTGATCTGGCCGTTTTTCCAGTACACTATTGTACCGTCCTGCACGCCAACCACATATACTGACGACGGCGTGGGCGGCGCGGATGACGAATGCGACTCCTTTTTGCAGGACAGAAGTGTACTCGTCAGGAGCAGTACGGCGGATGCATGGGTCAGACGGGGTCTCATATAGAAAGGTTTTTCGCCGGTTAAAGTTAGCGTTAATTCTTCACCTCGATCGCGACGATCATGTCCGGGTCTTCGGCTGCAGGCGAGGGCGCCTGCAATTCCGCGGTTCCGTCACTCGTCAGCTTCACCGTCACCGGAGCGCCCGTATTCAGCAAGCGGGCCTTTCCGATCGACGCATAGGGAAATTTCGCGAGGCGGATCGTTCCCGCATCGGCGCTCAGGATATGCACATACAGCGTTCCTCCGCGCTCCGTCAGGCATCCCCATTTCTGCGGCCGGAGGTAACCCCCATGCGTATGGTAAATACTCTCGCCGTATTTGGCCAGCCACTTTCCCATCCAATGCAGCCGGTCCACGAACTCCGGCTGGATCTCGCCGTTAGGCATGGGGCCGATGTTCAGCAGGAGATTGCCGCCGTTTCCCGCTGATTTCACCAGCAAGGCCACCAGCTGCGCCGGCGTCTTGTAGCTGGTGTCGGTAATATTGAACCCCCAGGAATTGTTGATGGTCGCGCAGGTTTCCAGCGGCAGCGAAGAGATCTTCTGAAAGCTGAGCCCGCTTGTATTCTCGCCCGGGACGTCCTGCTCGAACATTTGAAAATCCTCGCCCGGCAGCGGCGTCATATGGTGGTTGTTGCCGATCAGGCACTGCGGCTGGAGCTTGTGGATCAGGTCGTACAGTTCACGGATATGCCAGTTTACCCGCACGTCGTTATCCTTGCGGTCCTTGCTTTCCTCCGGCATCTGGTCCCAGTAGCCATCGAACCAGATGCCGCCGATCTCCCCATACCTGGTCAGCAGTTCGGTCAGCTGGTTCTTCATGAACCGGATATAATCGTCCCAGTTCCCATGGACCGTGCGGCCCGTCCCATGACCCGTCCGGCCCGTCCACCAGGAGTAGTCGTTCCGCCGCCAGTCCAGCAGCGAGTAATACAGGAAAAGCTTGATCCCCTGCCGGTGGCACTCATCCGCCATCAATCGGACGATGTCCCGGTGATAGGGCGTGTGCATGATATTAAAGTCGGAGTACTTTGTATCCCACATGCTGAACCCGTCATGATGCCGGGTGATCAGCGTGATGTATTTCATCCCGGCGGCTTTCGCCAGGCTAACCCAGGTATGGGCGTTAAAGTCGATGGGGTTGAAAAATTTCTCCAGCCGGGTATAATTCTTTACGGTAATGTTCCGGTTATTCATGACCCACTCCCCGTCGCCGGGGATACTAAAGGGCCCCCAGTGAATGAACAACCCGAATTTGGCATTGCGGAACCATTGCCTGGCTGCTACGTTTTGCGGCGAAGGGATATAGGCGACAGCGGCGTGATCGATGGGTACAGTCTGGGCGGAAACGACCGCCGTGGTCAACATCATGGTCAGGACCGTGGTCAGTACCGTGTTCAGCACCACGCCAGGCAGAAAGGACAGTTTTTTCATGGGTCTAAATTAGGTCATTTTCCATACCTTTAATCTTGCCGATTGAAACCATGCTGCCAAAGCCTTTTTACTTTGACGATGCCATTTGGGGCGCCGATACCTGGCCCCTGTTGAGCGCCGCATATACTGGCGACATCGACATAGTCCGGCACATGCTGGTCGAAGATCCCACCCGGGTCCATGCCCAGTATGCCTATTATGAACCCCTTCACTATGCCGTCCGCGGCGGCAGTCTTCCGATGGTAGAATTGCTGCTTCGCAGCGGCGCCCACCCTGCGGCGCCAGGCTGGAGCAGGTTGGGTGATGAAACGCCGCTGGCCAAAGCCAGATATCGCCGCCGGGATGATATGGTCGCGCTGCTCGAAAACGCCGTTGCCGCTGCGCCTCCCTATCATTGGCCGCCTGCCCGGCCCGCCACGGCTGAACAACAACGCCGGCTCGACTTTGCGATCGCCTGCGGTTATACCCCCGACATCGACCATGTACAACGGGTTCTGGCGGATCACCCCGGATGGGCTACGCATGGTTTGTATGAAGCCATCCATCATGACCGAATGGAGATCACCCGTCTCCTTCTCCGGGCCGGCGGCGATCCAAATGGTTTCATGCCCTTCGCCTGCTGGTTTACCCCGCTGATGCATACCCTGCGCTATCCGGAACCTCGCTGGGCCATGGCGGAATTGCTGTTGGAGCATGATGTGCCTGTCAACGGAACCAATGGGCTGGGGATGACCCCCCTGCATATTATTGTAGCCATGGGCACGGTCGAAGCGGCCGGATGGCTCCTGGACCATGGGGCCAGCCCCAACGCCATCGAACCCGAGTTTTCTTCCACCCCCCTGGGCTGGGCCGCCCGCTGGAATCGGGCCGACATGACAGAACTGCTGCTGAATTACTATTGAATGTCCGGCAAAATTGCGCTCACCCTACCCAGAAACCATTAAAATGGTCCTTTTGGGCCCCAAATTTTAATCTCCCTAACTGTATGTTATACAATTGAATGGCGCGGCTTTACGTTTTAAGCCCGGGGAATGATCCTAAAATCTCAATTATCCGGTTACATCCCTTTCTCCAGAACCTACTATTATATGAAAGTCGAAGGAAAAATCAGCGATAGCGAATTGATAGTGGCGCTCAACGACAAAACACAGCTCAATGACGCGATCCTATCCCTCTATCGGAACTACTCCGACCTCGTCAGTTCTTTCTTAATCAACTATGGAGCCAGTGAACAGGATGCCGACGACGTATTCCAGGAAACGGTGATCGCCTTTATCGGTATTATCCAGCAGGGCAAGTTCCGGATGGAGGCCAGCATCAAGACCTTCCTGGTGTCGGTGGCACGGAACCTCTGGCGAAATGAGCAGCGGAAACGAATGCGAACGGACTTCCGGGAACAGCGATTCGAATCCGGAAGACCGCAGAGTGAGGACGGGATCAACGAATGGATCAATGAATCAGAGAAGAAACGACAGCTGCGGGACCTGGTCTTCAAGCTGGGCGAACCGTGCAGAAAGCTCCTGATGTTGTTCTATTATGAGAATTTGTCCATGAAAGAGATCCTTAATTACCTGCCGTACGAGAACGAACAGGTAGTGAGGAACAAAAAATATAAGTGTTTGCAGCAGTTGACGGAATTGATGAAAAACCATCCTTCGATTGCCGTATCCTTGAATGAAACAACCAAATGATTACAACTATGGTACTGAACCGCGAACAATTAATTGATCATCTCGACAGCACGCACCCCGGACAGGGTTCTACCGATGTGGACACGCGGATCGCCGCCGATCCGGAGACAAGCCGGGAATGGAACCAGCTCCGTCTTGCCGTGGATGCGGTAGAGCAGGCCGCGTTGTATGAAAAGGTCAGCACTGTACGAGCAGAATGGATGGCGCATCGGCCGGCTGCCGCAACCGTTCCCGCCGGTCAGCCTGGCGGCGCGGTCGTCCGTTCCTTTTCGCGCGTCGCCCTTCGGGCCGCTGCCGTTGTCCTGGTCCTCGGTACTTCCGCCGCGATCTATAAATATACCGTGACCAGTTCATCCGGCATTTACTCTGCCGCTTACACCTCATATGATCTGAATACCAGCCGTGGCGCCACCGTCGCGCAGGACGATATAGAAGAAGCCTATAAGGCGCGTAACTGGTCGGGCGTCTGCGATGCGTTCAAAAAGAAAAAGGTAAAGGACAACAAGAGCTATTTCCTCGAAGGGATGGCCTGTATGGAAACCAAAAAGTATGATGAAGCCATCGGCATGTTCCAGCAGGTGATGGCAGCCAACAGCCTTGCCGGCTCGGATTATTTCGAAGATGAAGCTGAATTCTATCTGGCGATGGCCTGGCTCGCACGCAATGACGTGAAGGAAGCGATGCCCTTGCTCGATAAGATCAGGGCCGACAAGACCCACCTGTATCATGATGTCGTCGTCCGGATGTCCAGCCTCGACCTGCGGATCGCCGCCTATAAAGATCTGAAGTGATCCAAAACCGTAACCAATAGTCAAATACCAGGAACCACCGGTCAAACGCCAATAACCATTAAACACGCGCAGCAATTAAAGGAGAAAGCCGTTCGGTCATCGGCTTTCTCTTCTTTTGAGGAGCACCCGACAGGTTCCGCCCGCGACAGGCACGATCAGCAAGAGCCACCACCACCCCGATTGCCGCCGTGGGTATAACGGCGCCGTATCTCCGATCAGCACCAGGTGCGACCAGTAGGCCGGGCTCTTGTTCACCGTCCCGCTCGCCAGATAATCCAGCTTCGCCTGCCGCAACGCCGTTGATTTCTTATCGCCTTTTTCCAGGTAAACATAGAAGCGCCGGAGGATAAAGGAAGTTGCCTGGTCATCGGCTTTCCAAAGGCTGCTGATCGAGCTGGAGCAGCCCGCATAGGCAAAGGCCCGCGCCAGCGATATCACCCCTTCATTGCCAACCAGTTCACCTTGCCCGGTCTCACAGGCGCTGATGACGACCAGCCTGGTCTTGCTCAAATTCAGCCCGTACAATTCCTCGAGGAACAGACAGTCCTCGATCGGCGTATCGGTTTGGGGATAGAAAGCGATAAAGGAACCGGCCGCATTGTCGGCTGAGGACACTGCGTGGGTCGCCAGATGCAAAATGGGATACCGGTTCAGATCCTGAAGGAACCGGGCTTTGGTCGCCTGCCGGCCGCTGTAAGCGCTCCCGGGCAGCCCCGAGATCTCCTCCCGCGAAGCAGGCAATGGCGGGAATCGATAGGTCCCCGTGGTCAGGAAGCGGTCTCCGGTGAACGGTGCGAAGGCCAGCACCCCTGTCCCTGGTGCCGGGGTGTTCGCGCGAGGCTCCGTTGTCAGGATCAGCCGGCAAGCAAATTGATAACTGATGGTCGTTGTCTCCAGCATCGTTTCATCACCGGCGCCGGAAGGTAAGGACTCGAAGGGCAGAAAATACAAGAATCCCTCCGGAACGATGATCCACTCCTCCTTGTCGGGGACCAGGGCCCGGATCGGCCGGATGAGCAGCCGGCTTAGCCGTTCGCCCACCGGACCGCCTTTGAACTTCCGGCCGTTCTCCACCGTCTTCAGCAACTCGAGCCAGTCCGCTACGTCCTTCTGAACGGCCGCCAGCGAATCGATGCGGACGTAATTGAACGATGACCGGGTGAGTACGAAGGCATGGAGCGCATCGGTGGTCAGACAAAAGCTGATCAGCGCCTGGTTGGATTCCAGGTGTGCCTGGAACGCACGTATCCCCGGGATCGTATCCTCATATTTCAGCCGGTAATAGTTCCCATCCTGTTCCAGGTGCTGCTGGAGCTGTGCCAGTTGGATCTCATAGCCCGCTTTCTCGCCGGCGATGGCTTGCATCGCGGCCTTGTCCGTTGTCTCTTCCAGCTTGACATCCAGCCGCGCGATATTGTATTTGATGTCTTCTTCTTTTTGCAGCGACCCGTTTCCCGGCAACCCGTGGCTTCTTTCCTGGAGGTTGGCGGCGATGACGGACGCCTTGTTCCGTTCGCTGATGAGGAAAGCCTGTTGGAGGTAGTCCTTGTCCGGGTACCGCTGATGAAGTTCCAGGCAGACCTCCAGGGCGCCCTTGTATACGGCGCCATTCCGCTTCTTGAGGAAAAGCTTGGCATCGTCCGTATCGTAACTTTTCTCGATGTGGCGCAGGATCGAAAGGCTCGCCCGGTAAGCATCATAGGCGGCCAGCAGCCATTGTCCCCGCGGCTGGGACCGGTATAAGCGCACCATCAGCTGCGCTTTTTTGAACAGCGCATCGAACAACCGGTAGGAAGCAAACGAGCCGGTGAAATTGGCCGGATTGGCCGTAATATCCGGATTGGTGAAGTGCGGCGAAAAGATGATGATCGCCTTTTGCAACTGTTGTAACGCGGCCAGATAGGCACCGGTGTCTGCCAGCAGATCCGCCCGGTAGAGATCGTTTATTCCCAGGTCCAGCTCGTTGATCCCGGGAACACTGGCCCCGGGGGCCCGGGCGGCCATCGCATCCATCCGGTCGAGATAGCGGGCGGCGGAATCGGGGCGGTGCAGCTGCTCGAGCGAATACGCCATCTCGTTGAGAACGCCGGGAATATTCCGGACTTTCACCTTTTTAAAGTAGTTGAGCGCATCCCGGTATTTCTCCAGCGACTCGAAGGCCATGCCCATGTTCAGCCAGATCGGATCATCCGCCTCATGGTAGGTGAGGATCTGCCGGTAAATGTCGAGCGATTCGGTAAACAAGCCGAGGTGATAGCAGCAGGTGGCGATATTGGTTTGGAGGCTGACGGCGGAGGCGGTATCGAATGGCGCGCGGCCTTTCACGATCTCGAGGGCGCGGCTGAAATAATTCCTCCCCTGCTGATAGTCGCCATTGTCGAAATAAAGCACGCCGAGCGTGTTATAGAGGCGGACATTATCGGCCGGATCGGAGTAAAGGTTTGTCCGGGATTCTGCGTCGAGGAGGTAATAACGGGCGGAATCGAAGAAGTTGAGGTTGTAATAGCTGGTCCCCGTATAGACATGCAGCACGAAGGTCAGCGAATCGGCCCGGGGATGGTAACGCAGGGCCTGGCAATAGGCCGTTTTGGCGCCCTGATACTCATACCGGGAATCCAGAAGGATCCCCTTTTTAAACCAGGATTGGAAAAGGAGGGTGTCTTTCCCCTTGCCTTCCGGCGCACCATCCAGCCCGGCGATCACCCGGCCGAATCCCAGGAGCGCCAGGCTGTCCGTTACCGGGGTGTTGTTGGTGAGATTGAACAGGCTGTCGGCCCGATGGTATAAAGCGGCAATCCGGCCGATAGGATCGCCGGAATTGCCAAAGAGGAAAGTGAGACCCATAAAAAGGGCCGCTGTCAGGCACCTCTTAACCATGCACACTACAACGGCCCTGGCAACGTGTTAATTGTGTCGGACGATAACTACCAGCGGCGGCCGCGGGTTGGTCGTCGTGCTGATCACATTCCCGCTGGTCAGTTCGTCAAGCCTGGTCAGGACGGTACCCAGGAGGCCACCGTTGATGAGCGATGGTTGATCGTAATAGACAAACTGGACCGAAATATTCTGCAAGGCATTATTACTCGGGTCATCGCCGATCTTGTAATAGATCGTAGTCGTGATGGTCTGGCCGTTCACCGGCAGGATACCGAAGGCGCCGCCCAGCAGCCCGCCAAGTCCCGGAGGGCCATTCAAGGTCTGCTCGAGGTTGATCGCACCGGTGCTCTTGTTGACGACCACATGCTGAGCCGCCGCCGAGCCCGTGACGTCGAAGCTACACGCATTGGTGGTCTGACAAAGGGTCAGGTCATTTGGATTCGCTTCGAAATAAGGAACGGCATAATCTTCATTCTCGCTCAGCACATAGACGCTGTCCGCATAGGCGGCGCCGCCGATCGTCAGATAGCTGAGACAGGTGTCGGTCGTCCCGCTCTTGATAAATCCCATCAGATATTTCATCCCGGTCTGACTGGCGGTTACGTCGATCGCTCCGGTAGTGGAATCGAGCACCATACCCACCGGCCAGGCCAGATACTTGCCCGGACCCGGATTATTGACCGGGTTGACAATATAATCGGAGCCTTTCGTCGGTTGAGGATAAATGATGGTATCGCCATAGATCGGCAAAGTAGGACAACTATTTTGGGGTGCGGCCTGCTGCGGAGGCGGTGACGCAGACGGAGGAGTGCCGATCGACTGAGGATTATACAGCACGACAGGGGGGTTGTAAGCACTGTCTTGCGGAGCCGGGCGGAGGCCGCCGGGGACCATGTTCTCGCTGGAATCGGTTTTTTGGCAGGAGGCCAGGATCAGAAGGGTGGCCAATCCCAGCAGGCACGTCAGGTTTAGATGCTTTTTCATCGGGGCGGATAATTTAGGGTGTATTGCCGACAAAATACAAAAAGTTCTTTACGAATTCAAGCCTGACCAGGCCTTTTTCGGGCCTGATCTCCCAATTAGTAAACGCCCGGCGCCGGAATGTAACCGGTCCGCGGCGTTAAATTTTCAATGGATTGATTGTCAATAATTTAATTAGTAGGCGACTCAACCTTTGGCGGTGGTGGCGGTGGTGGCGGCGGTACTTTATCGCCGTCGGCCTTTCCCACGATGGTGATCCGGTCGGAAGAGTTAAGGTCTAACTTCACTTTTTGGCCGAGCGTGTCAAGGGTGATGTGGTATAGCCCGCCGCTTCCCTTGACTGCATCTTTTGTCAGGCTGAGTACGTTGACACGGATCATGCTGTCAACGCGCATCTTTGTTCCTGTCACGCTCACGCCCTGGTCTGGAATTATGCGTGCAGGGTCTGCTGCGGAAGCGTTCTGCTCCTTGCTGCACGCCAGGGCCATTACCGCGAGCAGCACCGGCAGCGCCATTGCCAACCGCCATCGCGAAGGCTGTTTAGATGAATTGATCATACGTAATCTTCGTTTTATGGGTGAAAAATAGAATGAATGTGACGGATCCAGGTAACGGCCGCTGTCATACGCCCCGAGCAGCATGCGCGCAAAGGTTTCCGTATCGCCTGATGCGATGCTGGCATCGTCAGCGATAAATTCATGCACCATTTGCAGTTCCCGCCGGATCAGCCAATAGAACGGGTTTATCCATAGGATGGCTGCCAGTGCCTGCACGAACAGGGTGTCGTAGGTATGTCCGCCGCGAATATGTGCCAGCTCATGGTCGAAAATTTTTTGGTTAACGGGGTCATGGAGATCGGCGCCTTCCTGCCAGAAGAGGTTTTTCAGGAACGAAAAAGGCGCGCGCCGGTCCTGTACTTCGATCAGCACACAGCCTGCTATTCGCTGCGACTGATGAACCCGTTTGAGCCGGTAGACCGCTAAGATCCGGATGACCAGGATCGAAAGCAGCACGGCGCTGACGCCGGCACTGGCCAGCAAGACTACTGTCCATGTCGGGAAGGCCTTCGCCGCTGCCCGATGCGTTCCAACAAGAATGATCGCCGGCGACTGCGTGGCAGGACGCCAGGTTAACCAACCCACGCGGATCAGCGGCAGCATAAGGCTGGCCAGGAGGGACATCAGCAGCCAAACCCGGTTAAAGGAATGGAACTTCCGGTTGCGCAGCACGGTAAGATAGTACCCCAGCATCAGCCCGCTGATGACCAGCGACCGGATAAGATAGGAGACAAGCGTGTCCATATTATTTTTTGTTTTTCTTCAGTTGTTGTAACAGCAATTCGAGCTCTTTTACCGACAGCTTCTTTTCATCTACAAGGAAAGAGACGACGTTACTGAACGAGCCATCGAAATACGACCTGGTCATGCTGGTCAGCGTTTCCCTGGAATAGTCTTCCCTGGAGACCGCCGGATGATACCGGTGGATGCGGCCAAGGGTTTCGATGCGGACAAATCCTTTTTCCACCATCGTCTTTAAGATCGTGGCGACCGTGTTCTTGTGCGGTTTTGGATCCGGCATGGCTTCGACGATCTCCATCAACAAGCCGCTGCCCAGTAACCACAGGACTCGCATGACCTGTTCTTCCGCCCGGGTGAGGGTTTTCATTTTAAACTATGTTTATAGTTCAAAGGTAAAACTATTTTTATAGTTTCAAAATTTATTTTTCGCGCCGCCGGTTGCGCCGGAACAATTTGCGGCCCGATCCGGCAGCGGCCCCGGATGGCATGATTTTTTTGTCCCTGCTGCGTCATGTTCCCCCAACATCCCCGAACAAGAGTTATCCTGTTGCTCTTCTGGCTATCTGTTTGTATAGCGGGGGAGGCGAGGGCCCAGGCGGTGGGCGAGACCGCCCAGGCATTAGACGGTAAAGCCCTGTTTCAATCCAATTGCGCGCAATGTCATAACCCGATCCGCGTCGTCGTCGGTCCCGCGCTGAAAGGCGTAACCGAGCGGGTGCCGGACCGAAAGCTGCTTCATGCCTGGATCCAGAACAACGTCGCCGTGCTGCAATCCGGAAACACCTATTTCAATAACCTGTGGAACCAGTATGGCCGGGCCCCGATGAACACCTTCCCGGGCCTGACCGATCCCCAGATCGATGCGATCCTTCACTATGTGGAGACCTATGCGCAGCCGCTGGCCGCCACCAATACCTCGAACTATCCGAATGCCCCGCAGGAAGATCACACTGTCCTGTATGGGATCGTCACGTTCATCCTGGCGCTGTTCGTGTTCGGCCTCTACCTCGTGAACAGCAACCTGAAACGGCTAGCCGACGAAAAGAAGGGATTGCCGGAGCCTTACCACGTGCCTTTTTACCGGAATAAATACTATATCGCCACCGCTTCGATCGTCGTCATGATCCTCGCCGGGTGGTGGCTTACCGAAGCCGGCGTCGGTCTGGGCCGTCAGCAAGGCTATGAGCCGGAGCAGCCGATCTTCTTTTCCCATCGCGTTCATGTAGGACTGAACCAGATCAGTTGCCTGCTTTGTCACGGGAATGCCTGGTATGGCAAACAGGCCTCCGTTCCTTCCCTGAATTTCTGCATGAACTGTCATGCGGCGATCACCGTATACCATGGCGAGCCGCTCACCCGCCCCGACGGCCGCAAGGTCGACCCTAACCAGGAGATCCAGAAGCTTTTCGAATATACCGGCTACGACCCGGCGAAAGGCCGCTACACCCGCCCGGGCAGACCGGTAGAATGGATCAAGATCCACAACCTGCCCGACTTCGTCTTCTTTAGCCATGCGCAGCATGTGAAGGCCGGCAAGGTCCAATGCCAAACCTGTCACGGCCCCATTCAGCAGATGGATGAGGTCTACCAGTTCGCACCGCTCAGTATGGGCTGGTGCATCAATTGTCATCGGACCACCCGCGTGGATTTCCCCGACAGCGCAAGACATCGGCCGGGAAACCAATTCTACACCCTCTACACCAAATTTGCGACGGAACTGAAGAACGGTGAACGCGATTCCGTGACGGTCGAAGATATCGGCGGGACAGAGTGCTATAAATGTCATTATTGATGCGGATCGCCGCTATTCGTGCGGCTCGCCCGCGACGGGCTTTTCCGGCTGCGGGGGCCTGGGCGACTGTGGGGCCGGCGGAGACTGCGCCGGTTCCGGCTCACGCAGCCATTCCGGCGGCTCGTCCTGCGGAATGAAATCGCGGCCTTTTGTACTGTATTCATAGGGACCGCGGTAGACCGCCGGGATCTCCCCCGGCCAGTTGCCATGTCCCGGCCGGATCGGTGTTGTCCATTCCAGCGTATTGCTCTGCCAGGGATTTTTTTCCAGCACCCGATGCCCTTTGAAGATCGAATGGAAGAAATTCACGACGAAAACCATTTGCACCGCGTACGATACGATAGCAACCGCAGAGATGAACATATTCACCCCGCCGAATTGATTGAACGAGATCCAGTTGGAAAAGTCGAAATACCGCCGGGGCATTCCTGCCAGCCCTTCGTAATACATCGGCCAGAAGATCAGGTAGGCAGCCGGCAACGTGACCCAAAAATGAATATAGCCCAGGACGGGGTTCATGTGCCGGCCGAACATTTTGGGAAACCAATGATAGATGCCGGCGAACATCCCGAAGACGGCGGATACGCCCATCACCAGGTGGAAATGCGCGACCACAAAGTACGTGTCGTGCAGCTGGATGTCGAGGCTTGAATTGCCGAGAAAGATGCCCGTCAGGCCGCCCGAAATGAAGGTGCTGACAAACCCGATGCTGAAAAGCATGGCCGGTGTGAACCGGATATTGCCGCGCCATAACGTAGTGATCCAGTTGAAGACCTTCACCGCCGACGGAACGGCAATCAGCAGCGTAAGGATCACGAACAGGCTGCCCAACAGGGGGTTCAACCCGCTGACGAACATATGATGGGCCCAGACCGTGAACGACAGCGTCAGGATCGCAAACATGGATGCTACCATCGCCGTATAACCGAAGATCGGCTTGCGGGAATTAACGGAAATGATCTCCGATACCATGCCGAAGGCCGGGAAGATGACGATGTAGACTTCCGGATGGCCGAGGAACCAGAACAGATGCTGATAGAGGATCGCGCTCCCGCCTTCGAACGGCAGCGCCTTGCCGGTTTCGGTCAGGAAAATATCCGAAAGAAAAAAGCTCGTTCCGGCATGCCGGTCGAGTGTCAGGAGAACCAGGGCGGACAGCAGTACCGGGAAGGACAGCAGTCCCATGATGGCCGTAAAAAGCAGCCCCCAGGTGCTCAGCGGCAGCCGGTTCATGGACATCCCTTTCGTCCGCATGTTCAGGATCGTGGAAATATAATTGATCCCGCCCATCAGGGTGGAAACGATAAACAAGCAGATCCCCACTATCCAGAAGTCCATCCCGGCTCCGCTTCCCGGATCGGCGTCATGCAACGCGCTTAGCGGCGCATAGGCGGTCCAGCCTTCACCCGATGGTCCATTGGGCACAAAAAAAGAACAAAGCATCACCACGCTGGCCAGGAAGAAGAACCAGTACGACAGCATATTGACAAACGGCGAAGCCATATCCCGCGCGCCGACCTGTAAGGGGATCAGGTAATTGGCAAAAGTTCCGCTCAACCCGGCCGTCAGCACGAAGAAGATCATGATCGTCCCGTGCATGGTCATCAGCTGATAATAAGCGTCGGGCTGAAGCTTGCCGCCGGAGAACCAATGGCCGTTCATGTGCTGGAGGAACCCAAATGTCGAATGCGGAAACCCCAGCTGCACCCGCATCATCACCGACAGGAAGCCGCCGATTACGGCCCATATCATTCCTGTGATCAAAAATTGCTTGGAGATGATCTTGTGATCGGTGCTGAAGACATACTTCGAAAGAAATGATTGATGTTCCATCAGGCACCGGCAGTCGCACAATTTCTGTGCCTGCGCCACCGGCACGAACCCGCCCGCCGCTGCCAGCCCGCATTGCCGGCATCCGTGCAGAGATTTCCACACCGGGAAATAATTCCACAGGCTTTTTTAGATCGTTACCTGTACATTTTCCGTTATTTTTTTGACCAGCTGCAGACAGGTCTCGACCTCCTCACCGCTGATCCCGGCTACAGCCTGCTCATACACCTCCAATACCCATGGATATAGCTTCTTTCGCAACTGCCGGCCGGCCGGGGTCAGATAGACCAGCTTGTTGCGCCGGTCGCGCTCATCGCCTACCCGGGAAACCAGCAATTCCCTTTCCAGCTTCCCCACCAGGTGGGTGATACTGGACTTGTCCTTGACCGTTAGCGCGGCGAGCTGCTGTTGATTCACGCCGTCCTCTTTCCAGAGGCAGGCCAGGATCTCTACCATTTCAAAGCTGATGTGCGGCGCATGCTCCTTGATCTTCTCCTGCAGCAGATAGTTGATGTGATTTCTCATCTCAGCTACCGCCCGGCCGAGATCGACGGCAAGTTCGGTTCGTTCTTTTTCGGGCATGATCGAAGTATTTTGGTTATAATAGGAAACTCACGAGATAGTTTAAAGTTAAACCGATAAATGATTCGAGACAAGGGCTTTTCAGGATATTGGCCCAAAATTGTACATTCACGCTTTTAAGCATATGAAATTCAACACCATTTCCCCTCTTGTCCTCCTCGTCTCCTGCCTTTCCATCTTTGCCTGTACCCATTCCGATCCCACTTCCGGCATCCGGCTGAACGGCACCTGGCAGCTGGTATCAGGAATTACGATCACCGGCAAAGACACCGTCCCTTATGCCGGCGATTTCAAGATGATCAAGATCATCAACGACACCCATTTCGCCTTTCTGCGGCACGACAAAAATCCGCCAAAGGATTCATCCAATCACTTCGATGCCGGCGGCGGCCTGTACACCTTGTCGGGCAACCAGTATACAGAACACCTCGATTATTATGCGGATCGTAACTGGGAAGGCAAGCCGTTTACATTTACCGTCGAACTGCACAACGACACCTTGATCCAGACCGGCATAGAAAAGGTCGATGCTGCGCACATCGACCATATCATTATTGAAAAATATGTGAGGGTCCATTAGTTCATTTCGAGCACGACTTTGAACGCATAAATCAAAGCTTTGTCCGCATCGAATGATGCCTTTCGCCGCCAAACCGCCGTCCCAGGATGACCTTGAAGATACTTCGATCGATCGCCGGCGTGAGCCCGAAAACATAACCCGCGTTGAACTCCCAGCGGGGATCGAAATCGGCGTCTACACAGAACGCCAGCTGGTGCTGCTGTTCATTGATCGGATCGAAATGCGTGATCGGCCCCCAGGAACCATAATATTCGATGCCGTAAGCCCAGACCTTGCCGATCTGGTAGCTGAATTTGAAGTCCGGCGCCCAGATCGCACCCCTTCCGGCATCCGCCCCTTTGAACGTGAAGTCCACCACCGGATTCAACGCCAGATAGACCGGGCCGAGCTGTTTGTCAACGATCGGCCGGACCTCCAACGTCCAGATATCGGGATCATAGCCATCCTTCACAAAGCCGCCCTCGAATGAAATGCTTGCCCCGACCGGCCAGTTCCACCACGAAGGCGCCATGACCCGCGGCCGGAGATGACTGCCGACATAATTGGTCCGGCCCATGTCAGCGATATCGTTAAAGATATAGAATCCCGTTTCGAACCAGGGGGTCCAGCCATGGGTGATCTCGATCGTCTCCCGATCCATGTGATTAGTGGAGACAACACCCTGCGAGGCGGTATTGCCGATAAAACTATAGTTGCTGTGCAGTTCCACCATCGTCGTATCCTTTCCGACGGTCGGGGACGCATATACCTGGATCTCATAATTGTCCTGGGCCTGTGACTGCGCGGCAGCAAGAAGACCGGTCAGCAAAAGGAAGCGGAAGCGGAATCGGAAGCGGATTGAATTCATAAGCAATGGTGGCCAAAGGTCTGTAAATATTTTGAAGCGATCCTGAAGTTCTTTTATCCTGCTTTTCACCAGAATGCAGGGCCACCTTGCACATTTGTCCGAAGTTGAAAGTCATGAGGAAATCAGCACTACTACTGTTATTATTGAGTTCTCTGTACCGCTTGAACGCACAGAAGAAAACGCCCGAACCGGCCGGTGCCGCTATCAGGATCACGGGGCGGATCGTCGATTCCAATTCCCGGCAACCCATTCAATATGCCACGATCTCCATCTACGGCGCAAACGTCTCCCGGCCCGTGGGAGGGATGATGACCGGCGCCAGGGGTGAGTTTAGCGTGAAGGCTCCCCGCACCGGCGAATTCTCGATCGTCGTGGAATGCGTCGGCTATGCCAGGCTGAAACTGGGACCGTTCCTCGCCGACAGCAAACGGACATCCCTGGGCGATATCCTCCTTGCCAAAGAAGCGGCCAGCCTGCAATCTGTAACGGTCACCGCCACGAGAGGACTGATAGAGAACAAGCTGGACAAGATCGTGTATAACGCCGAAAAGGATGTGACCTCACTCGGCGGAGTAGCCACCGACATCCTGAAAAAGGTCCCCATGGTCTCGGTCGACGTGGATGGGAATGTCGACATCATGGGTAACACGAATATCCTGTTCCTCATCAATGGCCGTCCTTCCAGTATATTCGGCAATAGCCTTTCCGATGCCCTGCAATCGATCCCCGCCAGCCAGATCAAGAGCATCGAAGTCATAACCAGCCCCGGCGCTAAATATGATGCGGAAGGCACAGGCGGGATCATCAACATCATCCTGAAGGATAACCGAATAAACGGCGTCAATGGGAATCTCAGCCTTACCGGGGGCTCCCGGCTCGAGAACGGCTCTTTCAACTTCAATGTCCGTCATGGAAAGTTCGGGCTCAACAGCTTCTTTAGCGGCAATGCCCAGCTGCCCTCCACTACGCTGAACTCTTCCAACCGTAATTCCTTCGACTCGACAGGCAGCCTGTCAAGCAACCTCCTGCAAAACGGCAGCAGCCGGTTTTATCGCAATGGCTACGAGACCGGGCTGAATCTCGAATGGG
>DATJMG010000079.1:0-10948 GCA_035508835.1 Puia sp.
ATCCAGTTCAGGACGCGCATCAAGCTGAAGAAGGCGAACTATACGCCGGAGGACTATGCGACGCTGCGGGATTTTTACGGGTATATCGTCAAAAAGCAACAGGAGCAGATTGTATTTAAGAAGAAAAAATAGGAGCATGAAAAAAATACTTGTTTGTTGGGGGCTGTTGTCGGGGATATCGGTTCCGTCGTCGGCGCAATCGTATAATGTCGCGCTGATCCCGGATTCGCTCAAGAAGGATGCGCGGGCGGTGGTGCGGGAGGAGGAGATTGTTCTGGAGATCAAGTCGCCGGATAAGGCGATCGAGACGAAGCATCATGTATATACCATTCTCAACGAGAGTGCCGACAATATCGGCGGGTATAGCAGCTATTATGATAAATTCACTTCTATTAACCGGATCGATGGTATTTTGTATGATGCCGACGGGAAAGAGGTAAAGCGTGTGAAGAAAAAGGACATGGAGGACCGGAGTTATGTCAGCGAAGAGAATCTGGCGGATGACGTGCGGGAAAAGGTTTACAATTTTTATTGCCGGGTATATCCTTATACTGTAGATTATTCGGAGGAGGACGAGATGAACGGCATTCTGCAATTCGACGAATGGGCACCCCTATATTCCCCCGGGATATCGACGCAGCATAGCAAATATGTGATCATCGCTCCGGCGAATTACGAAGTAAGGTATAAGCCGGGCAATTGTCATTTTGAGCCGGTGGTGACGACGTCAGGTGATAAGAAGATCTACACGTGGGAGGCAGGAAACCTGCCGGCGCGGGCAACCGAGTTTGCGGGACCCACCTGGGCCGAGATTGCGCCGCATGTGTTGTTCGCCCCATCGGACTTCGAAGCGCAGGGCTATAAGGGGAATATGTCCTCCTGGATCAATTTTGGGATGTTCATCAATCAGCTGCGGGCGGGAAGGGATGTGCTGCCGGATGACGTAAAACGCAAGGTGCACGAGCTGACGGATCATCTGGCCGATAAGCGGCAGAAAGTATATGCGTTGTATGACTATCTGCAAAAGAACACCCGATATGTCAGCGTTCAGTTGGGAATCGGCGGCTTGCAGCCTTTTTCGGCAGAATATGTAGCAAGCAAGCGATACGGGGATTGCAAGGCGTTGTCCAATTTCATGGTTGCACTTCTGAAAGAAGCGGGAATTAAAGCCAATTATGTAGTGATCTACTCCGGGGAGGACGCGCCGGAACTGGTAGATGACTTCCCTTCCTTCCAAGGAGATCATATCATAACCTGTGTGCCCATGGGGAAGGATTCCATTTGGCTGGAGTGCACGAGTCAAACGAAGTCTCCGGGTTACATGGGCAGCTTCACGGGAAACCGAAAGGCCATCCTGATCGATGACGATGGTGGCCATATCGTCCGGACGCCATCTTATTCAGCGGCCGACAATACCCGGTGCCGGGTTGTCGAAGCGTCTATCGCGGATGACGGGACGTTGGACGCGAACGTCAATACCCGGTATTCCGGGATCAGGGAAGAATGGCCCAGCATGATGTTGAATGAAATGTCGGGGGAGGAACGCCAGAAATACCTTAATGATGCGCTAAGCCTGCCGACCTATACCGTCGAGAAAAGTCAATACGATGAGAAGAAAGGGAGGATACCTGTTGTAAGCGAGTATTTGCATGTGCTAAGCCCGAATTATGCATCGATCTCGGGAAGGCGGTTATTCGTGAATCCGGATCTGTTCGACCGGAGTTCGTACCGGTTATCTGCGGACTCGATCCGGCACTATGACTTTGTCGACGATGAAGCATTTACGGATATTGACAGCGTCACGCTCAAGATCCCGGCGGGATATCAGCCGGAGGCGGTTCCGGCGGATGTGGCGATCGATTCGCGGTTCGGGAAGTATTCGACGTCGGTGAAGGTGATGCCGGATAGGATTGTTTATTATCGCCGGTATGAGGAGTCGATCGGGCGTTTCCCGCCGGCGGATTATCAGGAGCTCGTCAAGTTCTATGAGCAGTTATACAAGGCCGATCACAGCAGGGTCGTGCTGGTGAAGAAGGAGTGACCGGGGGCGTGGGAGCCGCGGGGCGAGGGGGCGGCGGGGTGCGCAGCGGCGAGGGGCGGAGGGGCGGCGGTGGGGGCGAGGGAGCCGCGGGGCGCGAATGGGCGGCGGCGGAGGGGCGGCGGCGTTAGTTGCAGTTGCCGCCGAGTGCCGAGTCGATCAGGTTCATCATACTGGTCCAAATTACTTTATGGGGCTCTTCGGGTTTGGCGACGATCAGGATGGCGGCGTAGTTGCGGCATGGGTCGATCCAGGCCGTCGTTCCCAGCATATTGGGGGAGAGCAGGATGGTGGAGTTACCGGTTCCCATGATGTAGCAGCCCAGGCCGAACTGGGCGCCCTTGATCTCTCCGGGGACAAATTTGGCGGGCAGGCTCGCGAATTGGGGGCTCTCGAGCTCCTGTACCGCCTTTTCGCTGAGGATCCGCTTGCCGTCGGGGGTGACCCCTTTGTTCATCAGCATGGCCATGAAACTGATATAGTCGCTTGCGGCGCCGACCGCGCCGCCGGAGGGATTGGGTGCTCCGCCGGTCTGGCTGTCGAAAGAGGTGCCCCGCATTTTAAGGGGCCGGATAATGCGTTCGTTCATGAGCCGTTCAAACGGCCTTTTACTGACTACTTCGAGGCAGCGGGCGGCGATATTGGGGCCCAGGTTGCTATAGAAGAACTCGGTGCCGGGATTGGTCCCGATATCCCGGTGGACGGCATAGGAATTGACCTCATCTTCCAGCGTTTCGAAATGAACGTTTTCCATGGCTTTTTTCAGTCCTTCGTCTACTTTTATTCCGGTGGTATTGGTCAGGCAATTCCGGATGGTGATATACCCTTTCATATATTTCCCGAACATCGGAATATAGGTGGTAACTTTATCGTCCAGCGAAATCCTGCCTTCATCTACAAAGGTCATGACCAGCGCGGCGGTCATCCAATCTGCAACGCGGCCCAGAGGCGCCTGCATTTTGGCCGTGAAGTCATCGGAGGCCTCTTTTTTATAGACGATCTTACCGTCTTTCCAGACGAGGGCGACGAACTGGCCCAGCTCCTTCTGGTTCTGTTTGAACAGCTGATCGAGGGGGTCGAACCGATGGTCTACCGGCACTTCCGGTTTCCGTTGGGCCGCTGCGGACAGACAGAATAGCAGGAGTGCTGAGAAGAAGCTGAAAACCAGACAGGTAAATCGGGCGGAATGTGACATAATAGCTGGATTGTGGTAGTGGTTTGGATTTTGCGACAAAAGATTACATTTTGGTCGGGCGATGCGCCTGGAATTTGGGCGATGTCCGGCACAATTTAGTTCGAAAAGGAAAAACATAGATATATGAACCTAAACAATTTTACGATAAAGGCGCAGGAGGCGATTGCCCGGGCGCAGCAGCTGGCCTTCGATGGATCGAATCCGACGATAGATACGGATCATCTGTTGAAGTCGTTGCTGGGGGAGGAAGATTCCCTGGTGGAGTTCCTGCTGAAAAAGAACAATGTCAATGTAGCTTTTGTCGAAACCAAGCTGGATGAGAGTCTGCAAAAGCTGCCGAAGGTAAGCGGGGGCGACCCTGCGCAATCGATCAGCCGGGATTTGAATTCCGCGATCCTGCATGCGGGCTCGGACCTGAAGCAGTTCGGGGATGAGTTCGTCAGTGTCGAGCATCTGCTGCTCGGCATTTTGCAGGGGAAGGACAATGCGGCCAAACTGTTGAAGGACGCTGGTTTGACTGAAAAGGGCTTGATCGCCGCCGTTAAGGATCTTCGGAAGGGTTCGACGGTCAATTCCCAAACGCAGGAAACGACATTCAATGCGCTGAATAAATATGCGAAGAATTTGAATGAACTGGCGCGTCAGGGCAAGCTCGATCCGGTGATCGGCCGCGATGAAGAGATCCGGCGGACCCTGCACATCCTTTCGCGTAGAAGCAAGAATAACCCCATTCTTGTCGGCGAGCCGGGAGTAGGCAAGACGGCGATAGCAGAAGGTCTGGCGCATCGGATCGTCAATGGAGACGTGCCGGAGAACCTCCGGTCCAAGACGATCTTCGCGCTCGATATGGGGCAGCTGATTGCGGGCGCCAAGTACAAAGGCGAGTTCGAAGAGCGGCTGAAGAGTGTGGTAAAGGAAGTGGCGGGCAGTGATGGCGAGATCGTGCTGTTCATCGACGAGATCCATACGCTGGTGGGCGCCGGAGGGGGAGAGGGGGCGATGGATGCCGCCAATATTCTGAAGCCTGCGCTGGCCAGGGGCGAGTTGCGGGCTATTGGGGCGACGACGTTGAATGAGTATCAGAAATTCTTTGAAAAAGATAAGGCATTGGAGCGTCGGTTCCAGAAAGTGATGATCGATGAGCCGAGCGAGGAAGATGCCATTTCGATCCTGCGGGGATTGAAAGACCGTTATGAAACGCATCACCATGTGCGGATCAAGGACGAAGCGATCATTGCGGCGGTCGAGCTGTCGCATCGCTATATCACCGATCGGTTCCTGCCGGACAAGGCGATCGATCTGATCGATGAAAGTGCCGCCAAGCTTCGGCTTGAGATGAATTCCCAGCCGGAGGAGCTGGACAGGCTCGAGCGGATGATCCGGCAGCTGGAGATCGAGCGGGAAGCCATCAAGCGGGAAAATGATGACGAGAAATTACGGGAGCTGAGTGCGGAGATCGGTAATCTGAGTGTGCAGCGGGATACGCTGAAAGCCAAATGGCAGCAGGAGAAGAATCTCGTGGAAAAGGTGCAGAGTGCCAAGGCTGAGATCGAAAACCTCAAGCTGGCTGCGGAGAAGGCTGAGCGGGAAGGGCAGTATGGGCAGGTGGCGGAGATCCGGTATGGGAAGATAAAGGAGCAGGAGAAGGTTATCGAGACCTACTCGGCGCAGCTGGATGCCATGAGCGCCACGTCGCGATTGATGAAAGAAGAAGTCGATGCCGAGGACATTGCGGAAGCGGTAGCCAAGTCAACCGGGATACCGGTCAGCAAGATGCTGCAGAGCGAAAAGGAAAAGCTGTTGAACCTGGAAGACGAGCTGCACAAGCGGGTCGTCGGGCAGGATGAGGCGATCGGCGCGGTAGCGGATGCGATCCGCCGGAGCAGGGCGGGGTTGCAGGATCCCAGGCGGCCGATCGGGTCGTTCATCTTCCTGGGAACGACGGGTGTGGGTAAGACGGAGCTGGCGAAGGCGCTGGCCGACTACCTGTTCGATGACGAGAGCATGATGACCCGGATCGATATGAGTGAGTACCAGGAAAAGCATTCCGTTAGCCGGCTGGTGGGCGCGCCTCCGGGATACGTGGGATATGATGAAGGCGGACAGCTGACGGAAGCGGTCAGGCGTAAGCCTTATAGCGTGGTGTTGCTGGACGAGATCGAAAAAGCGCATCCCGATGTATTCAATATCCTCCTGCAGGTGTTGGATGACGGCCGGCTGACCGATAATAAGGGACGGGTGGTGAATTTCAAGAATACGATCATTATCATGACCAGTAATATGGGAAGCCAGATCATCCAGGCGAATTTCGAGGATGTAACGGAGCGCAACCGTGACGAAATCATGGAGAAGACCAGGGCGGAGGTGACGGATCTGCTGCGGCAGACGATCCGGCCGGAGTTCCTCAACCGGATCGATGAGATCATTTTGTTCCAGCCGTTGCTGAAGGGTGAGATCCGGGGGATCATCCGCATCCAGCTCGAGGATTTGCAGAAACTGGTCTTGAAGAACGGGATCCAGCTGGAATTCAGCGATTACCTGGTCGATTACCTCGCGGAGAATGGATTCGATCCGCAGTTCGGCGCGAGACCATTGAAGCGGCTGATCCAGAAAGAAATAGTTAATCAATTGAGTAAGAGAATCTTAGCTGGAGATATCGACCGGACGGTACCGGTACTGGTGGATGTATTCGATGGGGTGGTGGTATTTCGGAATGAGACACCGCATTTCGAAAAGGCGGATGGAAGCAAGAAATAGCCGGGGGGAATCGGTTGGAAATAAGAAAATAGCCGGGGGCGGGAAGTCGGAAGGAAACAAGAACCAGGTTAATTTGTTTGAGCGGGGCGGATTTTATTTGGAATAAGGCGAACTTTGGCGCTTGAAATATGTTATGAATATAATATGAAAGCAAAAGATTCGGTAGAGATCATTTCCACGAAAGCGGTGTTTGTAGGTGACCCCAAGGCACCGGTCACTCTGATGCAATTTGGGGATTATGAAAGCGAGGCATGTGCCAAGGTTAACGAGGTGGTAGAGAAGCTGTTGAAGGAATTTCAGGGCAAGTTGAAATTCAATTTCCGGCATTTTCCGCTGACCCGGATCCATCAACATGCCATGAAGGCGGCTGAGGCTTCGCTGGGTGCGGCGCAGGAGGGGAAGTTCTGGGAGATGCACAGGATGCTGTTTGCGCACCGGCGGCGGTTGGGGGCCATCAGTTTGCGGGAATATGCCAAGGATTGCGGGGTGGTGAACAAGAAGTTCCTCGAAGACCTGGTCAATTCGACTTATGGCTGGCAGGTCAAAAGCGATCTGCTGGAAGGTTTGGACAAGGGGGTTCGGGATGTGCCGGCATTTTTTATCAACGATGAGCTGTTCACCGGCAAGCCGACGTTCGAAAATTTGCGGAAGGGGATCGAAGCTGCGCTTAGGCAGCACAAGCGGAAAAAGAAGCCGGCTTCGAAGGCGAGAGCGTAGATGATCCGAAGTATAGATGATCAGGAGTGTTGATGATCCGCTTTACCACTAAAATATTGCAGTTTGGCGAGATGGGGGAAAAGACCGGGTGGAGCTATATCCGGGTTCCCGCGGCCCTGGCGGGCAAACTGATGCCGGGCCATAAAAAGTCTTTCCGGGTCAAGGGAAAACTGGATGACCATTCTATTGAAAAGATGGCGTTGATCCCGATGGGGGAGGGTGATTTTATCCTGGCGTTGAAGGCCAGTGTCCGAAAAGCCATTCGGAAACAAAAAGGGGATCAGCTGCGGGTCGAGCTCGAGGTGGACAGGGCGGTGATCAAGCCGCCGAAGGACCTTGTCGAATGCCTGGCGGATGAGCCGGAGGCGCTGGCATATTTCAACAGCCTTCCCATGTCGCATCAAAACTATTTTGGGAATTGGGTCCGTGAAGCTAAAACGGAGGGTACGCGAACGAATCGGCTGGCCTGTGTGGTCATGGCGATGACGCGGCGGCTTAATTTTGCGGAGATGCTGCGGGCGCGGACGGCGGATCGCGATGGGTTTTTCCCAAAATAATTTGTTTTTTTAAACGTTTGGGATGTAGCTTTGCACCCCCAAACTATGGACCGAAGTCATTTCAGTAAAGTTACATCCGCAGGTCTTCTCATTACACTAGGAATCATCTTCGGCGACATCGGTACTTCTCCGCTGTACACGTTTCAGACCATTTTAACGGAAGGAGGCAAAATCTCTCAGGAGCTCGTCTTTGGCGCCATTTCCTGCGTGTTCTGGACGCTTACGCTGCAGACTACCTTCAAATATGTCTTTATCACTCTCAAAGCCGATAACCGGGGGGAAGGCGGGGTGTTCTCGCTGTATGCGCTGGTCCGCCGGTATGGAAGGGTGTTGGTCTACCCGGCCATTATCGGCGCCGGCACCTTGCTGGCGGATGGCATTATTACGCCCCCGATCTCGGTCACGTCCGCCATCGAGGGGCTAGGGGCGGTGCATGGGCTCGAGAATGTGGTGGTTCCGGGCAATGCGCTGGTGGTGGAGATTGTCCTGGTGATCCTCCTGCTCCTGTTTGTCTTCCAGCGATTCGGCACCAAGGTAGTCGGGGGATCGTTCGGCCCTATCATGTTCCTGTGGTTCTCGATGCTCGGGATATTGGGTCTGAACCAGATCATCCATTATCCCGGCGTCCTGAGGGCATTAAGCCCGCACTATGGGTTGGAGCTGCTCATCATGCATCCAAAGGGTTTCTGGCTTTTGGGGGCGGTGTTCCTTTGTACGACGGGGGCGGAGGCGCTTTATTCGGATCTCGGTCATTGCGGGCGGCGGAATATCCAGGTCAGCTGGATCTTTGTCAAGACCACGCTCGTGCTCAACTATCTCGGCCAGGGCGCCTGGGTACTCCTGCAGCACAAGGACAGCATCGGCGGGGCCAACCCCTTCTTCGCGATCGTACCGCATTGGTTCCTCATCCCGAGCGTATTTATTGCGACTGCTGCCTCGATCATTGCGAGTCAGGCGTTGATCAGCGGCAGTTTCACCTTGATCAATGAGGCGATCAGCCTGAACTTCTGGCCAAAAGTAACCGTTAAGTTTCCCACGGATGTCCGGGGTCAGATCTATATCCCCAGCATCAACTGGATCCTTTGCCTGGGTTGTTTCCTGGTTGTGTTGTACTTCCGGACTTCGGAGGCGATGACTGCGGCGTACGGGTTTTCGATCACGGTGGCCATGCTCATGACCACGATCCTCATGTACAATTTCCTGCGTTATGTCAAGCATTATCCTTTTTGGATCGTCGGGGCGATCGTCACGATCTTCGTTGCGGTGGAGAGTTGTTTTTTCGTGGCCAATGCGGTCAAGCTCATCAAGCGGTTATTCTTCCTTGTATTTGAGATAGGGCTGATCTTTACCATGTACATCTGGTATAATGCCCGGAAGATCAACAACCGGTTCCTCAACTTCATCGATCTGAACGAACATATTCCGTTGCTCGAGAACCTGAGCAAGGATGAGAGCATCCCCAAGTTCACGTCCCATCTGATCTATCTGACCAAGGCCAACCGGCCCACGCAGATCGAAGAAAAGATCCTTTATTCGATCTTCAGTCACAATCCCAAGCGGGCGGATGTGTATTGGTTCGTGCATATCGAGCGGACGGACGAGCCGTATACGATGGAGTATGGCGTGGAGGAACTGATGAACGACAAGGTTATCCGGGTTGAATTCCGGCTCGGCTTCCGGGTCCAGCAGCGGGTGGGGATGATGTTCCGGAAAGTGGTAACGGAGATGATCTGCAATAAGGAGCTCGATGTGGTCAGCCGGTACCCCTCGCTCAAGAAGCATAATATTGCAGAGGATTTCCGCTTCGTGATCCTCGAGAAGTTCCTTTCTTACGATAATGAGTTCCCCGTCCGGGACGGATTTATTTTGAATGCGTATTTCACGATCAAAAAGATGGCGTTGGCGGAGGAGAAAGCTTTCGGGCTGGACAGCAGCGAAACCGTGGTGGAGAAGCTGCCGCTGGTGGTCGCGCCTGCGACCAAGATGAATTTACAGCGGGCGTATTACCGGATCCATCACTGATCCCGCTATCTCGCGGATGCCTTGTTCATAGGGTGTGGGTTGGAAAGAATAAGCCGATTCGAACTTGGCGGAACTGAAGATATATTCCGATTCGTACTGATACAGCATCTCATACAATTCGGCGGTGGTCCTGTCGAAGATACCTCCTAACCTGATCATCCATTTCGATAATACCGCATACTGGTTTGCCTTATGCAGCTCTGCGGCGGCTTTTTCAATGAAGCCGGCGCCCGTCAGCGGGTTGGCTGCTGTGGGCAGGTGCCAGACCTGGTTCCAGGCGTTGTCGTCCTGTGCAAGAAGGCGGAGTGCCCGGGCGGCGTCGGGAGTGTAGGTGAAGGAGTGGCGGACGTGGGCATTGACGAGCCATTGCGCCCGCCGGTTCTTGAGGAGACGTTGGAAGACGAGGAAATTCGGAATGCTGGTCTTTACAGCGCCGGGGCCGTAGAAATCGGCGGAGCGGGCGATGGCCGCAGTGATGTTACCTTTCCGGACCTCACTCATCAGTTGGGTGGCGATACGGGCGCGCAGGTCGCCTTTGCGGCTGGCAGGGTTGTACGGTGTCTCTTCGGTCATGGGTCCCGAGGTTTGCCCGTACATATATACATTGTCGAAAAAGAGCAGTTTGGCGTTGGTTTGCCGGCAGGCCGCGATCAGGTTGTCGATGATCCGGGGCCATTGCTGCCGCCAGACCGAATAATTGTAGGGAAGACCGATACAGCAGTAAACGACGCTGGAGTCCCGGATAGCGTCGAGTGCCTGAGCCGGGTAGGTCATGTCGGCATTATGGAGGGTAGCGTTAAGGACAGGCTTGGGGTGGCGGGAGACCAGCCGGACCGGCAGCAGATGCGCGATGAGTTCCCGGGCGAGGGAATCGCCGATAATCCCGCCGGCGCCGAGGATGGTATGGATGGAAGCAGGCATTTGTTGAAATATTATGGGATAAAGGTAATCAGGATTAAGATTTTGCTTTAATTTTAGTAGCTAATTGTTAGCCAAATAGTTATATCTCAGCTTGCCGCCTATTGATTAAACGTTTGTTTAATTCAAACGTTTGTTTAACTTTGTGCCCTCATTATCGGCCCCTGGCCGGTGGTTAAAGGTAAATCGATCTTCATCTATCTAATCTATAGCACCATGTTTATGAAGAAAGCTTGTGTTATCGGTTGTATCATTTTCGGGCTCAGTATTTCATTCCAATCGGTCCGGGCGCAAAGGGCTTCGGACACGTTGCCTCCGGTTGCGACGGTGGGAGCCTGTGTTGAGTTTGCGCTAAGTCATTATCCACTGGTGCAGCAGGCGATGCTGGACGAGCAGATCACGGACCGGCAGATCAAGAGCCGGTTGGCGGAATGGTATCCGCAGATCGGGCTCAATGCCAGCTATCAAAACTATTTTCAGTTGCCGGCGGTGGCCTTCAATGGCGCTTATGTATATAGCGGTACCTATAACAACTCGGCGGTGGCGTTCGGGCTCAATCAGACCATCTTCAACCGCGACGTGCTGCTGGCGAGCCAGACGAAGCGGGATGTGCAGACACAGATCCACCAGATGACGATCAGCGACAAGATCGATGTGACGGTCAATGTGAGCAAGGCTTTTTATGACGTATTGTTGACCGAACAGGATATCAAAGTGCTGGATGACGACATTGTCCGGTTGCAG
>DATJMG010000080.1:0-7139 GCA_035508835.1 Puia sp.
GTCATAGGCCACGATCATCGAATTCCTGTCCAGCAGCACGCTTTGCAGGCGGCCATAAGGACAAATCGTCGTACAGATCTGCTCGCGGAAATACGCATATACGGCATAGAACACTCCCGAGAAAAGCAGGATCGACATCAGTCCCCCGATATGCCCGGTCACGGGCTCCGTGATGATCTTCCCGAGGGCCTTTATCCCGATGATATAGGACAGGAAAATATTGGCAATCACGAAAGCCAGAAAAAAGAAAATCCCATGCTTCGCCGCCTTCTTCCCGATCTTCGCCGATGTCCACGGCGATTTCGCCAGCAATTTTTGCTTTGCCGCGTCGCCTTCGATCAGGTACTCCACCTTCCGGAATAACATTTCCATAAAAATCGTCTGCGGACAGACCCAACCGCAAAAAAGCCGGCCAAACGCCGCCGTAAACAGGATAATAAAAACGATAAAGGTCACCATCGTCAGCCCGAAGATGAAAAAGTCCTGCGGCCAGAATATCTTGCTGAACAAAATAAATCGCGCATCCGGGATATCGAACTGGAAAAAAGGCTGTCCGTTTACATAAATGAACGGCACGGAAAAAAGCAGCAGGAAAAACCCCCAACTGAGATAGGTCCGTAGGCTATACCACTTCCCTTTCGGCTGCCGGGCGTATACCCATTTGCGATGCCCCGCCTGATCCACCGTGGAAAGGTGATCCCTGAAGGATTCCCCCTCTTCTGACCCAATCGATCCCGTCGTTGCCTTGTCGGCCGTCTCCATGGTCGTTAATTTTATAAACGTTATTTAACCAGTTCTCCTTGCGGCGCCTTCGGATTAGGCGGGTTTGTCCCCCCAAGGGATTTCACATAACTCGCAATCTGCGCGATCTGCGCCGGCGAATAATCGTCCTTCCAGCTCTTCATCCCCTTATCCGGCCAGCCATACTTGATCGTCCTGAATATTTCCTGGATCGACCCGCCATGCAGCCAGTAGTTGTCCGTGAGATTCGGACCGACGCCGCCTTCGCCGTTCTTCCCGTGACAGGCGAAACATACCGTCTGGAATACAGCCTTGCCTGCCGCCAGGTCCGCGGGGGAAGTGAGCAGCCTGACCGTATTTTCATCCACGCTATTCGCCGCCTGTTTCAGGTAGGCTTCCTTATCCACTTCCGCCTGGCGTACCGCGATGGCATATTCCTCCGCGGGCAATGGCGCAGAATGGGAAACATGGTAGCGCCACAGGTAAACGACCGCAAAAACCATCGTCGCATAAAAGCCATATTTCCACCAGGGCGGCAGCTTGTTGTCCAACTCCCGGATCCCGTCATAGTCATGACCCATATCCAGGTCCGCTTCCTGTTCGACCGGGCGGAATTTATTGACTTTGGTCCACCATTTGGCAAACGAAAAGGCCGGCCGGGTGCTGCGGACCCGGGTAGCTGCTTCAGCCGCCGCGACATCCTTTTTTAGCAGGATATTGATGTTATATACCAGGTAGAGGATCACCAGGATCTCCAACCCGATGATCGATACGATGAAATAAAAAGCGGTATCGCTGATCCCGGGGATGATCGGCGTCACTACCACCGCCTTCACTATATCTTCCGTAGTCTTTTTGTTCGCGGCCGACTGTTCTGCCCAGGAATTCCTGGCCGCATTCAGCAGCACGGCCGCCAGGGACTTAATGACGATGAGCAGCAGCACGATCACCACAAGCATTATCCACACAAAAGGATTTGACAACATATACATGAATTTTGAATGATACACTCTTTAATCAAGCGGGATGTTTCGAATTTCCTCGATCATTCCCTTATCCGCCTTCAACGCCCAGACCAGCATGACCATAAACACGGTTCCAAACAACAGCAGGGAGGACATCCCGTAGATGCTCACGCCGCTGATCTTTTCCAGGTAATTGATAAATTTCATGTCGAATGATTTTTTTATGTTAATTCCCCATGACCGCATGCCCGTCGTTCGCCGACGTGACCTGCTCCTTTGGCGCCGACTTGATATCTTTGCCCATTCGTTGCAGGTAGGCGATGAGCGCCACGATCTCCTTGTTCTGACCCGTGTTGATCTTGTCCGCTTTGAGTGTCAATTTGATCTCTTCCTCCTGTTTGACGAGGTCTTTATTAGCCTGCTCCGCGTATCCTGCCGGATAAGGCACCCCCATGGTCTGCATCGCCCTGATCATTTTATAGGTGATCACCGTGTCGATCTCATGGTCGAACAGCCACAAATAGGAGGGCATAATCGAACCCGGAGACATCGATTGCGGGTCCAGCAGGTGATTGAAATGCCAGCTATCGGGATATTTTCCGCCGATCCTGGCCAGATCGGGTCCGATCCGCTTCGATCCCCATTGAAAAGGGTGGTCGTAAACGAATTCTCCCGCTTTGGAATACTCCCCGTACCGGGCCACTTCGTCCCGGAATGGCCGTATCATCTGCGAATGACATAAATAGCAACCCTCACGGACATAAATGTCCCTGCCGTGCAACTCCAGCGGCGTATAAGGCTTCACGCTGCTTATCGTGGGAATGTTGGATTTTACCAGGAAGGTCGGCACCAGTTCGATCAACCCGCCGATGGCCACCGCCAGCAGGCTAAACACCAGCATCTGCATGGGGCGCCGCTCTATCCAGCGGTGCCAGTAGCGACGACTGTGCGTGGTCGCCGCCTCCGCCAGCGGCGCGGCCTCCGCGGCCTCATTGGCCACGAACTTGCCCATGGCAATCGTCTTTGCCAGGTTATACACCATGATAAATACCCCCGAGATGTAAAGCGCTCCGCCAATGCTCCGCGCGATATACATCGGACGGAGATGCGTCACCGTTTCCAGGAACTGGAAACGCAACTGACCTTCCGGCGTAAAGCTCTTCCACATCATGCTTTGCGTGAATCCGGCCCAATACATCGGGATCACGTACAATACAATCCCGATGGTGCCGATCCAGAAATGCGTAGTGGCCATTTTTTTTGAATAGAGTGAGGTATTCCACATCCGCGGGATCAGGTAATACAGCACGCCGAATGTCAAAAAGCCGTTCCACCCCAGCGCGCCCACATGAACATGCGCAATCGTCCAGTCCGTAAAGTGAGAGATGGCATTGACATTCTTCAGCGCCAGCATCGGGCCTTCGAAGGTCGCCATCCCGTAGCACGTGATCGCGACGACCAGGAACTTCAGCACCGGGTCTTCCTTTACCTTATCCCAGGCGCCGCGTAGCGTAAACAGGCCGTTCAGCATCCCACCCCAGCTCGGGAAGATCAGCATAACCGAAAAGACTACCCCCAGCGACTGTGCCCAATCCGGCAGCGCCGTGTATAACAAATGGTGTGGTCCCGCCCAGATATAGATAAAGATCAGGGCCCAAAAGTGGATGATGGAAAGCCGATAGGAATAGATCGGCCGGTTGGCCGCCTTCGGTAGAAAATAATACATCAGCCCCAAATAGGGCGTGGTCAGAAAGAAGGCTACCGCATTGTGGCCGTACCACCATTCGACCAGCGCGTCCTGCACTCCGGCATACCAGCTATAGCTTTTCCACATCGTTATCGGTAACTCGATGGAATTTACGATGTGCAGCATCGCCACTGTTACCCAGGTCGCGATATAAAACCAGATGGCAACATAAATATGCTTTTCCCGGCGCTTGATCAGCGTCCCGAATAAATTGATCCCGAAAATGATCCACACCACGGCAATCGCGATATCGATGGGCCATTCCAATTCTGCGTATTCCTTCCCGCTCGTCTTTCCCATCCACAACGTGATCGCACCCGCGAGAATGATCGCCTGCCAGCCCCAGAAGTGGATCTTGCTCAGCACATCGCTGAACATCCGCGTCTTGCAAAGCCGTTGTAAGGAATAATACACGCCCATGAAAATGCCGTTACCCACAAAGGCGAAGATCACCGCGTTCGTATGCACCGGCCGCATCCGGCCGAACGTCAGCGGCGGAAGCCCCATGGTCATTGACGGGAAATATAATTCAACCGCCACCCAAAGGCCGGCCAGCATCCCGACAATACCCCAGACCATCACCGCATAGGCAAACCATTTGACTGTCTTATTGTCATAATAAAACTTTTCTACCTGCATATTTATTGATTTGTTGGATTTGGGTTGGAAACAGGGGTGTCCATGTCTTCCGCAACCGGCGCGTCGTCGAAGAGGATCCTCAGCGGCGGCGAATTGTCATCATCGAATTGGCGATGTCTGACGCCCCAGAGAAAGGCGCTGAGGAAAAGCAGCGCGATCGAAAGACTCGCAGCCAATAAGACCAGGATGACGCTCATGGGGGTTTGGGTTTATTGGTAAAAGTAGAATGCAGTAAATAAAAGGTGATTGATATGCGTCATCCATCGGCATGATCTTCCTCAGAGCTTGAGCCACCGGGCAGCCAGGTTGCTGCTGCCATAGGTAATTAATAATATGCTCAGGGAACTTGCCGGCATCAGCACCGCTGCGACCAGCGGCGATAACTGCCCCTGCACCGCGAAATAAAGTCCGATCACGTTATAAAGAATAGAAATGACGAAACTCAGCTCGATGATCCGCCGGTTAGCCCGGCACAACCGGATAAAGGCCGGCAACCGGGATAATTCCCCGGCCTCGAGGATCGCATCGCTGGCAGGGGTGAACTGCCCGCTCGCTTCCGATAAGGCAATCCCCGTATTGGCCTGCCGCAACGCCGCTGCGTCATTCAATCCGTCGCCGATCATCATCACTTTTTCTCCCATACCCTGTAGCGTGCGGATGTGATCCGACTTATCCTGCGGCCGGCAGCGGAATCGAAGCTCGGCGCCATCGCCCAGCAACTCCAGCAACCGCGCCCGCTCCTGGTCGCCATCGCCGGACAACACCGATAACCTGATCCTCCGCGGCAATTGCCGGACCAATTGCCGGATGCCTTCCCGGTAATGATTGGCAAAGCTGAAACTTCCTTTCAGGCACCCGTCAAAAGCGACATATACCCGGGACCCGCCCGGCTCGCTGAGCGCAGTCCCTCCTGTCACATAGGGCGCCGAACCCATCCGCAACAGCCGCCCGTCCACCCAGGCCGAGATACCCTGTCCCGGGACCTCGCTATATCCAAGCACCCGGCAGCTTTCGGCCGCGTCGGTGGAAGCCGCCAGCGCCCGGCTCAAGGGATGCGTCGATTGGGCTGCCAGCGCCGTAATGGCTTTCCGTTCCTCGCCGCCGAGCGGCTCGCCCGCATAGTCCGGCGCACTCACCCCACCCACCGTCAGCGTCCCCGTCTTATCGAACACGATCCGCGTCGTAGCCGCCACCCGCTCGATGACCTGCGCATGACGCAGGTAGAAATGATGCCGGGCCAGGATACGCAGGATATTTCCGTTAGTGAACGTCGAAGACAGAAGTAACGCGCAGGGGCATGCGATGATCAGCACCGCCGTCACCGCGCCCCAGACCCTCGCCGGATCATGCAGATGCCAGTAAACTCCCGCGCCCGCCGCAACCGCCAGCACGATATAGGTAAAATACCGGCTGAGCAGGGTCACGAAGGACACCCCGCCTTCCGTCGTCGCTTTCTGCCGGAACTCTTCCCGCTCCCAAAGCTGCGTGAGATAGCTTTGGGCCACCTCTTTGATCACCAGTACCTCGATGGCAGCGCCCGTCTGGCGCCCGCCCGCATACAGCAGTTCACCGGTCTCTTTGGGAACCGGCAGCGACTCGCCGGTAACAAAACTGTAATCGATCGAGGCCTGCCCCCGGGTGAGGATCGCATCCGCCGGGATCAGTTCGCCCGGATGGATCAGCAGCGTGTCCCCATGACACACCTCCGGTAATGTTTTGTTCATGACCTTATCCCCCTGCAATGCCGTCACCGCGATCGGGAAATAGGCCCTATAGTCCCGCTCGAACGACAACTGCCGGTAAGTCCGGTCCTGGAGCATCCGGCCGGCAAGCATGAAAAAGACGATCCCCGACAGGCTGTCGAAGTAACCACTGCCTGTAACCGAAAGCACTTCGTATGTGCTGCGGATGAAGGTCACCAGGATCGCCAGCGCGATCGGTGCGTCAATGTTCAGATACCGCTGCCGCAACGCCTTCCAGGCCGATACAAAGAACGGCTGCGCGCTGAAGAGCACTACCGGTAGGGCCAGGCCCAGGTTGAGCAGCCGGAACAATCCCCGCAGCGGCGCCTCCGCCACCCCCAGCCCCAAATATTCGGGAAAGCTCAATAACATGATGTTCCCAAAACAGAAACCCGCCACCCCCAACTGATAGACCTTTGTCCGGACCGGACCGGGCCGCTTCCCGTCCAGGTCTTCCAGGCTGAGCCAGGGCTCATACCCGATCGTCGCAAGCAATCCCGCCACTTCCCGAAGCGTGACCCGTGCCGGGTTAAATACAATATAGACCTTCCGCGCCGCAAAATCCACCCGACAGGACAGGATACCGCCATGCAGCCGCCGCAGGTTCTCCAGCAGATAAAGACAGGAACTGCAGTGGATCCGGGGCAGATAGAATTGAATGTGCGTCTCGGTATCGCTCCGAAAGCTGATCAGCCTGGAAGCAATCCGCTCTTCGTCCAGGAACGCAAATTTATCCTCCCGGACCGGCGCCCGCCGGTTGATGCCCGGCCGGTCATTGTAGCGGTAATAATCTTTCAACCCATGTCCGTTCAATAAGGTATAGACCAGCTTACAGCCCTCGCAGCAGAACAGCTTGTCCTCCACGTGCGGCGCTCCCGCGCCGCATGGTTCCCCACAATGATCGCAGGTTGTAGCCATAGCGAAATAAGGGGCAAGGTATAATCCGGTCCGGCCACCCGGCATGACCGTTATCAGAAAAATACCTGATCCTGGTCAGTTTTCAATGTTGGCGGAAAATTGTACTATTGTAAGGCTTTTTTCACACTTGTAAGCCCAAAAGACTATACTATGCGCAAATTGTTGGTTATCGACGATCATGACGATATCCGGGAGAATATTGCCGAGATCCTCACCCTTGCCGGCTATGAGACGACGACGGCCCCTAACGGCAAAAAGGGCGTGGAGGCCGCGCTCAAAGACCGGCCCGATCTCGTGATCTGCGATATTATGATGCCCGAGCTCGACGGATATGGAGTATTGCACCTGATGCGAAAGAACGAATCCACGGAGAACGTCCCCTTCATC
>DATJMG010000081.1:0-44080 GCA_035508835.1 Puia sp.
TCGTCGAACGATCCGGGATCATGACGAGCAATTGAGCAAGATTTACAAGGTCATTGAATTACTTTTAGCCAAAAAAGAGGCTGAAGAGACCTGGGAAGAAAGGGAACGCATCGGCTTCAAATAGCCCAAAATAACCTGAGGTCACCATTCGGTGACCTCAAGCGTTTTTCAGATCTTACGGATCAGGATCTGCTTCCTGCCGGTTCAACATTCTAAATTTTCAGGTAGCACAAATATTTCATTTATTATGCCAAATTGATATATGTTGAAAATCAATTATTTGGGAAAATCCTGTTCCACGGAATGATTCCATCTTATGGAGTAAATTCTAATTTCCGGAAAATTCCGAATTACGCCAGCATTGGATGCCGTTTGAACTCCTTGGTCCGGTCGAACAAATACCGATAGGTCGTCAGTTTCCGGCTGACATATGTCTCCCCCAGCGTCTTTGCCACATTCACCATCTTCGGATTGAAATCCCCGATCCACTGCATCTCATAATGCTTATAAAATGCATCCGGCTGGATAACTTTCGCCGATTCCCCTACCAGGAAAGCTTCTACCCCCATCGACTGGTAATCAGGTACTACTGCAAACACGATACCCGTAAAATGCCGGCAAGCCTTTCGCCACCGAAGCCAGACAAAGTGTAACTTCTGCAATAGGCCGAACTTCCCATTAAAATGCTTAAAATACTGATTCAGTTCCGGAATATTGACAAACATCGCGATCGGCCTTTCATGATGATAGGCAAACCAGACCACTTTTTCATCGATCAGCGGCTTCATCCGCTTGAACATTCCCATCACCTGCTCCTTTCGTAGCTCCTTCCCCCCGCCATGCCCTGCATAAGCCTCATTGTATATTCGAAGAAAATCCATGGCATATTTCTCCAGGTTTTTCTTCTCGATCATCCTTGCGCTATACGCCGGATCTGCAGCCAGAACGGCGTGCCTCCTTAACAGTTTCTCACTCAGTGGTTTCATCGGATCGAGCCCAAAACAGAGTTGATGAAAGAAGGGTTGAAAGCCATAGTTCTCGAACAAAGCCTGATAATAAGGCGGGTTGAAGTTCATCGACCAGAGCGGCTCATGGAATCCCTCGACGAGCAATCCCCACCATTTATCCCGTTCGCCGAAGTTGATCGGGCCATCCATTGCTTCCATCCCTCGCTGACCCAGCCAGTGCCGGCCCACATCCAGCAGCATATCTGCTGCCTCCTGGTTATTGATACAATCGAAAAAACCAATCCCGCCGACCGGAACATCATCCCCCTTGCTCCGGTATTTCTTATTGACAAAGGCGGCGATCCGCCCGATCGGCCGGTCCTCGCGGTCCTTTAGGATCCATCGCGCGACCTCCCCATGCCGGAAAGCCTTATTTTGTTTCGGATCGAACACTTCCTCAATCTCCTTATCTATCGGGCGGATATAGGCCGGATCGGATCGATTGAGCTGTACATTCACCTGGATGAATTCCTTCGCCAGGGAAGGGGTCGTAACTTCTATCAATTGCATAAAGGAGCAAAAATAGAGATTTCATGGGTTCTTTGGTTCTTTCCCTGCCGGACCCTACCTTTGCAGCCAAAATTTAAACCCCGAATATCTAATAATTACAATATGGCAAGTACCGGTAAAATCAAGCAGATCATTGGCGCCGTTGTCGATGTGCAGTTTGATGGCAAGCTCCCTGAGATCTATAACGCGCTGGAACTGAAAAAGTCCAATGGCGAAACCCTGGTTTTGGAAGTTCAGCAGCATCTCGGGGAAGACAGCGTCCGCTGTATCGCAATGGATGGTACTGAAGGGCTCGTGCGCGGCACTCCGGTGACTGATACCGATGCAGCCATCACCATGCCGGTAGGCGAAGGTATCAAAGGCCGGCTCTTTAATGTGACCGGTGATCCGATCGATGGTTTGCCCGCTGTCTCCAAAGTTGGCGGCCGCCCCATACACAGCAAGCCTCCGGCCTTCGAGAACCTGAGTACCAGCACCGAAGTGCTCTTTACCGGGATCAAAGTTATCGACCTGATCGAACCCTATGCAAAGGGGGGAAAGATCGGGCTGTTCGGTGGCGCCGGTGTCGGCAAGACGGTATTGATCCAGGAGTTGATCAACAATATCGCCAAAGCCTATTCCGGTTTGTCCGTTTTTGCAGGTGTCGGCGAGCGTACCCGCGAAGGAAATGACCTGATGCGTGAAATGATCGAGGCCGGCATCATGAAATATGGTGACGACTTCAGGCACGATATGGAGAAAGGCGGCTGGGACCTGTCCAAAGTCCGTTTGCAGGAACTTGCCGAATCAAAGGCAACTTTTGTCTTCGGCCAGATGAACGAACCCCCCGGCGCCCGCGCCCGGGTTGCACTCAGCGGTCTGACTGTAGCAGAATATTATCGCGACGGCGATGGCAAGGGCCAGGGCCGGGATATCCTGTTCTTTGTCGACAATATCTTCCGCTTTACCCAGGCCGGCTCGGAAGTATCGGCGCTCCTGGGCCGGATGCCCTCCGCGGTAGGCTATCAGCCGACGCTGGCGACTGAAATGGGATTGATGCAGGAACGGATCACCTCTACCCGCAATGGTTCCATCACTTCCGTTCAGGCCGTGTATGTACCTGCGGATGACCTGACCGATCCTGCTCCGGCAACGACGTTTGCTCACCTTGATGCGACGACGGTATTGAGCCGGAAGATTGCCGACCTGGGGATCTACCCTGCCGTCGACCCGTTGGATTCCACTTCGCGTATCCTTACCCCGCTGATCGTGGGGGATGCACACTATGATACGGCCAATCGGGTGAAGCTGATCCTTCAGCGTTATAAGGAGCTGCAGGATATCATCGCCATTCTCGGGTTGGATGAATTAAGCGATGAAGACAAGATGACCGTCGCCCGCGCGCGCAAGGTGCAGCGTTTTCTGTCCCAGCCCTTCCATGTGGCCGAGCAGTTCACCGGCCTGAAAGGGGTCCTGGTTCCCATCGAAGAGACGATCCGCGGTTTCAATATGATCATGGACGGTGAAGTCGATGAATATCCGGAAGCCGCATTCAACCTCGTCGGTTCCATCGATGACGCGATCGAAAAAGGCAAGAAACAGCTGGCCCAGGCCCGTCAATAATTTTTTGCCGCAATCCTAAATCTGGCAACGTATGAACCTGGAAATACTGACCCCCGAGAAGAAGCTCTTCAGCGCTGATGTATATGGCGTTCAATTGCCCGGAGTAATGGGACTTTTCGAAGTCCTCAACCGGCATGCGCCGCTGGTGAGCGCCCTCAAGGAAGGAAAGATAAAAGTCCTGAGAGATAAGAACAATCATCTGGCGTTCTTTACCATCCAAAGCGGATTCGTAGAAGTGCTGAATAATAAGGTCACCGTACTGGTTGAAGGCGCGGTACCTGTTGAAGGCAAGTCCTGACCGCCGCGGCCCGCTGCGGCGCCGCAACTAGTTCAATTGCGGATCGATCGGGAAATTCACCATCATCTCGTATTCTCCGCCCAGGTCGCGGAGCGCATCCTTCCAGATATCCGAAGGTCTTTTGTGAAAGACCAACCGGCGACTGGCCTGTGCCGTCAGCCAGGACTTCTCTTTCAGCTCATCCGCAAGCTGACCGCTGCCCCAACCGGAATATCCGATATAGAATCTTATCTTTCCCATATCGATGTCACCGGACCGGATCAGCTCGATAGCCTTTTCGAAGCTCCCGCCCCAGAAGACCCCATCGATGATCTCATAACCTCCGCTGATCTTGTCGGGATATTGATGCAGGAAATGGATCGTATCCATTTGTACGGGTCCGCCGAGATATACCGGGATCTTCATCAGGTCGTCGAGGCCGCTGACCAGCTCATCCAGCGTATATTCATAGTTCTTGTTCAGCACAAATCCAAAGCTTCCTTCGTCCTGGTGCTCGCAAAGAAAAACAACCGTCCGCATGAAATTTGGATCTTTCAGGAAAGGATCAGCAATCAACAATATGCCAGGTGCAGGGCTCTCCATAAATGTCTAAATTAGTAAATATTCCGTCTAACTAAATATAGTGTTTTTCCAGTGGAAAATCCCCATCTTTGTGAAACCTTCGTTAAATACGTATCCGCTTGGGGTAGAGAGTGGTATCCCGATTATCCTTTAGTTACTTTTGTAAGTTATTTTGTTGGACCAAACTTATGGGTTTGAAAAAAATTTTCCCTATCATCTTTCTGCTGATCACTCTATCCCTGGTCGGGATCATCTACATCCAGATCAATTGGATCGTGACCATGAACCAGAACAAAAAGGAACAGCTCTACCGCCAGATGGTCGATGCCGTGCGCACCGTGGCTGCAGGTCTGACCGCTCAGCGCATGAATGCCCCCAGTTTCAAATCTTTCCCGCTCAGACCCGGCGGCTCGTTTCGGCCCACCGATCCCTTTTTCATGGAGATGATGCGCATTCCGCCGATCACTCAGACCTTCACCGTGCCCGAGATCAACAACCGGCTGCGTAAGTCCTTCGATAACCAGGGACTGAAGAACGCCCACTTTGAATTTTCCGTGTATTCAAATATCGGTTCGACCTCCGACGTAAGCTATCAGGCCCCGGAGCTCCAATCCGCGAATTTTATCCCCGAATTCGCCGATACGATCCACAACTGGAATGTCATCGAACCTCTTCCTGCACCGGACAACGCCGATGCCAACAGCATCCTGCCCGACGAAGGGATCATTGTGGTCCTGCATGATTTCAATGGGCTCGTTCAGGGCCAGATGCGAATCATGATCGCCAGCGCCATCCTGTTTACCCTGATGATCATTGCCGCCTTCTACGTAACGGTGAGCGCGCTGCTCCGGCAGAAAAAGCTCAGTGAGATCAAGAACGATTTTATCAACAACATGACCCATGAATTCAAAACTCCCCTCGCGACGATCTCGTTGGCAGTAGACGCGCTTCGCAACGAGAAGGTGGCGACGGACAGGGAGAAGTCCGGCTACTTTACCGGTATCATCAAGGAAGAGAACAAGCGGATGAACAAACAGGTGGAGACCATCCTGCAGGCGTCGCTCCTCGACCGGCAGGAGCAGCAGATCAACCTCAAATCCCTGCACGCCCATCGCATCATCCAGGAAGCCCTGGCGAATGTTCGCCTGCAGCTGGAAGGCAAGGGAGGCAGCTCCGAATTGCAGCTCAACGCCAGGAGCGACCTGATCGAAGCTGATGAAGTCCATTTCATGAATGTGGTAACCAACCTGATCGATAATGCGATAAAATATTCGAAGGAGAATCTGCTGATCCGCATCAGTACCCATAGCACGGCCAGGAACCTTGTCATCCGCATCGAAGACAACGGGATCGGGATGACGAAGGAGACACAACGCCGGATCTTCGAGAAGTTCTATCGCGCCCATACCGGTAATCTGCATAATGTGAAAGGTTTCGGCCTCGGCCTTAGCTACGTGAAGACGATCGTGGAGGCGCACCAGGGGAAGATCAAGGTCGAGAGTACCATCGGCAGGGGTACGGCCTTTACGCTGGAATTTCCGCTTAAACACGAGAGCGGCAAATTAGGTTAAGAGCAAACCAGGGCAGGAGCAAACTAGGGAAGGAGCAGACACCCGTCCCCGTAGCTGAGGAAACGGAAACCGTGCTCCAGTGCATAGTGGTACACCCGCTTCCAATCCTTCCCGATCAGCGCGGCAACAAGGAGCAACAAGGTACTTGCAGGCTGATGAAAGTTGGTGATCAGCCCCTTGCACAGCTTCCACGAATAGCCGGGCGTGATCAGCAATTGGGTTGTGGTGATCAGCTGCGGAACGCCTTGCCTGTCCATCCATTCCAGCAACGACATCAGGGCAGCGGCGGTCGGAACATCGCGCTTTTCTTCGTACGCATCCCATTGGGTAACGATAAGTCCGGACAACCCGATGTGCGGGGCCGAATGGGTTCGAACCCCCAGCCAGTATAAACTTTCGAGCGTCCTTGCCGACGTGGTTCCGACGGCGATCACGGGTCTGTCCGCGGCTGCTGCCTGATGCAGCTCGCCGATCGCTTCCCGGCTGACCGAAATATATTCCGTATGCATGACATGCCCTGCGAGCGTAGCGGCCTTCACCGGTAGAAATGTTCCTGCCCCGACATGGAGGGTCACCAATAACTGGCCGATGCCCCTGGCCTTCAGCGATTCGAGGACAGTGGCTGTAAAATGCAGCCCTGCGGTCGGTGCGGCAACGGATCCTTCGGGCTGTGCATAGATGGTTTGGTAGCGCTCGCTGTCCGAGCCTTCAGGTGCGCGATGGATATAGGGTGGGAGCGGCATCAGGCCTGCCTGATGGAGCAGTTCGGCAAAGCTTAGTTCCGCCGGTCGCCATGATAATTGGATGAGAAAGGAGTCTCCTTTTTTTTCGAGGTAACGGGCTTCTAATTCCACGGCGCCGATCCGTTTCGACAACACCTGTCCTGCTTTCCACTTGGAGGCTCCGCCGATCAGGCATTTCCAGCGAACCTCGCCGGTTTGCGCCATGGCAGCCGCCATCCCGCCGTATTCCGGCGGCGGTTCCAGGCAAAAGATTTCCACCTTTCCCCCGGAGGGTTTTTGAAAGACAAGCCGCGCCTCCACCACCCGGGTATTGTTAAAGACCAGCAAAGCGCCTTCCGGAAGTTGAGGGGCGATGTTTTTGTATACCGTCTCGCTGATCGCGCCCGCCCGGTAAACCAGCAGCCGGCTGGCGTCACGCTCGGCCAAAGGATAATAAGCAATGGCTGACTCCGGTAATGGATATGTGTAATCGGCGACGGAGATATCTCTCGGATCCATATTCAAAGCGGCTGACTGCCGCCATTTTGCCGTGAAATTAGGAAACAGGTTGTATATTCACGCAAACGACTACATATGTTCTGGCAATTCTACCTTTGCGCGTTCTTCGCCGGTGTTTTTCTTGCCAATGCGATCCCGCATTTTATTCAGGGGGTATGCGGCAATAAATTTCCGACCCCTTTCGCAAAACCTCCCGGTAAAGGCCTGTCCTCAGCACCCGTAAACGTCATCTGGGGTCTTTTCAATGCGATCATCGGAACGATCCTTTTTATCCACAGCGCCATCAAAGCCGGGACGACCTGGCTTTGGGTAACGTTTTTTGCCGGTGCGGCCCTGATCGGCATTCAGCTCAGCATCCATTTTACAAAAAAAGATAAGGAATAGCCGTCTACTCCCGCTGGCGGAATTGAAATAGCCCACGATATCCTCCGTCGTCACAGGCTGATACCGGAAATGCGCCTGAATGCCGCGGAAGATGGCTAACCACATGGAGTCGTTACCGATAACATTGCGCAGCGTCTCCAGCAGCAGTGACCCCTTGAGATACACATCCCCCAAATGGAAATGGTTGACATTGTAGACACCTATTGCCTGCCCATGCGAAAATCCGGCTCCACGCAGCTGCGAACATAAAAATAGATCAGGGGTCCTATCGGCATGATGACGAAAAAGGGCGCCAGCGCGTCTATCATGCCTCCCGCCAGGGTCGAATTGTACCAGGGTTGTTCGGATAAATAGAGGCCAGACAGGCCAGGGGGATCAGGAAGATCAGCCATGCCAGCAGCCGTCTCGATTGTTGCTGTTCAGCCTGACGCCGCCAATTTCAACATCTCCGCACTTATCCCCACCTTATCCACCGGAATTCACAGTCAACACACGGCCCAAAAAGGCCAAAAGACACTCCGATCTTCCTCTTTTTCAATCCCAACAAGCGGTTTACCGTAATGCACTGTTGTGGAAAAATTAAATTTTTCAATTTCCGTTGACTTGGTGGGAAAAAGTGTTAATTTGTGTTAGATTAAAGATTAATTGATTCAACTCTTCATAAATGATTGGTTTTCTGGGCGAATACGAAGCTACTATCGACGCGAAAAGTCGCTTCCTGCTCCCCGTCGGCTTCAAAAAACAGCTGCCGGAGGACGGTCCCACCCAGTTTGTCATCAACCGCGGATTTGAAAAATGCCTAAGCCTCTACCCGATGAAAAGCTGGGAACCGATTTTCGCCAGGATCAGCCAACTAAATGATTTTGATCCCGAAGTTCGGCAATTCAGAAGATATTTCCTGAATGGCGCAACGATGGTCGAACTCGATTCCGCCGGCCGTCTCCTGATCCCCCACAACCTGAAAGAACATGCCGGCCTCGATAAAGATATCGTATTGACGGCTGCCGTAGACAAACTTGAGATTTGGGATAAGTCTAAGTACCAACAGTTCTTTGAATCCTTTTCACCGGAAACATTCAGCAGCCTGGCGAAACAGGTGATGAACCCCGGAGGGCCCTTGCCTTGACACCCCCCCTACATAACGAGGAGGATGCCTATCACCTCCCCGTCCTGCTGGAGGAAACGCTTGACTACCTCCGGATCCGACCGGGACATTGCTACGTCGACTGCACCTTTGGCGGCGGTGGTCATTCCAGGGCTATCCTCGACCGGCTTGGGCCGGCCGGCCGGCTTTTCGCCTTTGACCAGGACAAGGATGTGCGTGCCAACCTGCCCGATGACCCCCGCATCCGGTTCCTGCCCCACAACTTTCGCCACCTGGGGCGATTCCTGCGGCTGCATGAAGTCACTGCCGTGGACGGTATCCTCGCCGATCTGGGGGTCAGCAGTCACCAGTTCGATGAAGCTGCCCGCGGCTTCTCCTTTCGCTTCGAAGGCGATCTGGACATGCGGATGGACCAGCGGCAAAGCCTGACCGCGTACGAAGTAGTCAACAACTGGTCCGAACAACAGCTGCACAAGCTGTTCGAGCAATATGGCGAAGTCACCAATGCCAAAACGCTCGCCCGCACCATCGTCCAGGTACGCCGGTCCGTATCGCTGAAAACTATTTCCAACTTTCGATCCGCGCTTGCGCCCATCGTAAAGGGTAACCCCAATAAATACTTTGCCCAGGTGTTCCAGGCACTTCGGATCGAAGTGAATGACGAATTGGGCGCGCTGAAAGAAATGCTGCTGCAGTCACCCGGTCTCCTGGCCACCGGCGGCCGCATCGCCATTATCACCTTTCACTCCCTGGAAGACAGGCTCGTCAAGAATTTCTTTAAAAAAGGATCATTCGAAGACGAAGACCCCCACGATCCCTTCGGACAAAGTGCGTCACCCCCCCTGTTAAAAGTGATCACCAAAAAACCGGTCATCCCCGGCGAAAAAGAAATACAAACCAACCCGCGATCCCGCAGCGCCAAGCTCCGGGTAGCTGAACGAATATAAACGGTGGCTGAACGAGTAAAAACGATAGCTGAACGAATATAAACGGTAGCTGAACAATTATAAACGGTAGCTGAACAATTATAAACGGTAGCTGAACAATTATAAACCATGGATCAGAATAACGAAAATATCGCACCCGACGAAGCGAACGGCAGCGCCAGGACGCGCCGCTGGCAACCCTCCCGGCTCGGCTACCGCTGGGTCGTCCGCAACCTCGGCTATCTCCTTTTCCTCGCCGCGCTGGCGGTTGTGTATATCTATAACGGCCACTATGCCGACAAGATCTCCCGCGATCTCAGCCGGACCGACAAGGAATTGAAAGAATTACAATACGAATACAAAACGCTCAAGAGCGAAGTCATGTTCCGCAGTAAAGAAAGCGAACTGGCCAAAGCAGTCGCCCCGCTGGGACTCGAAGAACTGACCCGGCCGCCATTCGTGCTCATCGACACCGTACAGAAGTAACATGGAAGTAAAACGCGACATATTATGGAGAGTCTACCTGTGCTTTATCGGCATCGTCGTGCTGAGCATCGTCGTGCTGGGCAAGGTTTTCTATATCCAGCGCGTACAAGGCGCCTACTGGCGAGGCCTGAGCGATAGCCTCCACCAGAAATGGGTCGAGCTGGACGCTGAAAGGGGTACCATCTTCAGTGAAGACACCAGCATGCTCAGCACCTCCATTCCCTATTTTAATATTTATATTGATTTTGGCGCCGACGGTCTCCGGGAAAAGCACGGCCGCCGGTTTACAACGAATGTCGATTCCCTTTCCCGCTGCCTGTCCCGCCTCTTCGGTGATCAATCTCCCGCTGCGTACCGGAAGATCCTCTGGCAAGGGTACCGCGCCAACGACCGCTATTATGAGATCGCCGCCAACGTACCGTTTGAAAAATACCAGCAGCTTCGCGCCTTTCCCCTGGTCCGCGAAGGCCGGAACAAAAGCGGTTTTATCGCGGAGGTGGTCAATAAAAGATTGAATCCGTTCGGCTTGCTGGCCAATCGTACCATTGGCCTGGCAAGAGCGAATGCCCAGGACGTCGGTCTCGAGCGGACCTACGATACGCTGCTGAAAGGCGAGACGGGCCGTCGCCTCGTCCGGTATATTGCCGGCGGCGCCTATGTCCCGGTCGAAGGCTATGAGATCGAATCCCGGAACGGTAAAGACATCATCACCACCCTCGATGTCAATATCCAGGACATCGCCGAGAACGCCCTCCTGCACGAGATGATCGCCAATGAAGCGGAGCACGGTACCTGTATGGTCATGGAAGTCGCAACCGGCAAGATCAAGGCGATCGCCAATCTCGGGCTGCAGCCCGATGGTGCGTATTGGGAAGATCTCAACTACGCGATCCGCGTCACGGAGCCGGGCTCGACTTTCAAGCTGGTAACCCTGCTGTCGCTGCTGGAAGACCATAAGGTTTCCCTCAGTGATAAGGTCAACCTGGACGGCGGCTCCTGGAAAGTGGCCGGCCGCACGGTCTATGATGCGGAACCCCACGATAACAAGGAATTCACCGTCAGGCAAGTCTTCGAGATCAGTTCCAATGTCGGCATGGCCAAACTGGCGACAAGCCATTATTCCGACGATCCTTCCGGTTTCATCGCCCACCTGAAAAAGCTGCGCCTCGACCAGCCGACCGGCATCGACCTGCTCGGCGAAGGCACTCCCGTCGTCAAACATCCCGGTTCCCGCACCTGGAGCGCGACCACGCTCCCCTGGATGGCGTTTGGCTACGAAGTACTCGTCTCGCCGCTTCAGACCCTCACACTCTATAATGCCGTCGCCAATAACGGCCGGATGATGAAACCCTATTTGGTCAGCGCCATTCAGGAATCGGGCATTACCGTTAAAGAAAATGAACCGACAACCGTCATCGAAAATATTTGCAGCGAATCCACGCTACGCCAGCTGCGGGAATGCCTTCTCGGGGTTTGCAATGACCCGGAAGGTACGGCCCACAGCCTGTTCCAGCATTCCTTCTATCCCGTTGCGGGAAAAACCGGCACCGCACTTGTCGCCGATGGCAAGCGCGGGTATGCCGATCATATTTATCAGGCTTCGTTTGTGGGTTACTTCCCGGCCGACCATCCAAAATATACTTGCATCGTGGTGATCAAAAATCACCCGTTTGCTAAAGTCTATCTCGGCGCCAAAGTCGCCGGCCCGGTTTTCAAGGAGCTGGCCGATAAGCTGATGAGCCTCGATCCGGATGTTGCCGCACCCATTCCCGCCGACTCCGCCGGCCCCAAAGGTATTACCGCCTTGAACCCACAGCCCGTGATCGGTCACGGAGTGCCTGATGTAAAGGGATTGGGTCTTAAGGACGCCCTCTACGTGCTTGAAAACAAGGATCTCCGCGTGGCCGTGCGCGGGAGTGGACGAGTGAAGACCCAAAGCCCCGAACCGGGGTCGGAATTGAAAAGGAACGAAACCATAACGATTCAACTCGATTAACGATAGCCGAATGGCAGAGCTACGGGACATATTATATAAGGTGAGCATCCGCTCGGTGCAGGGCGACCTGAACCGGACCGTTGACAACCTGCAAACCGATTCGCGGCTGGCGGGACCCGGCTCGCTGTTCATCGCGATGAAAGGCACGCACGTGGACGGCCATGGCTTCATTCCCCAGGTGATCGCGGCCGGAGGCCGCCTTATCGTCTGTGAAGACCTGCCGGCCACGCTGCAGACCGGCGTAACCTATATCCAGGTCGAAAGTACCGCTGCCGCCGCAGGTATCATCGCGCATAACTTCTACGGCCAGCCTACCGAAAAGCTGAAGCTGGTCGGGGTCACCGGTACCAACGGCAAAACCACCATCGCCACGCTCCTGTATAAGCTCTTTACTGCCATGGGCCGCAAAAGCGGCCTGCTTAGCACCGTCGAGAACCGCATCATCGGGCGCGTCCTGCCCGCCACCCACACCACGCCCGACCCATTGCATCTGAATGCCTTGTTGAAGGAGATGGTCGACGCCGGCTGTACCCATGCCTTCATGGAGACCAGCTCGCACGCGATCCACCAGCAACGGATCGCCGGACTATACTACACCGGCGGGATCTTCAGTAATATTACCCATGACCACCTCGATTATCATAAGACTTTTGAAGAATATATCCGCGTAAAGAAATCCTTCTTCGATTCTCTCCCTTCCGATGCGTTTGCGATTTCCAATGCCGATGACAAACGGGGCGGGGTCATGCTTCAGAATACCCATGCAAAGAAGTATTTCTATAGTCTCAAGACCCTCGCAGAGTTCAAGGGCAAGATCCTCGAGAACGACCTGGCGGGCCTCGTCATGACCGTCAACGACCAGGAAGTACATTTTCGGCTGATCGGCGAATTCAATGCCTATAATCTCCTGGCGGTTTATGGCGCCGCCATCTGCCTTGGGGAAGACAAGTCTGAAGTGCTTCGCCACCTCAGTACCCTCAGCGGAGCGGAAGGCCGCTTCGACTACATCACGTCTCCGAAGGAGAGGATCATCGGGATCGTGGATTATGCCCATACGCCTGATGCGCTGATCAATGTACTCGTGACGATCCGGAAGCTGCGGAAAGGTCACGAGCGGATCATTACCGTCGTCGGCTGCGGCGGGGACCGCGACAAGACCAAGCGCCCGCTGATGGGTGCTGCCGCCTGCGAGTATAGCGATAAGGTCATCTTTACTTCGGACAACCCGCGCAGTGAGGACCCCGACCAGATCATCCGCGACATCGAGGAAGGGCTTAATACGGCGGCAAAACGAAAATATATTTCGATCACCGACCGGAAGGAAGCGATCCGTACGGCGATCGATCTTGCGGCGGCCGAAGACATCCTGCTGATCGCCGGCAAGGGCCATGAGAAATACCAGGAGATCAAGGGCGTCAAGTACCCTTTCGACGACAAGCAGGTCCTAACCGAATTTTTTGAACTATTAGACAAATAGCATGCTGTATTCTTTATTTGATTGGTTCAGACAAAACAGTATCAAGGTGCCCGGCCAGGCCCTTTTCCAGTTCATCACGTTCCGCGTGCTGCTGGCTGTCGTGTTTTCGCTGATCATCAGTATGGTATTCGGCAAGCGGCTGATCCGCTACCTGGTCAGGCGCCAGATCGGCGAGACGGTGCGGGATCTCGGGCTGGCCGGCGAACAGCAAAAGAAGGGCACTCCAACCATGGGCGGATTTATCATTATCCTGGCCATCCTGATCCCTACCCTCCTGCTGGCCAACCTGCACAAAGCCTATATCCGGCTCATGCTCTTCAGTACCGTCTGGCTGGGGATCATCGGCTTTATCGACGACTTCCTGAAGCTCCGGGCCAAACGGATCGCCAGGGAACAGGGGGTGCCGTATAAGAAAGGGGATAAGGACGGCCTTGCGGGGTGGTTTAAAGTTTTGGGCCAGGTTGTATTGGGTCTCGTGGTCGGTTATACGCTTTACTTCAACAGCAATACCCGTGTCTGGCGGGAATATGTCGGTCAGACACTGCCTGCCGATACCACCGGCCTGAAGGTCGTGACGCTGGATAAGGAGAAGAAGTTCTTTGTGGAAGCCCGGGAGCCGATCACGACGATCCCGTTCGTAAAAAATCATGAGTTCAATTATTCCAAACTGCTCCCGACCGCACTTCGGGGCCTGACCTGGATCCTCTATGTCATCGTGGTGATCTTTATCGTTACCGCGGTTTCCAACGGCGCCAACCTGACGGACGGGCTGGACGGTCTGGCTACGGGAACGAGCGCTATCATTGGCGCCGGTCTGGGCATTTTCGCCTATGCCAGCGGCAATATCCGTTTCGCCGAGTATCTCAACGTCATGTATATCCCCAATCTGGGCGAATTGTCCATCTTCATCGGCGCCCTTGTCGGGGCCTGCATAGGATTCCTGTGGTATAACGCTTACCCGGCGCAGGTCTTTATGGGTGACACGGGATCTCTGATGCTTGGCGGCATCATTGCTGCGCTGGCGATCATCGTCCGAAAAGAGTGGCTTATCCCCATCTTCTCCGGCGTATTCCTGGTGGAATCGCTCAGCGTGGTCATCCAGGTAACTTATTTTAAATATACGAAGAAGAAATACGGGGAGGGCAAAAGGGTTTTTTTGATGAGCCCCCTGCATCATCATTATCAGAAGCTGGGGTATCATGAGAGCAAGATCGTAACGCGATTCTGGATTATCACGATCCTTTGTGTGGCTTTTGCGATCGCTACGCTAAAGATCCGATAATATGCCCGCCCGCGCGGGCCGGCAAATAGGTAATATGAAAAACCCAATCCGTCGGCAACGGAGGCTCGTCGGTCAAGAAATTGTGGTGCAGTAAGATCTATTCTTTTGAAGAACCCCCTTAATCCGGACCTACCGGCCGCCCCGGCGACCGGTAAAAGATTGAATCGGCATGAAAGAGCGAATGGTCATACTCGGTGGCGGCGAAAGCGGTGTCGGTGCAGCCTTACTGGCGGCGCAGCGGGGATACGATGTGTTTGTATCCGATGGCGGCCCCCTGAAAGCGGAGTATCGGGCAACGCTGACCGCGAATCATATTTCATTCGAAGAAGGGGGGCACACCGAAACCCATATCCTGAACGCGGATGAGGTCATGAAGAGCCCCGGCATTCCCGAAAAGAACGAGCTCGTCAAAAAGATCAGGTCCAAAGGCATTCCGGTGATCAGCGAGATCGAGCTGGCCTACCGGTATAAAGGCGATTCCCGGATCATCGGGATTACCGGCAGCAACGGCAAGACAACGACCACTGCCATGACTTACCATATCTGCCGTCACGGCGGACTGGACTGCGCGCTCGTCGGCAATATCGGCTATAGTTTCGCGCGCCAGGTGGCTGAGGACCCCCGTCCCTGGTATGTAGCCGAGATCAGCAGCTTCCAGCTGGATGATATCGTCAGCTTCCGGCCTGATATCGCCATCCTCACCAATATCACCGAGGACCACCTGGACAGGTATGAATATAAGTTCGAGAACTATATCCGCAGCAAGTTCCGGATCGTGATGAATCAAACCGCAGATGACTATTTCATTTACAACCAGGACGACCCCGTGATCACGACATATATAAGCCAAACTAATTTCAATTCTAACCCATTACCATTCACCATGCAACAGGAACCCAACAAAGGAGGATTTATCAGGAACGGCCAGATGACTATCGGCACCGGAACGGAACGACTGCAAATGAGCATCTATGACTTTGCCCTCAAGGGCATACACAATCAATACAACACTATGGCAGCAGGTATCGCCGCCGCCACCGTCGGCATCCGGAAAGAGAAGATCCGCGATGCGATCCGGAGTTTCGAAGCGCTGGAACATCGCATGGAATATGTCAGTACGGTCAGAGGCGTTCAATTCATCAACGATTCCAAAGCGACAAACGTCAATAGTACCTGGTATGCGCTGGAAAGCATGGATAAGCCTACCATCCTCATCCTCGGCGGCGTCGATAAGGGGAATGACTATGGGCTCATCCGGGACCTCGTAAAGGAAAAAGTAAAAGCCATCGTCTGTTTGGGTCTGGACAACCGGAAGATCCATGAGGCCTTCCAGAATGACGTCCCCCTCATGGTCAACACCGGCAGCGCCGAAGAGGCTGTCCGGGCGGCATTCCATTTTGCGGTCAAAGGCGATGTGGTTTTGCTGAGCCCCGCCTGCGCCAGCTTTGACCTGTTCAAAAATTATGAAGACCGCGGCCGGCAGTTCAAGGAGGCTGTCAGGGATCTATGAGCGCGACCACGACGATAGAACGGACACCCTTCCAAAGCCTCCGGTCGAGGACCCGGGGCGATAAGGTCATCTGGACGGCAGTGTTCCTGCTGACCATCGTGTCCCTGTTGGTTGTATACAGCTCGACAGGCTTGCTGGCTTACAAAATGTATAAAGGCAACACCGAGATCTACCTGTTCAAACAATTCGCCTTCATCGTCGTCGGCCTGGGGATCATTTACTTTGCTCACCAGGTTAATTATACGCTCTACTCCCGGGTGGCCAAGATCCTTTTCCTGGTCTCCATCCCGCTGCTGCTCTATACGCTCTTTTTTGGCGTGAAGCTGAATGAGGGCAGCCGCTGGATCCGTCTCCCGATCATCAACATGACCTTCCAGACCTCGGATCTTGCCAGGCTGGCCCTTTTCATGTATCTCAGCCGGCTGCTTAGCAAAAAGCAGGACGTCATCAAGGATTTCAGGAAAGGCTTTATACCGGTGGTCATCCCCGTGGCGGTCATCTGTCTGCTGATCGCCCCCGCCAATCTGTCCACCGCCCTGCTGATCGGCGCCACCAGTCTTATCCTCCTCTTTATCGGCCGCGTCAGTGCAAGGCATTTGCTGCTGACCCTGGCGGTAGCCCTTATCCCGGTGCTGATCCTGGTCAGTGCGGCGATGATCCGCCATTCCTCCGACGGCGGCGCTGCCGAAAAGTCCCGGCCGGAAGGACATTCGGGTCTCTTCGTTCGCGTCGATACCTGGATCAGCCGGGTCGAGACCTTTATCTATGGCGGCGCAGACAACGGCGACAACAACTACCAGACCAACCAGGCCAAGATCGCTATCGCCAGGGGCGGCATCCTCGGCCTGGGGCCCGGCAACAGCCAGCAGCGCAATTTCCTTCCGCATCCCTACAGCGACTTTATCTATGCGATCATTATTGAAGAATATGGGCTGGCCGGCGGCATTTTTATCATGCTGATCTATCTCGTCTTTTTGCTCCGCAGCATCCGCATTTTCCGGCTTTGCCCCTTTGCCTTCGGCGCGTTCCTGGCATTGGGCCTCAGCTTCACCCTGGTCATCCAGGCGCTGGCGAATATGGCGGTCAATGTCAACCTTTTCCCTGTCACCGGGGTGACGCTGCCGCTGGTCAGCATGGGCGGGAGCTCCTTTCTGTTCACCTGTCTGGCGATCGGGATCATTTTAAGCGTGGCGCGCAATGTCGAGCAGCTGGAGGGCTCCCCCCGTGAGTAAACGGATGATCATAGCGGGCGGCGGTACCGGCGGCCATATTTTCCCGGCGGTTGCGATTGCGGGTGCGCTTCAACGACAGGAGCCGAACATCGAATTGTTATTTGTCGGCGCCAAAGGGAAAATGGAAATGGAGAAGATCCCGCAAGCGGGCTATCGCATCGAAGGCATCGATATCGCCGGCTTCAACCGCAGTTCGGTGCTTAAAAATGCGGGTTTGCCGTTCAAGCTGGTCCGCAGCTTCTTCCAGGTCAACCGTATCCTGCGCAGTTTCCGGCCCGATGCCGTCATCGGGGTGGGAGGGTATTCGAGCTTCCCGGTGCTAAGGGCCGCACAGGCCAGGAGGATACCCACCTTTATCCACGAAAGCAATTCTTTCGCCGGTAAAAGCAATATCCTGCTGGGTAAAAAGGCCGACCGCATTTTCGTTGCCAGTGACGGAATGGAGAAGTTCTTTCCTGCGAACCGGATCATGATCACGGGAAATCCTGTTCGCAGTGCGATCGTCAACAGCCGGATACCGCGGGATGAGGCCATCCGGAGTTTCCAGCTGGATCCCGTGCTGCCTACTGTATTTTCTACCGGAGGAAGTCTTGGAGCAAAAGGTATTAACGAAGCGATTGCCGCCCATTTGGATGACTGGCAGCACGCCGGCATCCAGCTGATCTGGCAGACGGGAAAGCCGTTTGCAGCGCAGGCATCGGCGGCGGCGCAGGGCCGTGCCGGTGTCTGGACCGGGGACTTCATCCCCAGGATGGAGAGGGCTTTCGCGGCTGCGGATGTGGTCATTTCGAGATCGGGGGCGATGTCGATCGCCGAGCTCTGCGTAGTGGCAAAACCGGTCGTATTCGTACCCTTCCCTTTTGCAGCAGAGGACCATCAGACGGCCAATGCCCGCAACCTGGTCGAAAAGGGTGCGGCCCTCATGGTAAAGGACAGTGAGGCAAGGGACAAGCTGGTCAGGACGGCGATCGCACTCGTAAGAGATGTGCCGCAGCGCGAACAATTGAGTAGCAATATCGGCCGCCTTGCTGTCACGGATGCGGCCGACAGGATAGCAAAGGAGATTTTAAGGGAGATCGGAAATGGTTGATTTGAACGATATAAAAAAAATTTATTTCATCGGAATAGGCGGTATCGGTATGAGCGCACTCGCAAGATATTTCAGGTTCCACGGCAAGGAGGTCAGCGGCTATGACCGGGTCTCCACCACGCTGACCCGGCAGCTGGAAGCGGAAGGTATCGCCATCCACTATGAAGACGATCCGGCAGGGGCGCCGCGGGATGCCGATCTGGTGGTTTACACGCCTGCGATACCCGGAGACCATCGGGAATTGAGGTGGTACCGGGAGCAGGGATATCCCCTGTATAAACGCAGTGATGTGCTGGGCATGATCACCGACAGTTCTTTTAATATATGTGTAGCAGGGACGCACGGCAAGACCACGGTTACGACGATGATCGCGCATATCCTGCGGCACTCGGGGTATGGCTGTAATGCTTTTCTGGGCGGCATATCGGTGAACTACAACAGCAATTACTGGAGCGACCGGCGGAATGTCTGTGTCGTCGAGGCGGATGAATATGACCGGAGTTTTCTGAAGCTAAGCCCCGACATCGCGGTGATCACGGCGATGGATGCCGACCACCTCGACATCTATGGGACAGCGGAGGCGGTCGAGGAGGCCTTTATTGATTTTGCGGGCCGGATCAAAACCGGCGGTCTTTTGCTCAGCAAAAAGGGGCTTGCCCATGAAGCGGCGCTAAGCGGCGATCGGCCGGCCCTCGGCGGTGACCACCATTGGACCTATGGGCTGACCGCAGATGCCGATGTTTTCGCTTCGGAGATCCGCATCGACGACGGGGACTACTGGTTCACGGTACAAACGGCCGGTTGGAAGCTGGAACGCGTCGTCCTCAGCATGGGGGGACGTCACAACGTGGAGAACGTCACCGCCGCCATTGCGATAGCCCATCACCTGGGGATAGCCGGCGATAAGATCATCGATGCCGTAGCCGCCTTCAGGGGCGTGAAGCGACGGTTTGAGTATGTTGTCAAAACGCCTGATCGGGTCTATATCGATGACTATGCCCATCATCCCGAAGAGCTGCGGGCGCTGATCACGGGCGCCCGGGAGCTGTTCCCCGGCAGAAAATGCACCGTCATTTTCCAGCCGCACCTGTTCACCCGGACCCGTGACTTTGCCGATGGGTTCGCGGCAAGCCTCGACCTGGCAGATGAGGTATTTCTGTTGCCCATCTATCCGGCGCGGGAACTGCCCCTTGCGGGTGTGACCAGTAAGCTGATTGCGGACAAGATGAGCCCCCGGAAGGTAAAAGTTGTAGACAAGGAAGAATTGTTGACGATCATACAGCAGCAGTGGATGAATGAAAAAGGGAAGGTGTTGATCACGGCAGGAGCGGGAGATATCGATACGTTGGTCGAGCCCATCCGGCGGTTGTTGAGCCGGGACGGCGGTTGTTGAACCCTATAGTATTGTGAACGGGACTATTACTAACCCGGGCACCTTTGTACCCGTCTGACGATCCAAGCGGTCGTTGGGCGGGCTAACATGGACAAAAATGGCGATCAGGATAAATATCAGGAAAATTCTCACGACCATGATCTGGGGCTGCCTCAGCGCCGGAGTGCTGGTTTTGCTTGTCGCGGCCATTCGATACCGGAACAACAACGCTTGTAAAGGGTTGGTGATCAACCTGACCGGCTCCGCTATCAGCAGGAAAGATATCCTTACCCTGCTCAGCCCGGCCGGCACGCCGAAGATCCGGGACCGTGCTGTCCAATCCTTTGACCTTCGCCGGCTCTCGACAACCCTGGACAGGAATATCTGGGTTCAAAAGGCGCGGCTGTTCTTTGATAACAACAATGTCCTGCATGTCGATGTCACCGAACGGACGCCTGTCACCCGCATTTTCACGGAAGACGGGAATAGCTTCTACCTCGACAGCACCGGGGTGCGGCTGCCGCTGCTCACCCAGGTTCCTGTGCAGCTGCCGGTATTCACCGGCTATCCGCCACTCAAAGCGGGCACGCGTGGTATCGACGCGCCCCGTCGCGGGGCTGACAGCGTTCTCAACGCCGGCGTCAGCCAGATCAGCGCTTTCCTCCGTCAGGATCCGTATTGGATGGCGCAGATCGCGCAGATCAATATCACCCCCGAGCGGACATTCGAAATGGCGCCGGAGACGGGAAACTACAGCATCAGCCTGGGTGACGGCAACGACATCGCTGCAAAATTCCACCGGCTTTTCCTTTTCGATCAGCAGGTGCTCAGCAGGGTGGGAGTGGAACGATACGCGCGGATCGATGTTTCGTATGCAGGCCAGGTCGTGGCCACGAGGAAAGGCAGTGAGCAGCGGCGCTATGACTCCCTGCAGGGGTTGAACAATATCCGCGAGCTGATCCGTTCGGCGCAGCAATTGCAGCCCGATACGCTTCGGCAGCAGTCGGTCCGGCCCCTTGAAACAAATAACATCACCGAACAAAACCTGTCTTCTCATGATTTGCTGCCTGGCAGCGCGGACACAACTAAAACAAGAATAAACTATGAGCCTCGAACAACCCATTATCGTCGGTCTTGACATCGGAACGACAAAGATTGCAGCCATCGCCGGCCGTAAGAATGAATACGGCAAACTGGAAATTCTAGGATTCGGCCGGGCCAACTCCAACGGCGTGAAACATGGCCAGGTGCTTAATATAGATGAAACGATCAAAGCCATCCGGATGGCCCTTGATAACTGCTATGCCTCCAACCCCAATCTTGAGATCGGGGAGGTGTATGTGGGCATTGCCGGTCATCACATCAAAAGTCTCCAGACCCGCGGGGATATTGTCCGCCAGAATACCGAAGAGGAGATCACCCGCCGCGAGATCGATCAGCTCGTCGCCGATCAGTACAAGACGTATATCCCTGCCGGCGACCAGATCATCGATGTGATCCCGCAGGAATTCACGGTAGATAATTTTCAAAATATCCCTAACCCGATCGGCTATGGGGGTGTCAAGGTCGGGGCCAACTTCCATATTATCACCGGCGACAAAAATGCCATCCGGAATATCAACCGGGCCGTAGAGAAAAGTAACCTGCACACCAAGGACCTGGTCCTGCAGCCGCTGGCTTCTGCCGCAGCCGTCATGGGGCAGGAAGACCTGGAAGCCGGCGTTGCCATTGTCGACATCGGCGGCGGTACCACCGATCTGGCCGTATTTTACGAAGGCATCCTTAAACATACGGCGGTGATCCCCTTCGGCGGCGAGAACATCACCAACGATATCAAGACCGGTCTCGGCGTCCTGAAGACACAGGCCGAGCAGATGAAGGTGCAGTTCGGCTCGGCACTGTCCAATGAAGCAAAGGCCAATGCCTACATCACGATCCCCGGCCTTCGCGGCATGCCGGCGAAAGAGATCAGCGTGAAGAACCTGGCCGGCATCATCCAGGCGCGGATGAGCGAGATCATGGACTTTGTCACGTATCATCTGAAACAGGTCGGCCTCGACAACCGGATGCTCAACGGCGGCGTTGTCATGACGGGCGGCGGTTCACAGCTGCGGCATCTCATCCAGCTGACGGAATACATCACCGGGCTGAATGCCCGCATCGGCTATCCTACGGAACACCTTGCCGGCGGGCATATCGAAGAGCTGGCCAAGCCGACCTACTCCACCTGCATCGGACTTATTCTAAAAGGCTACAGCGATTATGAGCATAACCGCAAGGAATTCGAGCAGGAATATCGGAAGGTCGAAGTGCCGGACAACCTCAGGAAGTCCGAAGTTCGCGAAGATCATTCCGGGCTCAGCGAAGAACAATTGCAGCACGAAAGGGTCCGCAGCCGTAAGGGGGTAAAGGATTTCTGGGGTAAGTTCAAGGACGGCATCATCGATCTGTTCAAAGAAGAAGAAGACCATGCGCTATAAGCTTGGCGCGGCCGAAGGCCGCGCCGTTCGGATCCGACCTTGTGAAAGCTACCCGCTTACCCGTACGCCGTGAAATAAAAGAACCAGTGTGCTAATTTTTAAAAACTTGTTTATGATCCATTTTGATCTTCCGAAAGAGAAATCATCCATTATCAAGGTCATTGGTGTGGGTGGCGGTGGCAGCAATGCCGTCAATCATATGTTCAGCCAGAACATAGAAGGGGTGAATTTCATCATTTGTAATACCGATGCGCAGGCAATCGCGCAAAGCCGCGTGCCTAACAAGGTGCAGCTCGGACCCCATCTGACCCAGGGGCTGGGGGCCGGGGCCAATCCCGACATCGGCAGACAGGCGACGGAAGAAAGCCTGGAGGAGATCAAGACGATCCTCGAAGTCAATACCAAAATGGCATTTATCACTGCCGGCATGGGTGGCGGTACCGGCACCGGCGGTGCGCCGATCATCTCCAAGATCTGTAAAGACCTCGGCATTCTCACGGTGGGGATCATCACCACCCCCTTTTCCTATGAAGGGAAGAAGCGGATGATGCAGGCGGAAGAAGGGATCCGGGCCATGAAACAATATGTCGACACCTTGCTGGTCATCAGCAACGACAAGCTGAGGCACCAGTTCGGCAACCTCAAAATGAAGGAGGCCTTTGCAAAGGCCGATAATGTCCTGGCTACAGCCGCAAAATGTATCACCGATGTGATCAACAGCACCGGCCAGATCAACGTTGACTTCGCCGATGTCTGTACCGTCATGCGGAATGGCGGGGTCGCCATTCTGGGCAGCGCAACCGCAAAGGGCGACAGCCGGGCGCAGAAGGCCATCGAAGAAGCCCTCAACTCACCCCTTCTGAATGACAATGATATTCGCGGGGCGAAATGGATCCTCATCAATATCAATTCCAGCGAAGGGGAACACGAGTTTACCATGGATGAGGTAGAGATCATTCAGAACTATCTTCTCAGCCAGGCCGGCGAACATACCGATGTCATACTTGGTCTCGGTTATGATAATTCCCTCGGCTCCAGTCTTGGCATTACGCTTATTGCTACAGGATTTGAGCACAGGGACCCTTTTGTGAAAACGGTCGAATCGGCTCCGAATCCCATAAAAGAAGAAAAGATCCTGATGACGTTGGGTCTTTCAGAAGACCAACGTCTCCCCGATGCCCGGCCTGTCCGCCCCTCTGACCCCGCCCTCCAGGCTGCGCCCGCGCCTGCCCCCAAAGATGAACTTGAACCTACGCTCGTTGAGGAAACTCCGGCTCCGGCACGCACAACCCTCCCTCACTCCGCCCCCCTCACGCTCTTCTCCGAGCCTCCCGTTATTCCGGCCAGGGCCACCGCCGACGATTCCCGGTCCCCCCGGATCGAATGGGTGCTGGCGCCGGAGGCCGTACCCGCTCTACCGCAAAAACAACAGGCGCCTGTCGCCTCACGAAGTTCTCCTGCGTCTGCAGCGTCAGGAGGATACCTTGCAAGGCCGTCCAATATCTACGCAGAAGACCCTAAGAACGATCAACAATCCTCTCCCTCAGCCGTCGAAGGTTCTCCTGGGGCGGCGATCGAACACTCTACTCCCGTGAAGGATCCGATCAGGAACACCGTTGCCGGTGATCCACCGTTGGAAGACGATTCTTCACCCGAAATGCAATTGGTGTTCAGGGATACGGATCCCGCGGCGGATGAGCCTGGGGCCTACCAAACTCAATCACTTTCGGTGCCGAACTCACCCGTAGAGGAGCCTGCCGCGCAGGACGATGCGGATGATCCCAAACGCCGGGCGGCGGAACGGATAAACAAGTTACGCAACTTGTCGTTCAACATCAACGCCGCCGATCCGAATAACGAGTTTGAAACTGTGCCGGCCTACATCCGCCGTAATTTGGAATTGTATAACACGATCTCTGCCGCCGAGAATTTTTACAGTAACTACGAGGTCAAGACAGATGAGAACAACCATACGGAGATCAGCACCATCAATACTTTCCTCGATGGCAAACGACCCGATTAACCGGGCGTTACGATAGTTTGTTTTTAGTTGTTTGATTCCCCCTGGTTCTCCGGGGGGATTTTTTTGCCGCTCGCCCTTTTTCCTTTGTCTCTCGACCGCGCCGCCCTATCTTTATCCATCACCAACTCAACCTAATGCCGTTATTGCTTTCCTTTCTAGGCATCCTTTGCCTGATCTTACTCATCCTTTGGGTCAAACTCGACACGTTCATCTCGTTCATCGTAGTCAGCGTGGCCCTGGGTCTGGCTTCCGGGCTCGACATCCACCGCATCGGCGGCGCCATCCAGAAAGGGATCGGCAATATCATGGGGTCCCTGGTCATCATTCTGGGCTTCGGCGCCATGCTGGGCCGCCTGATTGCGGACAGCGGCGCAGCCCAGCAGATCACGCAGTCCCTTGTCCGGCTGTCGGGTATCCGCCGCATTCAATGGGCCATGGCCCTGTCGGGCTTCCTTGTGGGGCTGCCTATGTTTTACGGCGCCGGTTTTATGGTGCTGATGCCGCTGGTCTTCGCCGTCGGCGCTTCCACCGGTCTTCCCCTGCTGTACCTGGGCATCCCCGTCCTGTCAGCCCTGTCCGTTGCGCATGGGTTCCTGCCGCCGCACCCTTCGGCTACCGCCATTGCCGTTCAGCTCAACGCCGACATCGGCAAGACACTGCTCTACGGCATCATCGTCGCCATTCCTACCATCATCCTGGCCGGGATCGTTTTTGGCAGGACCATGCGGAAATACCGGCCAACACCCAATCCCGCCGTACTAACGGTTACCCTGATGGACCCACACGAGCTCCCCGGCCTGGGACTTAGCCTGACCGCAGCGCTGATGCCGCTGATCCTGCTGTCCGCCACCGCCCTGCTGGGCCTCATTCCGGCCAACGGTGCCCTGAAAAAATTCATTTCTTTTATCGGCGATCCCAATATGGCGATGCTGATCGCCGTCCTGGCCGGGATCTACCTGCTCGGCCTCCGCCGGGGCAAATCGATGACTACCCTCATGCGGTCCCTGGAGGATGCGTTCAAAGGCGTAGCGCCGGTCCTGCTGATCATTGCCGGCGCCGGCGTGTTTATGGAAATGATGAGCGAAGGCGGGGTCAACGTCTACATTGCCGGGCTGCTCGTCCATACTGCCGTGAGCCCGTTGATCCTCGGCTGGTGCGTGGCTGCGCTGATCCGCATCTGTACGGGTTCGTCGACGGTCGCCGCATTGACGACTGTCGGTATCCTGCTGCCGCTGCTTCAGCAATCGACGGTCAAGCCGGAATTGCTGGTTCTGGCCGTCGGCGCGGGCAGTATGACCTTTTCTCATGTGAACGATGGCGGCTTCTGGTTGTTCAAGGAATATTTCAACCTCACCATCCGCCAGACCTTTGCCACGTGGACGATCATGGAGACGCTGGTATCGGTGGGCGGATTGCTGATGGTATTATTATTGAATCAAATCGTACATTAGCCAAATCGTGCATTAGCGAATATATGTCTACTATCACCATTACCGGCGGAACCGGGTTGATCGGTACCGCATTGACCCATCTGCTGATCGACAATGGCCACCGGGTCATCATCCTCTCCCGCAATACCCCGCCCGGGAGCCGCCCTGTCTCACCCGATGAAGCGTTCCCCCCGCCCGCTGAACCACAGGAACCGACAGGCGAAACGCACGTACCGGGAAAGCCCGGTTCTGCCGCCGCCTTCTACGGCCGCCCATCCGGACCCGGTCTCCAGCGCCTCCACTGGGACCCCGCCACCGGTGAGATCGACCCGGCGGCGATCCGTCAGGCCGATTATATCGTTCACCTGGCCGGCGCCGGAGTTGCCGACCAGCGGTGGAGCGCCAGGCGAAAAAAAGTCATCGAAGAAAGCCGGACGAAGTCAGCCGGTCTGCTGGTCAAAGCCCTTCGGGAGACCCCCAACCAGGTGAAAGCCGTCCTCAGCGCTTCGGCGATCGGCTGGTATGGGGCAGATCCTGCCATCCCCAACCCCCGGCCCTTCGGGGAGAGCGACCCTGCCGATAAAGATTTTTTGGGCGAAACCTGCCGCCGCTGGGAGGCTGCCGTTTCTCCGGTCACGGCATTGGGTAAACGCCTGGTCATCTTTCGTACCGGGGTCGTTCTCAGCCGTCAAGGCGGGGCGCTGGCTGAATTTCGCAAACCGGTCCGGTTCGGAATTGCCCCGATCCTCGGCAGCGGGCGGCAGGTCATGAGCTGGATCCATCTTGACGACCTTTGCCGCCTTTATCTTCAGGCCATCGACCAGGAGGAATGGAACGGCGTGTATAATGCCGCGGCCCCGAATCCTGCTTCCAACCGCGTTTTCATCCTCGAGCTGGCCCGGCGCCTGAAAGGCCGGTATTTTGTGCCCGTTTTTGTCCCGTCCTTGTTCCTGAAGCTGATCCTCGGCGAGATGAGCGTCGAAGTGCTGAAAAGTACCACCGTCAGCGCGGCGAAGACCCGGGCGGCCGGGTTCCAGTTCATTTATCCCGCCATCGAAAGCGCATTGGATAACCTGCTCAAAGGTCGCTCTTGAGGAAATAGCGGGTCGTCACAAAACAGTAAAGGATCAAATAGATCGCTGCGACGATCAGATGGCCCGCAATGCGATGCTCCCATACCGTAGGATCCTGCAGCTGGATCAGCGGAAACGGGATCAGCCGGTCCGTCGTCTCTTCGGGCAGATAGGTTGCCGCCTGGATATGAAAGATCTCGGAAAGCACGCTCATCACGACCTGTTCGACGATCATATAGATCAGGAAAAGCCCGATCGCCAGTCCCGATCGCTTGATCAGCACGGCCAGCAAATAAGCGATCATCGAATACGACAACACCTGTACGAGATAGAACCAAAGGAATCGGCTGCCGTGCCAGATCGAAAGCCCCGGTGTTACTTTACCACCGATATAACCGAATCCAAGCACCGTCAGGAACACCACGATCGTACTAACCACGGATATTAACAAGACCCCGATCAATTTGACGCTGTTATATTGACTCCTGCTCCAGCCATCGATGATATTCTGACGGTGGGTCTTGAACGTAAATTCGTTCGTCGTCAACGTAATGATCAGGATCGCCTGAAGAATGAAAAGGAGGGAGGAGAACCAGGTGATGGTATGCCAGTTGTCAGGAAAAGAAAAGGGATTGCCCAGCATACTCCGGCCGTTCCTTCCTTTGGGGAAGGTGTTTCCCATGATGCGATAAAACATGTAGTTAAAGGCCGGAATACTCACCACGATGATCCCCAGCAGGATCCAAAAGGTCCGGTAATTCTTGATCTTCCTCCATTCGATCCCGAGCAGGTTGAGCATATCAGTTATTTTTGGCGGTGGTGTCGGCGGCGGTCTCTTGTGTCACTTCCATGAACTTCGATTCGAGGCTGCGCTTCCGCAGCCGCAGGTGGGTCAGGACAACCCCGCTTTCAAAGCAGGACCGGTTCAGTTCGCCGGTATCCGGGGTCACCCCATTGGCAAAGAAAACCTGTATGAGGCCATCCTGCTGTCTGACCTCCCGGACACCCGGCCATCCAGCCAATGTATCCCGCAGGCGGCCTTGCTGGGCTTCGGCCACTCCCAGCTCAACCATATCTTCATTTGTCAACACTTCCCGGACATCACCCGCCATGAGCAGCTGCCCGCGCTGCAGGATGGCCACATGCGTGCAAACCTTCTCTACCTCATCCAGCAGGTGACTGGCCAGTACGATCGTTTTGCCTTCCCGCGCCAGCAGCCGGATCGTCTCCCGCGTCTCCGCAATGCCTACGGGATCGAGACCGTTGGTCGGCTCGTCGAAGACCAGCACGTCGGGATCTCCGAGCATGCAGGCGGCGATCGCCAGCCGCTGTTTCATCCCCAGCGAATACGTGCTGAATTTGGAATCTTTCCGCTCGGTCAATTTAACCATCTCCAGCACCCGCGAAATATCCCCGGCTCCCCGGCCCTTGATGGCCGCGGCGATCCGCAGGTTCCGCTCACCCGACAGGTAGTGGTAGAAATTCGGGGTCTCCAGCAGGGTTCCGATCTTCCGACGCTGTTTTTCCGATGGCGGCTCGCCAAACCATGAGTAGGTGCCGCCGGTAGGTTTAAGGACATCCATCACGATGCCCAGGAGGGTCGTTTTGCCGCTCCCGTTAGGACCAAGCACCCCATAGACCGAGCCGGGCGGTACCTCTAACGATACCTGGTTGAGGGCCCTGATCCTGCCATAAAACTTTGTAACAGACTGAACGGAAAGTATGCTGTTCACAGTAGAAGCTTTGTGCGAACAAGATATAAAATAATTACGAGACTCCTCCCGCGGCATTTTCATGCCGCTGGTGATACAGGGACGAAAAATCGCCCAGCACGGAAAGGGACCGGTCATCAAAGACCAGCCGGGGCAGCCGCAAGCCGGCAATGTCGGCCGGCAACACCTTGCGTTTGAACGGGTTTAACGTACCGCCCGGCCCGCCCGCCGGCGCAGCAGGGTCATATTGGTATTGCGGATCGCACAAGGTCCCACGCGGATACATGATACCCGGCTGCCCCTTTCCCCGGATGTCGAGGTCCTTCGGATGATCCAACCCGAGGGTATGACCGTATTCGTGCGCAGCGGTCGTGGAATGGTTCAGAAGGTTCCCCAACTTGAAATAACCGGTATTGCAACCCAATCCGTCGACGGAGGAGATATCGTGAAGCGAGTATTCTTCGATCCGAAAGAAATTCAGCCGGGGATCCGTATTGTGCCAGACCTCGGCAGGCGGCAGATCGGGCTGGTACATCCCTTCGATCTCGAACCGCACTTCATAGAAGTCGCCGCGGATCTTCACCGCCCCCTGCGGCTCATTCCAGGCTGCGCCGATGTCTTCGGCGATCTGTATGGCCAGTTGACTGCTTGCGGCCCCGCCGTAAAAGCAGAGGATAGAGCGGATGGTAAGCCGGCGCGAATATCTGTTCAGTTCTGCTTCGCCCATGTCTGATCAATGTAGGAATGCTGCAAGTTGTTTTTCCAGCCCCGGCCCCCTGAGGCCCTTTGCGACGATCTTGCCGTCCCTGTCCAACAGAAAGTTCATCGGGATGCCCTGCACGCCATACTGTACCGCCACCTCATTCTTCCAACCCTTCAGATCGGATACCTGCGTCCAGGGCAGGCCGTCCTGCCGGATGGCCGCGAGCCAGCTATCTTTTTTGTCGTCCAGCGAGACGCCCAGGACGGTGAATCCTTTGGAACGGAACTTCCGGTAAGTTCTCAGCACGTTGGGATTCTCCAGGCGGCACGGGCCGCACCAACTGGCCCAAAAGTCGATCAGCACATATTGTCCCCTGAAGGACGATAGCGCCACCGGCTTGCCTTTTATATCGGCCTGCGTGAATTCCGGAGCCGGGCGGCCGATCCCGGTCATCCATGTCGCATCCAGCAGCTGCTTCAGATCCCTTCCCATATAGGAGGATTGGATCTCCGGCGACAGACCGTCGTAGATATGCTGCAACGTATCGGCATTCGGGTTGTAGCTGAAATATTCCAGCACTTCTTCCACCGCAACATAGGAAGCAGGGTGAGCGGCGGCATACTGTTCAACCAATGCCGCCCGGGAGTTGTCATCGGGCCGTTCCATTTCTTTTTGGATCAATTTCTCATATTCGTCCTGGACGGGCGCCCCGGTAAAAGCAAGGGATTGAATCGAGGACTTGTTCCCGGTCACGCCGATGACGCCCGGTTGCAGAAAGAAAGGCAGGCTATGCAGGTTGTCGCCTTTGACCGTTTTAAAGACGAGGTGACAATATTCGGCCGGTGCAGTGACCTTACCGGTGAGCTCGAATCGGCCGTGGACGATCGCCGCAGAATCTGTCGGCTCATCGGCTGGATGATACATAAATACCCAGCCGCTTTCCAATCCCGCTATTTCGCCCCGCATGGTATAGGCGGATGGACTTTTCCATAACCCCACGGCTATCGCTGCTCCTGCAAAAAAAGGTAAGTACTTCATATCAATTCCGGATGGGCTTGCCCCCTTTCAGCACGCTTTGAATGCGTTCCAGCGTCTTCTTTTCGCCGCAGAGACTCAGGAACGCTTCTCTTTCCAGGTCCAGCAAATATTGTTCACTGACCAGCGCCGGCTCGCTCAGATCACCGCCGCACATGACATAGGCCAGTTTCTTTGCCACCACGACGTCATGATCGGTAGCATAGTGCCCGCGCCACATCCCATTGATCCCCGCATATAACGCACCGAGCATCGATCGGCCCTGCACTTTGACGTCTTTGCGCGGTACCGGCATGGTATAGCCGTCGTGATATAGCTCGAGGACGGAAGTCTTGGCCTCCGCGATCCGGCGTCCCTGGTTGATGCTGACGATATCGTGACCTTTACGCAGGATGCCGAGGTCAAAGGCCTCATAGGCAGAAGTGGATACTTTTGCCGTCGCGATGGTAAAGAAACGCTCTTTCATGGTGACGGTCTCCGGCTCGTCAGGATGCATCTCATCGGCCGCCCGTAAGGCGAACTCTTTGGTGCCGCCGCCGCCGGGGATGAGGCCTACGCCAAGCTCGACCAGGCCGAGATACGATTCTGCTGCCGGCACCACGCGATCCGCATGAAGACTTAGCTCACAGGATCCCCCCAGCGTCAGGCCATGGGGCGCGACCACCACCGGGACCGCCGAATATCGCGCCCGCATCGTCGTGCCCTGGAACTGCCTCACCGCCATATCCAGCTCGTCGAAGTCCTGCTCGATCGCCAACATAAAGATCAGGCCCACATTGGCCCCGGCGCTGAAATTGGCGCCATCCCCCGCGATCACCAGACCCTTGTATTTTTCTTCGGCGATGCCGATCCCCCGCTGGATCCCCTCCAGTACTTCACCGCCGATCGTCCCCATTTTCGTATTCCATTCGAGGCCCAACACTTCATCACCCAGGTGATACAAATGGCAGGCGCTGTTCTTCCATACCGTCTGCCCCTCGAAATTCTTCATGACGAGGAAGGCGTCCCCGCCGGGCATCGGCTTATAGTTCCGGCTGCCGGCATCATAGTACAGCCGCTTGCCGTCCCCGATCTTATAGAAGGTCTTGATGCCGGCGGCCAACATCTCCTCCACCCATGGCGCAACGGAGAACCCCGCTGCTTTCATTTGCGGCAGCGTTTTGTCAACCCCGAATACGTCCCAGCTTTCAAAAGCGCCGATCTCCCAGCCGAACCCCGCCATCATCGCGTCATCCACGCGGTACAGCTCATCGGAGATCTCGGGGATGCGGTGCGAAATATAGGCGAACAACCCGTAATGGAACTGCCGGATGAACTCGCCCGCTTTATCCGGTCCCTGGAACAGCATCTTCAGCCGCGTCCGGAGATCGTCCACTGCCCTGGCTGCCTCCACCGACGCAAATTTTGGTTTTTGCCGCGGACCGTATTCCATTGTCTTCAGATCCAGCGTAACGATCTCTTTTTCACCGCCCGCCCCCCTGGTCTTTTTGAAGAATCCCTGACCCGTCTTGTCGCCCAGCCAATTGTTCGCGACCATTTTGTCCAGCCACGCCGGGATGCGGAAGGTCGCCCGCTGCTCGTCATTGGGGCAGTTCTCCGCCACGCCGCGGGCCACTTTGACCAGGGTATCGATCCCCACAACGTCAGCCGTCCGGAATGTCGCCGATTTGGGCCGGCCGATCAGCGGACCTGTCAGGGCGTCGACCTCATCGATCGTCAACCCGAGTTTGTCCAGCAGGCCAAAGATCGCCATGATGCCATAGACGCCGATGCGGTTGGCGATAAAGGCCGGCGTGTCCTTGCAAAGTACCGTGGTCTTGCCCAGGTACAGGTCGCCGTAATGCAGCAGGAATTCGGTTACCCCCGGATCGGTCGCCGGCGTCGGGATGACCTCCAGCAGCCGCAGATATCGCGGCGGGTTGAAGAAATGGGTGCCGCAAAAATGTTTTTTAAAATCTTCGCTCCGGCCCTCGGCCATCAGATGGATGGGAATACCTGACGTGTTGGAGGTGATGAGCGTACCCGGCCGGCGATATTTCTCCACTTCGGCAAACACCTGCTGCTTGATATCCAGCCGCTCCACGACCACTTCGATGACCCAGTCACAACCCGCGATATCCTTCATATTATCGATAAAATTGCCCGTCTTGATCCGTGAAACGACATCTTTGGTATACACAGGGGAGGGATTGCTCTTGATAGCTGCCGTCAACGCATCGTTGACGATCCGGTTCCGTACCGCCGGATGCTCCAGGCTAAGGTTCTTTGCTGTTTCCGCCGGGGTCAGCTCTTTCGGTGCGACATCGAGCAAAAGGGTCTGGACACCGATACCTGCAAAATGGCAGGCGATCCTGGACCCCATAACCCCGCTTCCCAGTACGGCTACTTTCTTGATAATGCGGTTCATGGTCTTCAATTAGTTAGTTAAACAACTATATGGGGCTAAGGTAGGGAAAAAATCCCTATCGGCCGAAAATTGCGGATCGGGCGAAGTCTGGTTAATAATAAATTAAAGGATTTTGCTCCCGGATCAAAGGATTTTGCTCAGGCGATCGATCTCGTAATTATCCGCCTTGTCGATCAGCTCGTTCCGCTCTTTGATCTGATCTTCCATAAGCAGCCGGGGATAGCTGTCGCTCGTGATATAGCTGATCGTAAGGTAAACCCCTTTTTCGATGATCAGCTTATTGCCGCAGATATCCGTCATATGGATCTTGTCCCGCGTGCCATAGGAGGCGGGGCACTCGTATTTGCCGCGGATGGAATTGAAAAGGATATTATTGGTCTTTTCCGTGAAGGAAAGGAAGCTCAGTTGTGAATAATAGAAGAAGCCATTGATGAAATGGAACTGGATCAGCGCCTTCTGTCGAAGCAGCTTGGTCCGGTAAAACAGGATCTTATGTTCCTTGATATCGTTGATGTCTTTTACCTGGAAAGAAGGCATTCCGATCTTCCAGATGACCCGGCGGGGGGTAGCCCCGAACTGGATATCGTGCGGCGCGATGAGGGTCTTGGTCAGATAGGGATCGTGTTGCTCCTGCAACAGCATCTGATGGGCAAAATCAAGGTAATACTGATTGATAAAGCTCCGGTAGAAACTTTCTCTCTCCTGATAGAACGAGCTGTAGCGGTTGTATGGAAGGATTCGGTATTGATGGCTCTGTATCATGAGACATTTGATATTAGATTCTTACTCAGTCTTTTTTGGTCCTTTAGTAAAGTAGTAAACGCAAATAATCCGAACTAAGTATCCCGCGGAAGAAATAAATATCGTTGTTATGTAGTGAATTGATTTATAATATATTAGATTCTAACTCACGCCGGAGCCGGCGGGGACCTTTTCGCCGGGCTGAACAAAATGAAGCCCCCCCGTAGGGTCTTCCGCCATGAGGATCATCCCGTTGCTTTCGATTCCCCGCATTTTCCGGGGCGCCAGATTGGCCACGACCACGACCTGGCGGCCGACGATCTCTTCCGGCTTGAAATGCAGGGCTATTCCCGAGACGATGACCCGCGTTTCGCTGCCGAGATCGATATTCAGCTTCAGCAATTTATCGGCCTTTTCCACCTTCCCGGCGGCAACGATGGTACCTACCCGCAGGTCGAGCTTCGCAAAATCATCATAAACGATCCCTGCCTTCACAGGCGGCACCTCTTTCGTTTCCACCGCGGTTGCCGCCGGGCCGCTCGCCCCTTCCCGCGCCGCCGCGGCCGCCTGCAGCTTTTCGATCTGCGCCTTCACCTCCGCATCCTCGATCGGCCGGAACAGGAGCTCCGGCGCCCGGAGACTGTACCCCACACTAAGCAGCTTCATCTTTCCCGCGTTCTCCCAATCCAGCATCTTCTCCACCACCTTCATCATGTGCAACATGCGTTTGGCCGTGAACGGCAGAAAGGGATGGATCAGGATAGCGAGGTTAGCCGTGACCTGGAGACAAATATGCAGACAATTGTCGATCAGCTGCTGATTCTCCGGATGTTGCGCCAGTGTCCGGACGACGATCCACGGCTCCTTCTTCTGCATATATTTATTGGCGAGGTCTGACAGCATGATGACTTCGAAGAGCGCTTCCCGGAAGCGAAATTCCTCGATCAGTCGCGCGACCTTTGCCGGCGCGGCTTCTACCGCGGCAATCATCTCTCTGTCCACGTCATCCAGTCGCCCGGGATGCAGCGGCGGTACTTTACCATTACAAAGCTTATGCATCAGCACGAACGTGCGATTGACAAAATTCCCGAACTTGCTGACCAGCTCGCTGTTGTTGGCGTTCTGAAACCCCTTCCAGGTAAACTCGCTGTCCTTCGTCTCCGGTGCGATCGTCGTGAGATAGTAGCGAAGACAGTCGGCGAGATGCGGGCCGCCGTTTTCCTTTTTGATGAAATCGTCGATATAGTCCTGCATGTCCAGCTTCCAGTTGCGGCTGGTGCTCATCTTGTCGCCTTCCAGGTTCACAAACTCATTGGCCGGAACATTCTCCGGCAAAATATTTCCATGCAGCTTTAGCATAATGGGAAAGATGATACAGTGGAACACAATATTATCCTTTCCGATAAAATGCACCAGCTTCGTGTCTTTATCATACCAATACGGCTCCCAGTTCTTACCGGCATCGATCCCCCATTGCTTTGTAGCCGAGATATACCCGATAGGGGCATCGAACCATACATACAGCACCTTCCCCTCCGCTTCGGGCAACGGCACCTTCACTCCCCAGTCCAGGTCACGGGTCACCGCCCGGGGTTGCAGGCCGCCGTCGATCCAGCTCCGGCACTGCCCGACCACATTCGCCCGCCAGTCGTCCTTATGCCCGCCCAATATCCATTCCCGCAGAAATGATTCGTACCGGTTCAACGGTAAATACCAGTGACGGGTGCTGCGTTTCACCGGCGGTTTGCCGCTCAGGGTGCTGTGGGGCTCGATCAACATTTCGGGACTTAGCGACGTCCCGCAATTCTCGCATTGGTCGCCGTATGCCCGGGGATTACCGCAAACCGGGCAAGTTCCGACGATATATCTGTCCGCGAGAAAGGTTTTGGCTTCTTCATCATAATATTGCTCGCTCTCCTTCACCTCCAGCTCTCCCCTGCCGTTCAATGCCGTGAAAAATTCCTGTGCGGTCTCATGATGAATGGGCTCGCTGGTGCGGTGATAGATATCGAATGAGATCCCCAGGTCAGCGAAATTTTGCTTGATGATGGCGTGATATTTATCGATGATCGCCCTCGGCGTCGTCCCCTCTTTCATCGCCTGGATCGGGATAGCCGTGCCGTGCTCATCGCTTCCGCAAATGAAGACTACATCCCGCTTCAGTGCCCGCAGGTACCGGACATAGATATCCGCAGGGAGGTACGCTCCCGCGAGGTGACCGATGTGTTTCAGCCCGTTCGCATAAGGCAGCGCCGCCGTGATCAGGTATCGTTTCGGTTGATTCATACTATTCGGCCGACGGACCGAACGTCCGTTGGGACTGCAAAATTACGATCTTCCCCTCACTCCTGCAATTCGAACTCGATGCAGGCATTGCGTTTATAGTCGGTCGACAGGAACAGCTCGTATGTTTTTCCATGCACGGTGACCTCCATCAGGGCTGTATTGGGCGGGATGCTGCCCAGGTTCTCGGCGAACAGCACCAGCCGGTTGACCGAAAGGCTCTTGTCGATCGGCACCAGCAGCACTTTGGCTTGCGCGGTCAGCTTATAGTGCTGCAGCAACAGATCGTTATTCAAATAGAGACTGACGGAATCGCCATCGATCTCCCCGTTATCATACAGCTCGACCTTCACGGTGTCCGTTCCGCGGATCGGGATGGAGGCTACGACGGGTGTCTGCCGGTCCAGCAAGACCTTCAGTTGTGCAGAATCCTTCTTCTTTTTCGGCAGGGCAAATGGAATGAACGGCGGCGCTTTCTTTTCCAGGCGGATCGCCAGGTTATCTGCTTTGGCCGACTGCGGTCCTGGTGCAATGGCCCACTGACCTTCGAGCAAATCACGCCGTCCCGGCGTCCGCCGGTAATACAGAACATGAAACCCGGCATCCGGATCATCGGCGCTGTCTTCACGGATCGTTATCACGGAATCTTTGCCGTAGAACCGCCCGCTGATGATCAGATGCCGGATATATTGTGTCTCGGGAGAATACCAATGCAGCACGCCGGCAATAGCCGAATCGCTCTCCGTGATCGTTAAGACAATTTTGTGCTTCGTGTCCGACCCCTCGCCGGAAGCCGTCCCCGTCCATTGCCCACTCAAATCCTGCGCTTGCAATCCGTGCCCGATACCCGACAACAACCCTATAAAGATTGCTATTTCAAAACGCATGTGTTAAAAGTAGTAAATTTAACGCGGCGTAATGTAAAGCATAATGTTAACATGAATCGAAAAAACTTTCTCACTTCCGTACTGGGCCTGAGCGTTCTCGGCGCTGCCCGCGCAAACGCTTCTGCTTCCCGCCGCGCAAACGCTTCTGTTTCACTCCACGCAGGACAATCCCTGTCCGCGCTGTCCACCCTGCAACCCCTGCTGATCCCGCCCTATCTCAAACCCGGCGATACCATCGGCATTACCTGCCCTGCAGGTGATATCACGGTAGCAGAGATCCAGCCCGCAGTTCAACAGATCGAAAGTTGGGGCTTCAAGACGCTCACCGGCAGCACCGTCGGAAAAAAGGACTTTATCTATGGCGGCACCGATGCCGAACGCCTGGCCGATTTCCAGCAGATGCTCGACGATCCCGAGGTCAAAGCGATCCTGTGCGCCCGCGGCGGCTATGGGTCGGTCCACATCGTCGACCAGCTGAATTTCTCGCCCTTGCTGAAATATCCGAAATGGGTCATCGGCTTTTCCGACATCACCGTCCTGCTTTGCCACATCCATGCCAATTTTCATATCGCTTCGATCCACTCGAAAATGTGCAACAGTTTTCCGGATGATTGGGCGAAAGCCGAACCGGTCCAGGTTGCCTCCATCCTTTCCCTCCGCCAGGCGCTCAGCGGGAGCGGGAAGATGAAATACACGACGGCACCTAACCAGCTCAACCGCACCGGTACCGCCGAAGGTCAGCTGGTAGGCGGCAACCTGAAAACGATCGAGACGCTGGCCGGGACCCGCAGTGATATCGATACGGCCGGCAAGATCCTTTTCGTCGAAGACACCGGTGAATATCTCTATAGTATCGACCGGATGTTCTGGCACCTCCAACGGACCGGGAAGCTGGACCGGCTCAGCGGGCTGATCGTCGGCGGCTTCAAGGTCAAGCCCGACGACCCGGGTGAAGAATTCGGCCATACCGTCTATGACATCGTCACCGAAAGGGTCCGATCCTACAGCTACCCCGTGTGTTTCGACTTTCCGGTCGGTCATCAGAAGGAGAACTATGCCTTTAAATATGGAGTCCCGCATACCCTTGCTGTCGGGACCGATCAGGTTACCCTGACCGAGGCCGTCCAACCCAACCCGCTCACTCAATCCGGCTTGTCTTGATCCGTCTTCCGCCATACCTTCGCCCGGGGGATACCATTGCCATCGTTTGCCCTGCCGGATACCTGGCGCCGGAAAAAGCACAAACCTGCATCGATACTTTACACCAATGGGGATACCGGGTGAAGATCGGCGCTACCCTCCGCAGCGGATCCACGAATTATTTTTCAGGGACCGATGAAGAGCGCCTGGCGGACCTTCAGCAAATGCTCGATGACCCGGACATTAAAGCCATCCTCTGCGGCCGCGGGGGCTATGGGCTTACCCGGATCATCGACCGCATCGACTTCGCCTGCTTTCGCGAAAGCCCGCGATGGATCGTTGGTTACAGCGATATCACGCTGCTGCACGCCCATATCGAAGCCAACTTCGGGATCGCCACCCTGCACGGACCGATGGCGGCAGCCTTCAATGACGGCGGGGCGGAAGGGCCTTATGTACAATCGCTCCGGCAGGCACTGGAAGGGGAGGACCTTAATTATCGCTGCGACCCGCACCCCTTCAATCGGCCCGGTCAGGTCAGCGCACCGGTAACGGGCGGCAATCTGGCTTTGCTGGCCCATCTGACCGGTACGGCTTCAGCGGCGCCGACGGCCGGAAAGATCCTTTTCATCGAAGACGTGGGAGAATATCTTTATAACATAGACCGCATGTTCCGCCAGCTTCAGCGGAGCGGCCGCCTCGACCGTCTAGCCGGGCTGATCGTCGGGAGCTTCACCGGGGGGAAGGACACGAGCCGGCCTTTCGGCGCAACGGCAGCGGAGATTATCCGGGATGTGATCGGGGAATATGACTACCCGGTCTGCTTTGGCTTTCCGGTCGGGCATGACGGCTATAATGTAGCCCTGCGGATGGGCGTCCCCCATCAGCTGTCCATCACCGGTGAAAGCGTCAGCCTTTATTGTCCCGGCGGCGGCACTACCTCATAGGCATCCTGTCCATCCTGCGAGATCGGCTCATACCAGGTATTGTTGTAAACCAGGAAATCCTGGCCGTCGACCTGCTGGTCTACTGCGCCATCAGGCAGCTGGTAGATTACCGCGCCGGGCGGTGCCGCCACGACCTGGTATCCCTGACCGGTAAGGACATAGAACACGCCGGCAAAATAGTAATAGGTAACACCATCTGCCGCCACCGTCGTTTCATACCCTGGCGGGAGCGCGGCGACGATCGCACCGATCGGAGCGGGAACAACGTCATAACCTCCGTTCTGGGGCAGATAGAAGCAGCCGTCATCATACCAATAGCGCGTATTGTTAAAGTTGAACCAGATGGCATCGGCTGCCAGCGCGCTCAGGAAGAAGCCCACCGGGTGCCAGTGCGGTCCCCAGGCATAGGGGCGATAGGGGTGATAGTAATAAGGATGGATACCCCGATAGCCCCCGGTATGATAGGCGTTCACGTTGTCCCGTACGGTTACATTATTCCGGACATTGACCGTATTGTGAACGGTGACGGGACGGCTGTAATCATGATTGCCGAAATTCCGGCTTCCGCCATTTATCGTTGGATGCTCTTCAACGGGCCTGTTCTCAACGGGCCTGCTTTCGACCGGTCGTGACGGTGCAGGAGCCTGGCGGACCGCAGGCGCCGGCCGTGAAACAGGCGCCGGGTGATAGGCAGGGGCAGCCGGCCGGCCGCCGCCACCGCCGCCGCCGTGATTGAATCGCTGGGCTATGCCCTGTTGCGGACCGGTCATGATCAGCGCAATCGTGGCAGTAAGAAGGATCAGACTATATTTAAAAGGTGTTTGCATAACGGTAGTTTGATGGTGATTTACTTTTTAGCGCTCAGGGGCATCAGCTTTACCTTCCTGGCGCGATGGGGAGCGGTGAAGGTGAACAAGGCATCCGGAAGACTGGGATTGACCTGCCAGTCGCTGAGGATTGCTTCATATTGGGGACGCTCTACTTTATTGGTGTAGATGATCACCATTTTAACCGGCAGGGTGAAGGCATCATCGGCGATCCAGAATTGAAAGGTTTTATCGGGCGTAGTGCCGGCGATATGATAGCACTCTTTATTATCGACTTTCGTCAACCCCAGGTAGACGAGCGTCTTCGAATCGCCGAGAATATCATCGACAAAGGTGGGGTAGAAGAAGTCGGCAGCAGGGAATTCGATCCCGTACATCTTGTTGACCGTATCGATCATGTCCACAACGTTCAGCGGCGCACTGATCTGGCCGTATTGATTCCTGTCCATGGAGTAATAGGTCAGGGTTTTGCCGTCAAAATAAAAATCCCGGCTTCCCTGGTCGCCTTCCGACTTTAACAGCAATTGATTGGGTCCATGGATAAAGAGCTGCTGCTCGTCCGAATGTTTGATCAGTCCCAATTCCCTGGTGCTGATATCATAATTGGACCGGATATTGACGCTGCATGATGACAGCTCCCCGATCACCGCGCTCATCTTGTCGAGGATCGCGACGGCTACCGTGTCGATCCTGCGCGGCTGCGCCCGGAGCTGACCAGCAGCGATAACGCCTGAGAATAAGATAATCAAAAATTTTTTTGTCATGGTTCGCCATTTTGAATTCTGGCCTAAATTACTATTTTTGACTTATTATACTCATTAAAGACTAATGAAAAAACCGCCATTCTGCCTTGTTGACCCTTTTGTCTTGCTCTCGGCCTCTGTGTTGTGTGCTCCTGTAAAAAGAGTAATTCCGGCAGCAGCACGCCGCATCCCGCAGTGAATCGTTCGCGCCGTTGAATATACCCAGTCTCACTTATACGCTGACAACGGACAGCATAGGGTGTGCCGCCAGGCTGACTTCCGGCGCCGGCGCTTCCGCCGCTACGATCATCTTCAATTACTATTAGATCCGTCGATTAGTTTTATCTTTGTATAGATATAACCTATCGGATGACCTTCGTACAATTGGAATACATCGTTGCTGTCGACACCTACCGGCATTTCGCCGTCGCCGCCGGCCATTGCTTTGTCACCCAGCCCACGCTCAGCATGCAGGTGCACAAGCTCGAACAGGAACTGGGAATAACCATCTTCGACCGCAGCAAACAGCCCGTTATTCCCACCGAAGCCGGCCGGGAGATCATCGATCAGGCGCGCAGGATACTCAGTGAACAACAATTGATCGGGGAGATCGTCCAGGCAAAAAAAGGCATTCTGACGGGCGAACTGCGCATCGGGATCATTCCTACCCTCGCCCCTTACCTCTTGCCGCTTTTCATTCCGGGTTTCACGTCGAAGTACCCGCAAATCAAACTGGTCGTCAATGAAATGACAACCGAAATGGTCATCTCCCGGCTCCGGGAAGGCCGGATAGACGTCGGCATCCTCGTTACTCCGCTCCAGGAGAAAGGCATTCGCGAACAGGTGCTTTTTTACGAGGAGCTGCTGGTCTATGTCTCCCGCAAGAATGCCGCCTACAAGAAGACCTATATGCTTGCCCAGGATATCGACCCCGCCAAACTGTGGCTGCTCGAAGAAGGTCATTGCTTTCGATCCCAGATCGTCCGGCTTTGCGAACTGCGGAAAGCCAGCAAGGAAGGCAGTCATTTCGACTATGAGGCCGGGAGCCTGGAGACACTGCGCCGGATGGTCGAGCTGAACGACGGCATCACGATCCTCCCCGAGCTCGCGGCGATCGATCTTAGCGGCCGGCAACAGCAATTGATCCGCCACTTCAAACGGCCTGCGCCGATGCGGGAGGTCAGTCTTGTCGTTCACCGGGATTTCGTCAAGCAACGGCTCGTAGCGGCGCTCAAAGAGGAGATCATTCAGTCCATTCCGGAAAAAGTGCGTCTCAACAGGAACGCAAACGTCATTCCTATCTAGCCTGCGGAACATTAGCCCGAAAATCTTTAGCTTGCAGCCCTTATGGCGATCAAGAAAGTTCTGCTGAACGTCCTGGGCGAAAAACGATACCTGGCGCTCCTTGCCGGCGCTTTTCAGCGGTTATACCGTACCGGTCTCCTCGGCAAGGAATACCAGGATGTCTATTTCCTCAAAAAGATCGTTCGGCCGGGAGATTATTGTATCGACATCGGCGCACACCTCGGCTATTATACGGTCGAGTTGAGCCGCCTGACGGGGAATACCGGTAAAGTGTTTGCCGTCGAGCCGATGACCCCGTTCCATGGTACCCTGCAACGCCTTCTGCAACGAAAGAAAGCAACCAACGTTACCCTTTACCAGGTGGCCCTGGGCGGCAGCGGCGAATATGTGGAAATGGGCATTCCCCGGCTTGGCGACACCCGCCGGTTTGCCTTTGCGCGGATCAAAGAGAACAACGAACACCTGGAGTTTGTCGGATCGGAAAAAGTGAAGAACGAATCCGGCGACCGGCTTTTTCACCGGCTCCCGCGGGTGGATTATATCAAATGCGACGTCGAAGGGTTCGAGTACCAGGTTTTTGCATCGATGACCCGGACGCTTGAGACGCATCGTCCGATGCTGCTGTGCGAGTTGTTTGACCGCGCGTTGCTGATCCGGCTTTTTGAATTGCTGCGGGCATTTGACTATCGGGCGTATACCCTGATGGCAGAAGGCCTGACCTCCGTGGATGTGTATGCGGAAGGCCAGATCCCTTCACAGAATTATTATTTTCTTCCTGCCGCACGGGAAGATCGTTTCAGTCCTTTTGTCCACGTCACCGGTCCAGCACCGAATCCAGTTTTTCCCTGAATAAAGGATAGTCCTCCAGATCGTTATGCCCGCCGCCGTCGATGGTAACAAATTCATCGCCCGGTTTGAGCAACGGCTTCAGCCGTGATGCGTTGCTATAGGGGAAGGTCCGGTCCTTCGTGCCGTGGAAGATCGTGATCGGCGCCGTTACTTGCGGGAGATGGGAGTAGACTGGGAAATGATAGTGAAGCATGCGCCCCCAGGGGTAGATCGGCAAATAATGATAACCCAGCGATTCCAGGCTGTAACAGGGTGACTCCAGGATCAGCCGGCGGCAGTCGCGGATATCCGCCAGCTCCGCCGCAATGCCTGTGCCCATGCTCCGGCCGTAAAGGATGATCTTTGACGTCGGCCACCGGCTGCGGGCCAGCCTGTATAACGTTAACGCATAATCGTATAGCTTCTGCTCGCTGAATTCTCCGGTACTTTTGCCAAATCCCGGGTAATCCCATATCCAGCATTCATAGCCATGACGGGTGAAGTCGGAGGCTGCAGAACTATAATGCGCTACATTCCCGCTGTTGCCATGGAAATAGAGCACTACCCCTTTCGCCGGACTGTCCGGGGGGCGGTCGGTTGCCCTGAACCCTACCAGGTCCAGGTTTGTCGTCTTGTCATAGGGAATGTTCACTTCGGTATGCGGCTGGCCGCCGAATGAATAGACCGCCGACGCGGAAACTGCCGTGGGATGCCAAAGATAATAGCTCTGCGTATGGTAAAGGACGATGCCGATAATGCCATATAGCAGCAGGGTTATTTTGGTCCATCTCCAGATCAGCCGCTTATTCACTTTCGATCCGTTTGAGGTTGAAATTGGGCACCGGCGAGACGATCAGCGGGAATTTCTCGATCGTGACATTCGACGGGTCGAGCCCGAAACCCCGTTCTTCCGACAGGCTCAGCTCTTTCAGCCAGAAATACAGCTTCATGATCACCCGCTCATAAAAAGGCAATTCGTTATCCTGGCTCAGGAATTTTTCCATCACGATAAACTGGAAATCGCCCACCACATTATTTCGCTCCAGCGATTCGTAGCGGCTGGTCACATTCACCTCCCGGTTATTGACCAGATCCTCAACGACTTTTCGGAACATAAGACTGATCTTGGGCTCGACCCGGAAACCCAGCCGGAACTCCACCCGGATGATATCGTTGGGAATGATGTGATCGACGCTGTATTCCGCCGTGTATGGCTCGTCCATCGTGTCTACGTGGACAAACCAATAGATGTCGGCCCGCTTTGGCTTCTTGTTCAGAATGGAGTAGATGATCTTATGCTCGATCTCCTTTGGATTGTCCGCGCTGGTCATATATACCAGGTGCGTCGCATACTTGCCGACGGTCCTGTCGTTACTTAGTTCCTGGATTTGCGGGATATAATTCTCCATCCGGACGAACTCGACATAGCGGTTCCGGATCTTGCGGGCCCTGAACCACACATACATGACACCGAACAACCCGCCGCCGACGATGAAGGTCACAAAGCCGCCGTGCGGGAATTTTTGCAGGTTGGCAAACAGGAAGCTCAGCTCGATGGTCAGGTAAACGGCCAGGTACAGGTAGATCAGCACCGAAGGGGTGCGGCGGCTGATCAGGTAGTTGGAGAACAGGATCGACGTCGCCAGCATGCAAAGCGTGATCGCCAGTCCATAGGCCGCTTCCATATGGGCGGAGCTTTGAAAATAGATGACGATCCCGGAGCAGCCGAGGAACAGCAGCAGGTTGATGGCCGGGATATAGGACTGGCCCCGCTCCTCCGTCGGGTAGCTGATCCGGAGCTTGGGCCACAGGTTCAGCCGCATACTTTCACTGATCAGCGTATAGGAGCCGGAGATCAGCGCCTGG
>DATJMG010000082.1:0-6926 GCA_035508835.1 Puia sp.
CGGCTTGCCCCCGGGGTCCGGCAGCCCGAGAGCATAGAGACGGTGCTGTCACAGGTAGATAAGATCTGGCAGGCGACCTATCCCCATGAACAGTTTTCCTACAGCTTCTTCGATGATGATATCGCCGATCTCTACCAGGAGGAACAGCGGATCTCGGGGTTGATGCGACTGGCCATGATCATAGCCATCTCTATTTCTTGTATGGGGCTGCTGGGTCTGGCCACTTTCGCGGCAGAACAGCGACAAAAAGAGATCAGTATCCGAAAGGTCATGGGCGCCAGTGTGGTGCGCATTTTCCGGATGCTGACGGTGGACTTCCTCTGGCCGGTCGCCCTGGCCTTTGTCATCGCCGCGCCGGTGGCGGGGTATTTCCTGCACGGTTGGCTGGAGGGGTTTGTCTATCGAACGACGGTGCCGTGGTGGATCTTCGGGTTTTGCGGACTGGCGGCAGTCGCCATTGCCATGCTGACGGTGAGCGTACAGGCGATCCGGGCCGCCATCCGGAATCCGGTTGACGCGCTCCGTAACGAGTAACCAGACATCATTGTACCTTCACCCATAATCCAACACACATGCTAAAGAACTACTGGTTCATCGCGATCCGCAAATTGTGGAAGCACAAGGTCCACGCGGCGATCAATGTCTTCGGCCTCGCCATCGGCATCACCTCCTGCCTGATCATCTTCCTCATCACCCGTTTTGAGCTCAGTTTCGACCGCTTCCATCCGGGCGGCGACCGCATCTACCGCCTCGTCCACCGGCACAATGGGGAAAACTTGCATGGTGAGCACTTTGGCGCCGCCATTCCCGGCCCGCTGGCGCCTACCATGCAAAAGGAATTGACAGGCTGCACGGTATCCGCTTTTTTGACTTCAAGTCCCACGATAATCGTTCCGGCTGGAGATCCCCGCCAGCCCGCCAAACAGTTCGAAGCGGCATCCCAGGACGAAGCCGCCCCGGTCATCATCACGGATCCGCAATATTTCCGCATCTTCCAATACAAATGGCTCGCAGGCAATCCCGCGACAGCCCTCAATGACCCCTATCGGGTCGTACTCTCCGCAAAGGAGGTCCGGCAGTTTTTCGGCAATATCTCCCCGGCGGATGCCATGGGGCGGGAGGTGATCTATGTGGACAGGGATACCATTCCGGCCTACGTCTCCGGCGTGGTAGCGGATTGGGACCAGAATACGGACTTTGCCTTCCGCGACTTTATCTCTTACAGCACGGTGCGGACCGCCGCAATGAGAAAAGACTACCTTCTCGATGAGTGGAATATTGTCGGCACCTCTTCCCAGGGCATTGTCATGCTTGACAAGGGTACGACGGTTGCGCAAGTGGAGCGGCAGTTCCCCGGCATCCTGCAGAAATATCAGCCTGCGCCGCGCGGGCCCAGGGCCATGCCCGGCGGACCCCAGCCCGCGCCGGCCGGACCCAACGCCATTCCGCCAGGTGCCAGGCCTGCACCGGCCGGACCCAAGCCTCCGCCGCGCAAGCCCCGGAATTTCCTGACGCTGCAGCCGCTCGCCGACGTCCACTTCAACGAAGACTATACGGATGACTATTCCCGTCAGGCACACCTGCCCACCCTATACGGTCTCATGGGGATCGCCGTTTTCATTCTACTGCTGGCCGTGATCAATTTCGTCAACCTCTCCACCGCTCAATCCCTGCAACGCACCAAAGAGGTCGGCATCCGCAAAGTGCTGGGCAGCCGCCGCAAGCAGATCGTCTTCCAGTTCCTCGGGGAGACACTCGTGCTCACCTTTCTGGCGGCGATCCTTTCGCTGCTGATCACCGCGCCGGTGATGCGGCTGCTGGATGCCTACATGCCGCCGGGCCTCAGTTTCCACCCTTCGATCGCTACCCTGCTCTTCCTCGCCGGCATCACGGTCGTCACCGCACTGCTGGCCGGCTGGTACCCGGCAAAGGTCATCTCTGCCCTGCTGCCCGTGCTGAGCCTCAAGGGCCAGGCTACCCGCGACCTGAAGCCCAACCGCCTTCTCCACCGCGGGCTGATCGTTTTCCAATTCACGATCTCGCTTTTGTTTATCATCGGCACCGTGGTCGTCGCCCGGCAGCTGCACTATGTCCTCAATACCGATCTCGGGTTTGACAAGGACGCTATCGTCACGTTCGATACCGACGGGCAGTTCGAGAGCGCGGAAGTTCTCGCGCAGCAGCTTCGCGAGATCCCCGGTATCGCGCTGGTCAGCCGCAACGAGAATATGCCGCAAGACGTATTCCACGGCATGGGCCCCTTTATTTATCATGGTCCGCAGAATGATACGGCGATGGCCGGCTGCATTCGCGCCGATACCGACTATTTCCGGTTGTTCGGGATACCGCTGGTCGCCGGCCGTAATTTCGAAGCCAACGACTCGGTCTATGAATATGTCATCAATGAAACGATGGCTCGCCAGCTCGGGTTCCGGCGCCCGCAGGACGCCATTGATCAACCGGTAGATTACGGTATGGGCCGCCTGCCCCCTCCCGGCTCCCAAATGGCCCGCGGCCCCTTCAAAGGCACGATCGTCGGCGTTGTCCGGGATTTCCATTCCACTTCACTGCATGAGGTCATTTCGCCGATCTGCCTCTTTTATGACCCCGCGTTGTATGAGATCAGCATCCGCCTGGCGCCCGCAGCGCGGCAACCGGAAGCCGCAGCGGCGGTACTCGCCCGCGTCAAAAAAGTCTGGCAAGCCACCTACCCCCACGACAAGTTCTCCTACACCTTCTTCGATGACAAGATCGCGAGTCTCTACCAGCAGGAACAACGCCTCTCGGGCCTGATGCGCCTCGCCATGATCATCGCCATCGCGATCTCGTGCATGGGGCTGCTGGGTCTCGCCACCTTCGCGGCTGAACAGCGCCGAAAGGAGATCGGTATCCGCAAGGTCATGGGCGCCACCGTCGTTCGCATCTTCCGCATGCTCACGATGGACTTCCTCTGGCCCGTCGCGCTGGCCTTTGTCATCGCTGCGCCGGTGGCCTGGTATTTCCTGCACGGGTGGCTGGAAGGGTTTGTTTACCGAACGACGGTGCCGTGGTGGATCTTCGGCATTTGCGGTCTGGCAGCCGTCGTCATTGCGCTGCTGACCGTCAGCGTCCAGGCGATCAAGGCCGCGATCAAAAACCCGGTCGAAGCGCTGCGGAGTGAATAACCGATCAACCCTGTACCTTCCCACATAATTCAACACGCATGCTAAAGAACTACTGGCTGATCGCGATCCGTAAATTGTGGAAGCACAAGGTCCACGCCGGGATAAACATCCTGGGCCTCGCCATCGGCCTGACTTCCTGTCTGATCATTTTCCTGATCACCCACTTCGAATTGAGTTACGACCATTTCCACCCCAACGGTGACCGCATCTATCGCATCGTTACCGCGGTGAACCACCATTCCCATGGGCCCCAAAGGAGCCTTTACCCACCGCAGCCGGGGCCCCTTCGCCAGGAAGTGACAGGCTTCGAGGCTATATCGGGGTTCTCCACTTTCCGGGCCAAGGTGACCATCCCCGGGGATGGCAACGGGCAGCAGAAAAAGCAATTTGACTATCCTCCCGACGGCACACCCTCGCCGATCATCCTGACCGATGCACCGTATTTCCGCATCTTCCGGTATGAATGGCTGGCCGGGAATCCGGCGACCAGTCTCAACGATCCTTACCGGGTCGTACTTACGGCAAATGAGATGAGACATTATTTCGGACCCATCACGCCGCAGGAGGCCATCGGCAGGCAAGTGATCTATGACGATTCCCTCCGCACTTATGTCTCCGGCGTAGTAAAGGATTGGGACCGGCCCACAGATTTCGGATTCCGCGACTTTATTTCGTGTCCCACCGACCGAAGCTTCGCGGGCCTTGACTATCCGCGCGACCCCCGGGGCGCGATCGGCTTCGACCAGGCCTTCGCCCTGCTCAACAAGGGTACGAAGCCGGCGCAGGTCGAACCGCAATTCGCTGCCTTTGTCAAAAAATACTATTTTGCGCGACCAGGGGATCCCCGCACGTTTGCGTTGCAGCCGTTGGCCGATATCCATTTCGACGCCGCCTATCACGACGATTATTCGCGCAAGGCCGATCTACCCACCCTGTACGGCCTCATGGGGATCGCCGTTTTTATCTTGTTACTCGCAGTGGTCAACTTTGTCAACCTGTCTACAGCCCAGTCGCTGCAACGGACCAAAGAGGTCGGCATCCGGAAAGTGCTGGGCGGCCGGCGAGGGGACATTGCCCTCCAGTTCCTCGGCGAGACGTTCGTGCTCACGCTGTTGGCGGTGATCCTCTCGCTGCTGATCACTCCGCCGGTCATCACCCTGCTGCACCAATGGATGCCGCCCGGTCTGCGGCTTGAATTGACGATTCCCGCCCTGCTCTTCCTGTCCGGCATTACGGTCGTCACTTCCCTGCTGGCCGGCTGGTATCCGGCAAAAGTGATCTCCGCGCTACTACCCGTGCTGAGCCTCAAAGGCCTGGCAACTCGCGCCCTCCTGCCGAATCGCTATTTGCACCGCGCCCTCATCGTCTTCCAGTTCAGCATCTCGCTCATCTTCATCATGGGCACCGTCATCGTTACGCGGCAGCTGCACTATGTCCTCAACACGGATCTCGGTTTTGATAAGGACGCGATCGTCTCTTTCCGCGCCCTCGGGCCTGTCCGGCAACGGGATGTGCTGGCGCAGGAGTTGCGTGCTCTCCCCGGCATCGCGATCGTCAGCCTTAACCGACAACTTCCGGAGACCCGATATTCGTCGGCGACGAATTTCATCTGGCACGGACCCAAGGACGACACGGTAGACTTCGCCAACTTCGAGGAAGGGGATACCGACTATCTCCGGTTGTTCGGGATCAGGCTCGTCGCGGGGCGGAATTTCTTCGCCAACGATTCCGTGAATGAATACCTCGTTAATGAAACGATGACTCAGCGCCTCGGCTTCCGGCGGCCACAGGACGCGCTTGGGCAGCCTGTACAGCCCGGTTTCAGAAAAACGTCGGGCCGCAGCAGTCTCGGTACCATCGTCGGCGTCGTCGCTGATTTCCATTCCCTCCCCTTCCATCAGTCCATCCCGGCCTTGTTCATCGACTACGACAGATCCGGGAGTGAAATAAGCATCCGGCTCGCGGCGACGGCGCGGCAACCCGCGGCCATCTCGACCGTACTCGCACAGGTCGAAAAGATCTGGCGCGCGATCTATCCGGATGAAAAGTTCACCTACAGTTTCCTCGATGACGATATCGCCAATCTATACCGCGAGGAACAACGCCTTTCGGGGCTTATGCGGCTGGCGATGATCATGGCGATATCCATTTCCTGCATGGGTCTGCTGGGTCTGGCGACCTTTGCGGCCGAACAGCGACAGAAGGAGATCAGTATCCGCAAGGTCATGGGCGCCAGTGTGGCGCGCATTTTCAGAATGCTCACGGTGGACTTCCTTTGGCCCGTCGCCCTCGCCTTTGTCATCGCCATGCCGGTGGCCTGGTATTTTCTGAAGGGCTGGCTGCAGGATTTTGTGTACCGGACCGATATGCCCTGGTGGCTTTTTGGGCTTGCAGGACTTTCAGCGGTGGGGATCGCGCTGATAACGGTAAGCTTTCAGACTGTTCGGACCGCTTCCGCAAATCCCGCCGACAGTTTGCGTACGGAGTGATCTGCATTCTTCGTATATTTCGAGCGCACCTTACCGAATTATCATGCGGACGATCCTTCTTGTGGCTGCTTTCACTTGTTTTCGCGTTGCGGGCTTCGGCCAGACGATCCGTTATGATATCCCCGCCGGGCTCGGGAACAACATCAGCCGGGAAGACTACCGTTTCCTCGTGGATACGGCAGTGGCCGTCGTCACGGACCGGTATCAGGTGATATCCGTCGAAGGCGGGACGATCCGGGTTCGGGTCGGGGCGGACACAGGGGAACTGAACCTCGACAACCTCATCCTGAAATGCGTTGCGGTCAGGGACACATCGGCCTGGCCGGCAATAATCAGGGAACACTTCAGACAGCTCTTTTCTTCCATCGATGCGCAGTCGAAGATCGATCCCGCCAATTACGAGAGCGTAAAAAAATTTTTGGCCGTGCGGATCTACCCGCAGGAGATGGTGGACCAGCGCGGTGGCCCGGACCCGCTTGTCACCCGGGTGGATCTGGAAGGCACGTATACAGTTCTCATGCTCGATCTCCCCGGCGCATTCACGCCGGTGCAGCGAAAGATGTTTGACGGCTGGAAAAAAGAGAAGGCCGGGATCTTCCGGGTCGCCCTGGACAATGTCGACAGCCAACAGGTGGAAAAGGTCACCAGGACCAGCGAATTTCAGGGCGTTGAAGTGGAGGTCTCTATCCTTGCAAATGAAGACTATGCCGCCAGCTACGCGCTCGATCTGGAGAAGAATTCGCCGGAGCTCATCGGCGATTGGGGTTGCGCCATCGCCATCCCCAACAAGGGTCTCGTCACCCTATGCAAGATCAGCCACGACAAACCGGTCGATTTTGTAAAATATATCCAGCTGACAAAAGATTATATGGAAAAATCCTACCAGGAACACCCGCAACGCATCTCCGACCAATACTTCTGGTACTATCACGGCGCCTTCACCCGCATCCCCATAGCGACCGACGCCGACGGAAATATCAATGTCATCGCACCATACGGCCTCACCCAACTGATGACCAAAAAACCCTGACACCCACCGCAACCCATCCGCCACTCCCAAGCCGAGACCCATCCGCCCCCAGCGCCGCGACCCGCTCCACCCCCTACCGCCGCAACCACCGCTCCGGATCGTAATTGATCCCCTTCTCATCGGACACGACAAAATCCAGTTGTCCTTTCGAGTCGACCTGACCTACGATCTGTCCCGTATGCACCTTCTCGCCTTTGGTGACCGACACCGTCGATAAATTGCTATAGGTAGTGAAATATTTCC